>DASXGC010000156.1:0-1898 GCA_036489235.1 Vicinamibacterales bacterium
GTCGACCTCGACAACGACGCGCTGGAAGACGTCGGCGGCGTCGATCTGGTGTTCGATGTCATCGGCGGCGACATCCAGAAGCGGTCCGCACGCATGATTCGAGCCGGAGGAACACTGGTGTCCGTCGTCGGGCCGACCGAGGCGCGGCCCGCCGACGGCCTGGCGGTCGACTTCGTTGTCGAGTCCGATCGTGCTCAACTGAGTGAGATCGTCCAGCGGGTGCGTGACGGACGACTGCGGACGAACATCGGCAACATCGCGACCCTCGACGATGCCGTCGCCGCCTTGAACCCGACCGAGCCACGCAAGGGGAAGACGATCATCCGCGTTCGTCCGTGAGCGACACGCGCCCATTGGTGCACGCAGCCGGCCGGCGCTGTCCACGTCGGCCGGCTGCTTCCTATCAGCCGCAGCCACCGAGAGGCAGCCATGGCTTTCATGTTGAAGATCAACGGCGACGGCGAAGCGCCTGCGCAACCTGCCGTTCGATACGGATTCGCTGAAGTCGTCGTCTTAGTCCAGATATAGGAGATGCGTCGGCCAAGTTCATCCGTCGATCGGCAAAGAGCGTAAAGTTCCTCGTCCGTGCCAGCGTTTTAGGCATGGTTACCCAGAGAACGGGCGGCAGCTATTGGACTCGCCTTGAGCGCGGCTGTATGGCTTGGATTGCGCGCAAAGCTGCCACCGAGTATCGGTTCGAATCGATACTCCTTAATGGACCGAGTCCGTCCTCATGTTTGCATCGGTTACGCCAGAGCTTTCTCGATTGGCATTCGACGGCAGACAACGGGCGATTGGGGCATCGCATCATCCCGCGTCCAGCCGAAATGCGTCCATGAACCTGTAGAGGGCGGCGGGCAGTGTGAGCTTCTTATTGATCGCGGTGGCTGTGCTTGACAGCTCGATCAGACCCCCTCCGCACATCACGAAGCGAACACCCCGATCCTGACGCCGCACATTCCGACGATGATCGCGGTCGCGACAATGGCGCTTATTGCGACGCACGCGCCCCAAACGCGGTCGGCGCGGCCTTGATCCATGCCGTGGGCGATCAGCACGACTCTAAGCCCCGACGCGATGTGGCTCAGGACGAAGAAGACGCCGAGCGCATAGTGCGGCAGGAGACGGATGTTCCAGGCGTCATGGATGAGCCCGGTCGGCGCGCCGATCGCGAAATTCCAATCGGTCGGGATGCCGAGAAAGCTGCGGGCATAGATAAAGACCGAATTCATGTGCCCGAGGATGAACAGCGAGAGATAGGCGCCCGTGGCGACCTGATAGGTCCGGTGGAAGCCCTGTGGGGCGGCGCTCCAGCGCCACGCGAGATGGAGGCCGGTGCCGATCTGGAAGAGCATGGCCGCCACCAGCAGCGGTTGACCGACGCCGGAGCGGTAGACCACGCGTCCGATCTTCATGACGGCGGCATGAGCATCGGGGCCAACCAGGCCGAACAGGTGATTGGTGATATGGAACAGCACGTAGAGGCAGAGGATCGCCGCCGTCAGCCCATGGACGACGCGCCAGCGCCCGACTGCGGGCGTTAATACAGCGACGGGATTTCGAGCGCGCTGTGACCAGATCGCGATCGCGAGCCAGATCACGCACCAGACGATTTCGTCGGGGATGGGGCTATGAACCAGCGCCTGGACGACGCCGAGGAAGACATAGAGCGTCGGCGCTGTCACGCTGGCATAGGCCAAGCGCCTCGCCCCCGTATTGGCGGTGGGACGGCAGGCAAGCGCAAGCCCGAGAAACGGCACGAGGAACGCGATCGCCAGAATCAAGGTCGCGCTGGCGATCGCCGACACCGACGGTGCTACGGCCTGCGTGCCGACGACGGCATGGAACGCCCTGAGAAGGAACGGATAGCAAAGAGCCGCCGCAGCGGGTGCCAGTGC
>DASXGC010000272.1:0-6541 GCA_036489235.1 Vicinamibacterales bacterium
CGGCCCGTACGCACGCGCGATTGGACGGATGGCCGGCGTGGACGTTCCCGTGGATCCGTACCGCCGCCACATCTTCATCGCCCAGGCGCCGACGGGTTCGCTCACCGACTGGCAGGTTCCTTCGTCGCGCATCATGGTGATTGACTTCGCCACTACGTTCTACTTCCATCGCGAGGGTGCCGGCATGCTGTTCGGGATGGGAGACCCGCGCGAACAGCCGTCCTTCGACACCACGGTGCAGTGGGATTTTCTGCCCGAGGTGATCGAGGCGGCGGTTCACCGGCTGCCAGCGCTGGCCGACGCATCGATCTCTCACGCGTGGGCCGGTCTCTATGAAGTGACGCCGGATGCGAACCCCATCATCGGGCCGGCGACGAGCGTTGAAGGCCTTTTCCTCATCAACGGATTCAGCGGACACGGCTTCCAGCATTCGCCCGCGGCCGGCCGGATTCTGGCCGATGTGATTACCGGGCGCGATCCCGGATTCGATCTCTCAGCGTTTGCCGCCGGCCGTTTTGCGCTTGGCGCCGCGGCGGGCGAACGGTATATGGTCTGAAGCGCGGTTCGTATTGATGTCGCGGATCAGTAGACGAAGTAGAAGATAGATGCGCTACGCCATCCGATCGCTCTGGCAGGCGAAAGAATTCACCGCCGTTGCCATCATCGTCATCGCGATCGGCATCGGTGCGACCACCGCGGTGTTCAGCGTTGTGGATGCTGCGCTCCTCCAGCCACTTCCATTCAAGGACTCGTCGCGACTTTACGTTCTCGGTGGCGTGAATCCGAGGCGCGGGATCGACGGCGCGTCGTTTTCGTACCCGGCGTACGTCGAGCTGGCCGCGCATAGTCAGATGCTGAGCGGCTTGGCCGCCGTCGCGAGCGATCGCTTCAACACCACAGGCGCCGAACAGGCGGAGCAGTTGCCCGGTGGACGGGTTTCGGCGAGCTTCTTCAATGTTCTTGGCGTGGAGACGGCCGCCGGCCGGACGTTCACGTCCGCCGAAGACGCTGCCGGCGCCCCGGCCGCGGCCATTCTGGGTCGCCGCTACTGGATTCGGCGGTTCAACGGCCTGCCATCGGTTGTCGGCACCGCACTGACCTTGAACGGAACGCCGTACACGGTGGTTGGCGCACTCGGCATCGATCTGCCGCCACCGTTCGACGACGTTGATGTGTGGACGACGCATGTCGAGGAGTTGAGCGGATTCACCCGGGCGCAGATCGACGCTGGTCTTGGCTACCTCTCGGCGATCGCGCGATTGCCGCCGGACGCCAGGCTCGAGCCGGTTCAGGCGCAGGTGGACATCGTCGCGCGGGCCTACGCAAGGGCGAATCCCACCAACACCGATGCCGATCCTGACGCCAGCCTGCGGCTGGTCCCTATTCGCGACCGGACGGTCGGCGATGTCCGCACGCCGCTGTTACTGCTGATGGGCGCGGTCGGTCTCGTCCTGCTGGTTGCGTGTGCCAACGTCGCCAACCTGCTGCTGGCGCGCGCCGGCGCCCGCGCGCACGAGGCCGCGGTCCGCGCTGCTCTCGGCGCCAGGCGCCGCGACCTGACCTGGTGGCTGTGCCGCGAGAGCTTCGTGCTCGCGTTGGCCGGCGGCCTCGGAGGAGTTGTGCTCGCGTACTGGAGCGTGGATCTGGCGTCGGCCGCGCTGCAGCGTCTGCCTCGGGCGGCGCCGATTGCGGTTGATGGCCGCGTGCTGCTGTTCTCGCTGTCCGTGTCGCTCGCCGCCGGCCTCTTCTTCGGCCTCGTGCCTTCGTCGTTCCTCGCGACCCGGCCGCCGGTTGACGCGTTGAAGCGCGGCGGCCGCGGCTCGATCGCGGCGCCGCGCGCCGCCGGCCGCGTGCTGGTGGTTGCCGAAGTGGCGCTGTCGCTGATGCTGCTGGTCGGCGCCGGACTGCTGCTTCAGAGCTTCACCCGGCTGACCCGCACGCAGGTCGGGTTCAAACCCGATGGACTCCTGACACTGCGCTTCTCATTGCCATCGTCTCAATACCCGGACGCGGCAGCGATGCGGCGGTTCATGTCGCGCCTGATGCCGGAACTCGACGCGGCGCCGGGTGTCGCACGCGCGGCGGCGTCGATGTCGTTGCCGCCATCGTTCACGACCATGGCGCCGTATGCCGCCGGCGACCGTGCGATGGTGCCAATCGGCAACCGGCCGGTCGGGCAATGGTCCGCGATCGACGGTGAGTACTTCGAGACGCTTGGGATTCCCATCGTCGCGGGACGGACGTTCAACGCCGGCGACAACGAACGGTCGCCGCTGGTGGTTGTAATCAGTCAGGGACTGGCCCGCAGCGTCTGGCCCAATCAGTCGCCGCTTGGAGAGAAGCTGCTGGTCGGCAGGTTTCCCGGCTTTGCCGAAGTGGTTGGCGTCGCTGGCGATGTAAAGAACAACGGCCTGGCGCGGGCGCCCATGTTCGAGATGTACACGCCGTATGCGCAGCGGCCGTGGCCGGCCATGCAGATCGTCCTTCGCGCGGCACCCGGCGGCGATCCGATGGCGCTCGCCGGCTCCGTTCGTGCGGCGCTTCGAGGCGTGGATCGCGACCTGCCGATCACGCGCGTCGAAACCATGAACGCGGCGCTGTCCGATTCTATTGCGACGGAGCGGTTGACCGCGACGCTGCTGCTGGCGTTTGCCGCCGTGGCCCTGGTGATGGCGGCGGCCGGCTTGTACGGCGTCATTGCGTACACGGTCGCCCGTCGTACCCGGGAAATCGGCGTGCGCGTCGCGCTCGGGGCCGATGCCCGCTCGGTGATTGGCCTGATTGCTGCCGAGGGCTTCGGTCTGACCCTGGCGGGAATGGTGATCGGGACGGCCGCCGCGGCGCTGATCAGCCGCGGCATGCGAGGACTGCTGGTTGACGTATCGCCGGTTGATCCGACCACCTACGCTGTGGTGCTGGCGATCTTCGCGGCGACCGCGTGTGCCGCCCTTGTGATTCCGGCGCGCCGGGCACTGCGCGTCGATCCACTCGTGGCGCTGCAGGCCGATTGAGATGTCGGTTTGCATCGCGCTGCCGTCATGCGAGATTCGTTCGTGGCAGACTCGGGACGCCGAGGCGCTGGCGCGCTGTGCCAACAGCCGCGCGATCTGGCTCAATCTTCGGGACGCATTTCCGCATCCGTTTACGAAGCGCGACGCCGACGCGTATATCCGCTCGGTCCGAAAGCGTTCGCCCCAGACTGCGTTCGCCATCGTCGTGGACGGTGAGGCCGTCGGCAGCATCGCATTCAAGCCGCAGCAGGACGTCGAGCGCGTGTCGGCCGAGGTCGGCTATTTTCTGGCCGAGCCTTTCTGGGGACGCGGCATTGCCACCGAGGCGTTGGTGGCAGTGACGAGTCACGCCATCGAGACCTACGGGCTGACGCGGATGTTCGCCGTGCCGTTCGCCTCGAATACCGCGTCGTGTCGCGTGCTGGAAAAAGCCGGCTACTCGCTCGAGGGCCGGTTGTGCCGTAGCGCCATCAAGGACGGCATCATCACCGACCAGTTGCAGTACGCGTTCATTGCAACCGATCGGCCGCCACTCGGAAACCGAGACTGAAGCCCTTGTCCTGCGGCGCGTGGGTGTAGCGCAGCGCGCAGCGTGCGCTATTGGCGTCGAAGAACCAGCTGCCGCCCCTGATGACGCGTTTCTCGCCGGCGCCCGGTCCATGCGGATCGATGTTCGAGCCGCGTCCGTCGGCGTAGGGTCCATACCAGTCCGCGGTCCATTCCCAGACGTTGCCGTGCATGTCGGCGAGGCCCCACGGATTGAGTCCGTAGGTGCCGACCGGTACCGTTTTCTGCCGCCACTCACCGGCCGGAAACGTGTTGTAGGGTTGCGTGCCGTTGTAGTTCGCCTCCGCGGTCGTCAGGTTCTCGCCGGTCGAAAACGGACCCGTAGTGCGCGCGCGGCAGGCGTACTCCCACTCGGCTTCGGAGGGCAGGCGATAGCGCCGCAGTTTGGTCCGGCTGTTCAACTTGGTGAGGAACTGCTGGACCTCGACATACGAGATGTTCTCGACCGGACACTTGGTGCCGCAGGTGACGAAATGACTGGGTGTGGTGCCCATCACCGTCTTCCACTCCTGCTGCGTCACTTCGTTGCGGCCCATGAAAAACGGGCGGCTGATCTCGACGTCGTGCAAAGCCTCGTCGTCGTTGCGTCCGACTTCGGATGTCGCGCTGCCCATGGTGAAACGTCCGCCGGGAATCTCCACCAGGGTCATGCCGGTCCATTCGTCGGTGACGATGCTCAAGGGCGAGCTGAGCTCTTCGTTGGCGCTGACGTCGAACCGGCGGAAGTGCCCGTAAGTCGCGACCGTGTTCACACGGTTGCCGTTGCCGAACGTGTAGTGCTCCCGCATTTCTATCGGGACCGCGATGCCGGAATGCTCGTCGACGCGAAAGGTCGTCGTCACAACCGCGCGGATGGCAGGCTGTTCGACCTGCAGCTCGGTCTTCATGACGCGACCGTTCAGCGAGTCGATCCACACGCGGCCGTGTGAGAACAGATCGGCGCCGGCTTCGCCGCGAATCATCGACGGCATCTTCACTTCCTTGAAGTCGACGCTCCAGACGCCGGGTCCGACCGCCTTGTCCTCCTTGCCGATCGAAAACTGGAAGCGCGGCTGATAGTCCTTCTGAAGTACGCCGAGCGCGAGGACTGGATTGCCGAGCGTGCTGCGCATATTTCCGAGGTTGTAGCGGGCGCCCTCGTTGCCGATGCGTTCCGCCTGGGCCATGATGTCGCGCGACGGTCCGAGAAACAGCGTCGCCAGGCGTGCTTGACGGTCGCGCACCGGCTGACCGTCCACTTCGAGAACGTCGCGGAACGGCAACAGCGCCGACGTGTCCGGCGACTTGGCGAGCAGGAAATCGGAGCGCAGGTCGCGGTGCCGCGCGCGAATCGAGTCTGCAACCGAGGCCTGCACTGTCGGTGCGCCGCGACCGACCGGCTGGAATGCGAGCAGCGGGACCGAGGCATCCTGGGTGTAGAGCTCTTCCGCCACCACGTTCTCGAATTCGTCGGTGAACGATTCGAGGTACCAGCCGGAGCGCTCGAGCAGCAGTTCGAGCGTGACGCGCTCCGCCTGCTGGCCATAGACGGCCATGACCGATCCGGCGCAGGCAGCCATCAGGGCGAACAGCCAGACGCGCATGGGTGATATTCCGCACTATACTGCACCCTTTGCAAGGAGATAACCCATGCTGCGACGTGCGTTGCCGCTCGTTCTCGCCGCCCTCGCCATCGCGCCCGCGCTGGCTCAGGACCGACCTGTTTCGCCGACCCGCCGGCCGGCGGCGGCATCGGCGCAGGCGTCGGCCACCTACTATCCCGAACGCTTCGACTGGCAGCACAAGAAGCCTGAAGAGGTAGGGATGAATGCCGCCCTCGTCAACGAGGCGGTGCAGCTGGCGATTGCCGCCGACACGCCGGGCACTCACGACATGATGCTGTTCCTGAAGAACAGCTTCGGCAAGGAGCCGTTCGATACGCTGGTTGGACCGATCAAGGATCGCGGCCCCGCGAGCGGCATGATTACGCGCCACGGTTACGTGGTGGCCGAATGGGGCGACCCCAAACGCGCCGACATCGTCAACAGCGTGACCAAGACGTTTCTGACGACGGTGGTCGGACTCGCGTGGCAGCGGGGATTGATCAAGGACGTGAACGACTACGTCCGCGACTACATGCCGCCGCATGTGGACCTGTTCGACGCGCCACACAACCAGAACATCAAGTGGGATCATCTGCTGCGTCAGACCAGCGACTGGCAGGGCACGTTGTGGGGCAAGCCTGACTGGGCCGATCGTCCGGTGGGCGAGAAGCCGGACGACTGGGCGAACCGCAAGCTCTACGAGCCGGGCACGCACTTCAAGTACAACGACGTGCGGGTCAACGTGATGGCGCTGGCGGCGCTGCAGGTGTGGCGCAAGCCGCTGCCGCAGGTGCTGCGCGAAGAAGTGATGGAGCCGATTGGCGCCTCGTCCACGTGGCGCTGGTACGGCTACGAGAATTCCTGGGTGGACATCGACGGCCAGAAGGTGCAGTCGGTGAGCGGCGGCGGCCACTGGGGCGGCGGCATTTTCATGAGCTCGTACGACATGGCGCGCTTCGGCTACCTCTATCTGCGCAACGGCATGTGGAAAGACAAGCAGATCATGTCGGAGAAATGGATCCAGATGGCGCGGACGCCGGGCTCGGACAACAACACCTACGGCTACGCCAACTGGTACCTCAACACCGATCGCAAGCCGCTGCCGGCGGCGCCGGAGACCGCGGTGCGATTTGTCGGCAACGGCTCGAACATCATCTACATCGACTGGGACAACGACATCGTGGCGGTGTTCCGCTGGATTCGCGGCGACCGGCAGTTGAACGACGTGATCGCGAAAGTAATGGCGTCGATGAAGACGACGAGCACGGCCGCCGGGCAATAGCATTCGTCGTCACGCCTGGCCGTGTTGAAAGCGGACGATCGGTGGTCCGCTTTCTTTTTGGCCTATTTGACAAAAATATTTGTCAAATAGATAATCTC
>DASXGC010000284.1:0-6069 GCA_036489235.1 Vicinamibacterales bacterium
GGCAAACTCAAGAAAGCGTGACGCCATGAGCACCATGCTTGGCTTCATTACGCTGGTGGCCATTTCGTCGCACCTCGCTCCTTACCTGACGCGACGGGAGATTTTCTTCGGCGTCACGGTCTCCCCAGGTTTTCGTGAAGGACCGATCGCGCGAAAGGTCTCGCGCCGATATGCCGTGGAGGTCTGGCTCCTTGCGGTGGCTGCAGCGGCCATCGTCGCGACATCACCGATGCCGTTTGTCTCGGGCGGCATGTTCCTGGGCCTGACCATTGGTGCATCCGTGGCCTTCGCGAGGGCCTGGAGGGCTGTTCGTCCTCACGCGACGGTGTCGACGACCATCCGTGAGGCGGCGATTGGGCCGCCGGAAGGTCTTCCTGGGGGAGTCGTCGGTCAGCTCGGTCCGTTTCTGATTCTGTGCGCGGCTGCCGCGTACGTCGCACTGCACTGGGACGACGTTCCCGCTCGTTTCCCAACGCATTGGAACCTCGCGGGCACGGCTGATGGCTGGACGGCGAAGTCTGTTCCTGGCGCCTTTCAAGGGTTCGCGATTGGCTTCGTCGTATGTGCCGCCCTGCTGTTCACGTCATACGCCGTTCTGAACTGGACGCGTCTACCGCGCGCGGCCGGGCATGACGGCCACCAGTATCGGCGCGTGCGACGAATCAATCTGCTGACCCAGCTCGCATGGGCCTACTTGATGGCAATCTTAGTGGCGTGGACAACGGTCGTTGCGATGTTTTCCGAGGGCGCGCGTAATCTGCGCCTGCCGCTCGTGATTCGAATCGCTCCCTTTGCGCTCGTCATCATCGGGATGTTCTACATCCGCGTGATGCGACGAACGGCTGTTCTCGAAGCGCCGCCGATTGGGGACACAACGCCAGATTCGTCCTGGATTCTGGGCAGCTTGTATTTCAATCGGGCCGATCCGACCTTGTTCGTTGAAAAGCGGATGGGTTTGGGCTACACACTGAACCTCGGCAACCCATGGTCGTGGTTGGTCATGATCGTGTTTGTCACGGGGATCGCGATTCCTCTGCTGCTCGTGCCCTGAGAGAGTTCAGAGGCGCACGTTGGCGGACCGAAGGTCCGCCCGAAATCCTTGAATGGCGTCAGCCGGTTGTCACGTCCGGGTGGCGCGTATGCCACTCAGTCGCCTGCTCATAAACATGGGCGATGCGACACAGCATCGACTCGCCAAGCCGTCGGCCCGTGAACTGGATGCTGAACGGCAGACCGTCCGCAGAAAAGCCGCACGGCAAGCAGATCGCGGGGACGCCGGCAAGATCCATCGGCATCGTGAACTCGGCGCTGCGCGGCGCGGCCGCGGACCACGCCTTGTGATAGTCCGGCAGCGAGCCGACCTGAATGGCGTGCGTGATCGGCCATGCCGGATCGCCGCCAGATGGCCCGGCTATCGCGTCGACTGATTCGAGTACGTCAATGAACCTGGAGGTGAACACCTCGCGGCGCTCTCGTGCCGCTGCCAATTGTTGCGGCGTCACCTGTGCGCCCGTGGCCAGGAACTCGCGCATATAGGGACCGTACTCGCTCGCGCGAGACGGGTAGGTCGCTGCGTGGGCCACGACGATCTCCGATGCGCAGATCGCCGACCACATGTCGAGCACTCCGCTGAGATCGGGCATTCGGATGTCGACGATGGTGGCGCCCAAACCTTTGAGCACCAGCAACGCTGCATCGATCGCTGCGGCCTGGCCGGAATCGATGCCCTTCAGCGCGTAGTCACGGTCGACGCCGATGCGTACGCCTCGGATTCCCTGCGTAAGATCCTTGAATACCTGCGGCGCCGGAGCCTCGAGCGAGGTCGGATCCTTCGAATCGCGCCCCGCGATCGCATCGAACAGGATGGCCACGTCCGCGACGCTCCGCGCCATCGGCCCGACGTGATCGAGCGAGTTGGCCATCGCCATCACACCGAAGCGACTCACCCGGCCATAGGTTGGTTTGAGTCCGACGATGCCATTTGCTGACGCCGGAAATCGAATCGATCCTCCCGTGTCGGTGCCAATGGCCGCGTAACACAAACCTGCGGCAGTCGCGACGCCCGATCCGCTCGAGGACATGCCAGGCCATCGATCCGGATTCCAGGGATTGAGGGGCACGTCGCGCGCCGGGTTGTAGCCCGCCGTCGCACCCTCCGACAGATTCAGTTTGCCGAGCAGCACCGCACCGGTGTCTCGCAGCTTCGACACGACGGTGGCGTCAACATGCGGGACGAAGTCCTCTCGAACCTTCGTGCCGCCCATCGTACGGACACCCTTCGTGTAACACAGGTCCTTCACCGCCACCGGTACACCGTGCAGCGGCCCGCGATATCTGCCCGCACGGATTTCCTGCTCGGCTGCGTGAGCCGCCGCCAGCGCCTCTTCCCGCATCACGGTGGCGTAGCTCTTGAGCCTGCGATCGACCGTTGCGATTCGGTCCAGCATCCGCCCCGTCAGTTCGACCGGTGATAGCTCACGCGACTCGATGCGCCGCCCGATCTCTCCAAGAGTCAGATAGTAAAGGGGCACCGCGGGATCGACGCCGGGTTGCGACGTCGAGGAACTCGTCCTACAGCCGGCGGCGTGCACGAGGGCACTCGCCCCGAGCAGGCCCAATACGGCGCGCCTGGAGATCAGCCGCTCGATCATGACGGCCGTCGATTGGCTATCGCAAAGTCGTCGAATGTCCGGTTCGCTCATCGGTCTTGACTGCTAGTCTTCAACGAAGTGACCTTCGGCTTCGTCGCCGCGCGCTGCCCGCGGTGACGATCTGCTCAGAGTGGCAGACCGATCGGTATCACTATGATACCATCCGCGTGCGGGAGGTTCACCCGACTATGGCGAACGTATTGGTTCGTGATCTCGATGATGACGTCCTGAGGCAGCTCAAGGCGGCCGCAAAGGCCCACGGCCGCTCACTCCAGGCCGAAATCCACAACGTCCTGCAGAGGGCAAGCACCCTCAATCTTGCCGAAACGCGCCGGCTTTCCGCACGATGGCTGAAGCGCCTGCGGCAGTCCTCCCAGTCAGACAGTACTGCGATGACTCGAGAGGATCGCGACACGCGGTGAGCGTCTTCGTTGTCGATGCAAGCGTCGTCATCAAGTGGTTCGTTCCAGAAATCCACAGCGACGCAGCGCATCGACTCCTGGCGGCAGCGCATCAATTTGTGTCGCCGGACCTGCTGTTCCCAGAGGTCGGAAACGTCATCTGGAAAAAGGTGCGACGGGGCGAATTGACCGCCCGCGAAGGCCAACGATTGGCCGCGGATATTTCCGGCATCGCCGTCGAGACCGTCCCGACGCGCGGCCTGATGATCGAGGCGCATGCCGTGGCCATCACGACCGGCCTGACCGTCTACGACGCGATGTATCTGGCACTGGCGGTGAGACTCGAAACCGAACTGATCACCGCGGACGACAGGCTGGGTCGGCTGGCCGCTGCACATCCAATAATGGCGCCGCACGTCCGTCTGATCCACACGTTCGCATGATTCGGCGGAACTTTACGACCAGCGGAGCCACCATCGTCGACATCAGCGCGTGCAAGCGGTGATCACGCGGGTTCTCCCGAGACCGATTTCAGAGCGCCAATCACCACCTGATCGGCGTCTCGCAATAACACGTCACTCAGCACGAAGCCGGCTCGTTCGAGCAACCGCGTCCAGCCGGCGACCGGCAGACGATCTCCGATGCGTTCGGCGTTGGGAGAGCCGAGGAGCGCAGTGTGATCGTAGCCGAGGATTGCGTTCGCCCTCGACCAGAACCGTTCCCAATTCTCGCGCGTGTAGCGCGGAGGCTGCCTGGTTTTCCATTCTTCGAATCCAGCCGCGAAGGGAGGCTCGGCAGGCGCCGGCTCCGCGAGCAGAAACATTCCGCCGACCCGCAGCGAGCCGTGAACGTCTTTGACTAGCTGCTGCGCGCGCCGCTCGTCGAACCAATGCAGCGCATTCACGATCGCCACGACATCGTAGTTGCCCGTAAATTCGCCGAGCCAGCCATCGTCCTGAAGATCTCTCACGACGAGCCGTCCTGGTATGCGATCACGCTGATTTGCGGCTTTGCAGATTGCCGCGAGGAATGGGTCTCGATCGATGCAGTCGATGTGGGCCTCGGGATAGACCCGCCGGATGGCTCGGCCCACATCGCCAGGGCCGCAACAGAGATCCAGCGCGCGAATGGGCCGGTCGCGCGGGAACGGCAACGCCAACGTCACCAGCTCGAGGTCCCGCGGCTTCGAGGCGCCTTGCTCGACCCACCACAACTCCAGCAATTCGTCGATATGGCTGGCAATCCGCGCGTCGATCTCAGCGTGGCTGATGGGTGGCGACTGCATGTGACTGCCTCCTTGCAACCCTTCCTCCAATGAGTGCGAGCGGCACGAGCGACGTGAGAAACGTCAGGTGATACCAGATTGGAAACTTGTCCCAGAGGTTGACGTGCTCGGGGATGAAGAACACGAGCAGGAGCGCGCCCGTGACCACCGGCGTCCAGCTCGATCGCCCGATCAAGGCGGTCATCGCGCCGGCCGCGAGCGTTGTCAAAGCGCCGATTGAAAGCCGCGTGAGTTTCATTGGCAGCGTGAACGACATGTCGCCTGACGCTGCGACGTACTCCGGCCAAAACGATCGCAACAGGACGCCTGCCACCAGGACCCCGGCGAACCACGCCATCAACCCACCGACCACGCCCAAAATCTGCTTTCCCATCGGGACAGCCTCCTGAGTATCGAGGGCGACTGGTCGGCCCATCCATCGCAGCCGTGCACCAGTCTCGAGCGGTACTCTAGAGAAGCTCGTCGCAACGGGTCTTGGAGAAATCGGTCATCGAGCGCGGCACGAGATCGCCTGGCGTGGCTCCGGAGAACCGGACCGCGTCGTGCGTCAGATGAGACTGGTCGAAATAGCCGTTCTCCGTCGCCAGCGAAGCTACTGGACGCTTGGCTTTTTGCTCCATCTCGTGAAGCGTCGCCTGGAAGCGGACGATGGACGCGAGGCGCTTGGGGCCGAAGCCGACCCACCGGCGCATCAGGCGATTCAGCTGGCGAGGGCTGACGCCGCCGCAGGCGGCCAGCTGGGATGCACGCAGACCTCCGCGCGCGCGCTCGAGCTCGGCGAGGACAGACGCGACGACCGGATGAACTGCGGCGTGTTCGAGCCGCTCGATCAGAAACTGCTCGAGCGCGGCGATGTGCTCCTCCGGAGTGCGCGGCCGAGGCTCGGCGGCGACGAGACGCTGGAACGGCTTCATGCTCGCGCAATCGATCCGTCGATCCACGAGCGTCTCCGTTGCAATGCCCGTCAGGATATATGCGACACCCGGTCGCAGCCGGATGCCCACGACAGTTGTCGGCGCCGCGAAGTGGCGCGCAGCGGGCTTCAGCAGCGGGCCTCGTAAGGACCACGGGGAAACCGCTCCGTCCCGCAGCGGAGCGGAGATCGTGGTGCTCCCGTCGGGGACGAGCTCGAGGACGGCGTCGCGGTCCGCGGTGATCACCCAGAAGCAACCGACAAACGGCCGGAGTTTCTCCGTGGCTTCCCGAAAGCGGATCTCCGCGCCTCGGACCAGCGTGCTGCCAACGCTCATGCGTCGAATCTCACTGACGAGAGCATACTCGCTCGCAGCCGGCAAACATTCCCGGGAATGTTTCCTGACCCCTGACGACCGTCTTTGCCGGGTCAGCCCCGCCGTGCCGCTTGGATCGCGGCGACGTCGATCTTTTTCATCGACATCATCGCTTCGAAAGCACGCTTGGCCTCGGCGCCACCCGCCGCAACTGCCTCGGTTAGTGCGCGTGGGCTAATCTGCCAGGAAAGGCCCCAGCGGTCCTTGCACCAGCCGCAAGCGCTTTCCGCGCCGCCATTGCCGACAATCGCGTTCCAGTAACGGTCCGTTTCTTCCTGATTCTCCGTCGCGATCTGGAAGGAAAAGGCCTCGCTGTGCTTGAAATTCGGACCGCCATTGAGACCGAGACATGGAATACCCAAAACGGTGAATTCCACCGTCAGCACATCGCCCTGTTTGCCGCCCGGGTAGTCACCGGGTGCCTTGTGAACAGCGGTTACTTT
>DASXGC010000288.1:0-8945 GCA_036489235.1 Vicinamibacterales bacterium
GTCGTTCAGCATCAGTTCGAGGCGCGGCAGGCCCGAATCGGCCGTCAACCCGCCGAGCAGCGACGCCAGCGTCGAGCGAACCTGCCAGTGCGTGTCCGGATCGAGGCCGGAGAGCAGGATCACGAAGCTTTCGTTGTCGAAATTCGAGAGCGAGCGCAAGGCGGCGCTGCGTATCGCGGGGCTCGGATCCGCCAACACGTCGATGAGCGCGTCGGACACCGCCGGCACGCGGACGCCGCCGATGGCGCCGACGACCTCGAGCCGGACCGTGGGATCGGCTGCCGGATCGTTCATCAGGCGCATCAGCGGCTCGGCGGCGGACGGATCGCCGATGCGTCCGAGCGCGCGGACGGTCTCGACCAGCACGTTGCGTTCGCCGCTCGACAGCAGCGGCATCAATACCGGCAGCGCGGCGCGATCCTTCAGCGCGGCCAGTCCTTTGACGGCAAACGCGCGCGTGTAGGGATTGGGATCCTTGGCCAGCGTGATGAGCGCCGGAAGCGAGGCCGGGTTTTCGAGGCGCTGCAGCGCGAACGCCACCGGCCACCACTTCACACGGGGCTCGGCCGAGCCGTCGAGTACCGCCGACGCCAGCGGCCCGTACGCCTTCAGCCGGACCAATGCGTAGATCGCGAGACGGCACGCTGACGAAGGCGTATCGCGACGCACATCGTCATCGTCGCCGGGCACCTGCGCGAATGTGGTGGACTGCACAATCCGGCCGACGAAGCTTCCGAGAGGCGCCGCCGCGGCGGGGTCGCCGATGAGACCGAGCGCTTCGGCGGCGCTGCCCTGAACGATGGCCGCCGGATCCTCGAGCATCTTGATCAACGGATCGGTCGCGCGCTTGTCGCCGAGCAGGCCGAGCGCGAACGCCGCCATCTGCCGGACCTCGGCGTCGGTATCCGCAAGCGCCTCGATCAGCGGTGCGACGCCCTCGGCCAGGCCGACGTGTCCAATCGCCAGCGCGGCGCGGCGGCGCACGCGCGCCTCCTCGTCCGACAGCAGCCGGACGAGATCGGGCGGCAGCGTCGCCGGCGCGGCGACCGCTGCCTGTCCGTTTGCCGTCGGGGGCGGCGGAGGCGGCGCCAGCGTCGGTCCCGGATCCCGGAGCAGACGCTGATCCTCGAGACGAAGCATCCAGCCCATCTTCTGCTCGAAGCTTGGTCCGACCGGCTTGACCGGAGCCGGCGGTGCCGGCGGCGCCGACGCGCACGCCGACGCGGCCAGCACGCTCAGCACGACAGCCGCTCGTTTCATCGCGCTCATGGAAGGTTCTCTCGCGGGCCGGACCACGTCAGGTTTGGCTCCTCAGGCAGACGCCGGCAACGACAGCCGGCGGATCGTGGCGCGTTCGACGCGATCGAAGTCGATGGCGACGCCGAGGCCAGGATCCCGGGGCACCGCGATGGTGCCGTCGCCCGCCACTTCAATCGGTGGCTCAATCAGGTCAGGGCTGAAGTAGCGCTTGCTCGCGGCGATGTCACCGGGCAATGTGAAATTCGGCAGCGTGGACAGATGGATGTTGGCGGCGCGACCGATACCGGACTCCAGCATCCCGCCGTGCCAGACCGGGATGCCGTGCGCCGCGCACAGGTCGTGCAGCCGAATCGATTCGGAGAAGCCGCCGACACGGCCCGGCTTGATGTTGATGATGCGGCAGGCGCCTGCGGCGATCGCGAGCTCGGCAGCCTGAACGGTCTTGATCGACTCGTCCAGGCAGATCGGCGTCTTCAACCGCTGCTGCAACAGAGCGTGATTGGCGATGTCATCGTAGTCGAGCGGCTGCTCGATCATCATCAGATCGAACCGATCGAGTTTGGCGAGGTGCTCCGTGTCCGCGAGCGTGTAGGCGGCGTTGGCGTCCACCATCAGCGGCACGTCGCCGACGCAGGCGTGCGCCGTCTCCACGGCGTCAAGGTCCCAGCCTGGTTTGATCTTGATTTTGATTCGCCGATAGCCGGCGGCCAGCTCGCGCTTCACCGCGGCAGCCAGTTCGGGCAGGGAATCCTGAATCCCGATCGACACGCCTGACGCAATCCGCTCGCGAGCCCCGCCAAGTGCCCGGCTGAGCGGGATGCCCTGCTGTCGCGCGTGGAGATCCCATACCGCCATCTCGACGGCGGCCTTCGCCATGTTGTGACCGCGGATCGGCTTGAGCGCGGCGAACACGTCGCGCGGATGCGCGAAGTTGACGCCGACCACGCGTGGTGCAATGAACTCTTCGATGATGTGCCACGCGGTGGCGTTGGTTTCGGCGCTGTAGTAGGGATCCTGATCGGCCACGCACTCGCCGTAACCGGCCACGCCATCACCATCCACACGCACGATGATGAAGTGTTTGTCGTAGATCCGGCCGAAGCTGGTTTCGAAGAAGTGGACGAGCGGGAGCTGCACGAGACGGAGCTCCAGACGTTCGATCTTCACCGCGCGATGATATCATCGGCCCGCCTTGCCGTTCCGCTACATCGCGATCGAAGGGCCGATCGGCGCCGGTAAAACCGCTCTGGCCGAGCGGCTCGGCACGCGGCTCGACGCCGCGGTCGTGCTCGAGGAAACCGAGAATCCGTTTCTCGCGGATTTCTACGCCGACCGTCCCGGCGCCGCGCTCCAGGCGCAGTTGTTCTACCTGCTCGGACGCCATCGACAGCAGACCACGTTGCGTCAGGCCGATCTCTTCAGCCAGACGACCATCTGCGATTATGTGTTCGACAAGGACAAAATCTTCGCGTATCTCAACCTCGACGACAACGAGCTGTTCATCTACCAGCGTCTCTACGAGCTGCTCGCCCGCGACGTCGCGCCGCCCGATCTCGTCGTCTATCTGCAGACACCGACCGACGTGCTGCTGCGCCGGGTCCACAGCCGTCGCATGGACGCGGAAGCGGTCGCGTTCCAGCCCGATGACGAATACCTGCGCGAGCTGAACGAGGCGTATCACCACTTCTTTTTTCACTACACGACGACGCCGCTGCTGGTGGTGGAGACATCGCAGTTCGACTCCGACGCCAGCGACGAGGCGCTCGACGACCTCATCAAACAGATCCGTGCCATGGGCCCGGGCATCCGCTATTACGTTCCACGAACCAAATAGGGGCGGTCCGGTCCGGCTGAAGTCGGACGGTACAGTGCGTCTCACAACAGCACGTCTCGAGGGTTCGGGTTCGGCCCCGAAATGCTAAGCTCGTACTAATGGCCTGGTTCAAGAAGACCCGTAAGCCGATGGCCTCGGCGGCGAAAGAAAAGCCGAGCCGGGTGCCGGAAGGTCTGTGGGTCAAGTGTCCCGGCTGCGCGCAAGTGATCTACAACAAGGATCTCGCAGCCAACCTCAGCGTGTGCCCGAAGTGCGCGCACCATTTCCGTTTGACCTCGTTGCAGCGGCTGCAGATGCTGTTCGACGGCCCGTGGATCGAGTACGACCAGGATCTGACCTCGACCGATCCGCTCGCGTTCACCGACACCAAGTCCTACCAGAGCCGCCTCAAGGCCAGCATCGAAATCACCGGCATGAAGGACGCGGTGATCACGGCGTCAGGGGCCATCGACGGAATCGAGACCTCAGTGGCCGCGATGGAGTACCGGTTCATCGGCGGCAGCATGGGCGTGGTGGTCGGCGAGAAAATTACCCGCGCGATCGAGCGCGCGATCGCCGGACGGATGCCGGTCGTCATCGTCGCGTGCTCCGGCGGTGCGCGGATGATGGAGGGCGCGCTGTCGCTGATGCAGCTGGCGAAGATCTCGGGCGCGCTGGCCCGGCTCGATCGCGCCCGTCTGCCGTTCATCTCCGTTCTCACGGACCCGACCACCGGTGGCGTCACGGCCAGCTTCGCCATGCTCGGCGATCTCAACATCGCCGAACCCAAGGCGCTGATCGGTTTCGCCGGTCCACGGGTCATCGAGCAGACCATCCGTCAGAAGCTGCCGGAGGGATTTCAGCGCAGCGAATTCCTGCTCGACAAGGGCATGCTGGACCTGGTGGTCGATCGCCGCGAGATGAAAACTGTGATCGCCGCCGCGCTCCGATTCATGGGCGCCTCCGGTGTGTCCCCGATCACCCTCGTCTCGCCCGCCGAAACCGCGGCGCCGGTTCCGGCTGCGCCGGCGACCTCCGCGTAAGTTGGATCCACTTCAATATCTCTTCGGTCTCGAACAGTTCGGGATCAAGTTCGGCCTCGAGAACATTTCGGCCATCGTTGCCAGGCTGGGCCGTCCCGAGCGGACGTTCAAGTCAGTACACATCGCCGGGACCAACGGCAAGGGTTCGGTCACCGCGATGGTGGACACCGCGCTCCGTGCTGCCGGTCATCGCTCGGCGCGCTACACCTCGCCGCACCTCGTCGATCTCGCGGAACGTTTCGTCATCGATGGACGGCCGATCGGCCACGACGCGTTGATGGCGACGGTGGCTGACGTCCGCGACGCCATCGACGGTCTGCGCGCCGACGGCAGCCTCGAGGTTCAGCCGACGTTCTTCGAGGTGACGACCGCGGTGGCCTTCGAGCTGTTCCGGCGTGCGCGAGTCGAAGTGGCCGTGCTCGAGGTTGGCCTCGGCGGCCGGCTCGACGCCACCAACGTCGTGTTGCCGATCGCGACGGCGATCGTCTCGATCGGCTTCGATCATCAGGCCTATCTCGGCCGGACGCTTCGAGAAATCGCGTTCGAAAAGGCCGGCATCATCAAACCCGGCGTGCCGGTGGTGGTCGGCGAGATGGATCCGGAAGCGCTCGATTCAATCGTCGCAGTGGCGCGCGATCGCCATGCCACACTTGTCGAAACCGCCGCCGGCGACGTGGCGGGCTTTCGAATCGGTCTCGCGGGCGCGCATCAGCGCGGCAACGCGGCGGTTGCGCTGCGCCTGCTGACGATTCTGGACGGCCTCGGCGTTGCGGTTCCGGCGAACGCGATCGCAGATGGTCTCGCACACGCGGAATGGCCGGGCCGTCTCGATCGACGCCGCCTCGCGGACGGCCGCGAGGCGTTGCTGGACGCGGCGCACAATCCGGCCGGCGCCGCCGCGCTCGCGTCCTATCTTGATGGAGAAGGCGGGGTACTGCGGCCGCTGGTGTTCGCGGCCATGCGCGACAAAGATATCGACGCGATGTTTGCGACGCTGCTGCCGTCAGTGAGTCATCTGGTGATCACTCGCGCGACCCACCCACGCTCGGCTGATCCTGCCGCTCTGGCTGAGCTCGCACACCGGTCAGCGCCCGAACTGGCGATCACGATCGAGCCGTCGCTGGACGAAGCGCTCGCGATCGCGTGGCGGCTGTCGCCGCGAATTGTCGTCGCCGGATCGATTTTCCTGCTCGGCGACGTCCTCAAGCGTCTAAGCGCCTCGTGATACGCTTCGATACCCGGTCCCCTTACATGGTCAGAGCGTTCCGCATTCTGAGCGTCTGCGCCCTGGCGCTGCGCGCGGTGTCCGCCGGCGCTCAACAACCGGCTCCGGGCACGCCCCAGAGTGAGACGCAAATCAGCGATTCGATCGAGCGCATCAGCGAGAACCACACCAGGCGCATCGGCAATGTCGAGATTCACCGGCCCGACGGCCTGACTATTCACGCCGACTCCGCCGAGCTGTTCCAGGACGAACATCGCGCTATTCTCATCGGCAACGTCCTGTTCGCGCAGGGCGATAATCGAATGACGGCTGAACGCGCCGAGATCGACACCGAGACCGGCCTCGGCACGTTTTTCAATGCTTATGGATTCACGACGCTGAAGCCACCGAAGCCACCGGCGCCGCGCCCGGGTGCGATGGCGCCGCCGCCGACGGTGGTCCAGGACAACACGGTGTATTTCTTCGGCGATGTCATCGAAAAGGTGGCGCCGAAGAAATACAAAATCACCAAGGGCGGCTTTTCGACCTGCGTTCAACCGACGCCGCGCTGGGATCTGTCGGCCGACACCGTCATCCTCAACCTCGATCACTACACGATCCTCAAGAACGCGATTCTCAACGTCAAAGGCGTGCCGCTCTTCTATCTGCCGGTTCTCTACTACCCGACCAAGAAGGACCAACGTACGACCGGCCTGCTGATTCCGGCGATCGGCACCTCGACGCTGACCGGCACGTCGCTGCACAACGCGTTCTTCTGGGCCATCAACCGCAGCCAGGACGCGACGTTCTATCACGACTGGTTCTCGAAAACCGGCCAGGGTGCCGGCAGCGAGTACCGCTACAACTACGGCCCGGGCGAGAACGGCAACATCCGCGCCTACTACCTGGATCAGAAGGAAGTGGACTACAGCGCCGACGGCGGCCAGACCCTCCCCGCCGGCCAGAGTTACGAGATTCGCGGCAGCCTCAACCAGCAGCTGCCCGGCAACCTGCGCGCCCGCGCCAACGTCAACTACTTCTCCAGCATCGCCGCGTCACAGACGTTCAACACCAACATCTACGACACGTCGCGCAACGAACGCACCTTCGGCGCCAACGTGGTCGGCGCGTGGGGCTCGTACACGATGAACGCCACCGTCGAACACGACGAATACTTCTACGACCAAAACGATTCGGCGTTGTCGGGCAGCTGGCCGCAGGTCGCGTTCGCCAGAAACGAGCGGCCGTTGTTCGACTCGCCCGCATATTTTTCGGTGGGTGCTGAGTTCGCCCACCTGCTGCGCGAGAGCAAGAGCGTCGATGCAACGACCGGAGCTGTCACCGACGTGGACTCGGGCCTCGGGCGCGTCAACGTCGCGCCTCAGTTGCGCTATCCGTTCAAGAAATGGCAGTGGTTCACGGTCAACTCGACGGTGAGCTGGCGCGATACCTATTACACGCGCAGCCTCGACCCCAACGACCAGACGACTCCGGTGGACGTTCCGATCAACCGTCAGTTCTTCACCGTGCAGTCGCAAATCACCGGACCGGTGTTCAATCGCGTGTGGGACACGCCGGACAACGGCTACGCCGAGAAGTTCAAGCACACCGTCGAGCCGTTCCTGAACGTCATGTACACGTCCGGGACCAACGACATCGGACAGATTATCCAGTTCGACGGCATCGACTCTGCCGTCGCCGGAACCCAGCTGACCTATGGCCTGAACAACCGCTTCTTCGCGAAGCGGTCGCAAGCGCCAGGCGCGCCGGCACAGTCGACCGAAATCATCGACGTCTCTTTGACGCAGTCCTACTACAACAACCCGGTCGCTTCGATATACGACCATCAGTACCAGACCACCGGCCTGACCGCGCCGAGCAACTACTCGCCGATCGCGCTGAGCGTCAGGGCGCTGCCGACCACCGCCTTCAATGCGACGGTCAGTGCGGAAATCGATTCCCACTACCTCAAACTCCGGACCGTTTCGGCGCAGGGCAGCTACACGTGGACCAACCGTGTACAGACCACCGTCGGCTGGAGCAAGAGCAATTTCATCGCCGGGTTGGCAGGGTTCGACAACGCGGCCACCCTCGACCAAGTCATCAACAGCGCGTTCAACGTACACTCTGCTGACAACAAAGTCGGCTCGGTATATACGTTCTATTACGATGTGATGAACTCACTCATGGTCCAGCAGCAGGTCTCCGTTTTCTACAACTCGCAGTGCTGCGGCATCTCGATGCAGTACCAGGCCTATAACTACGGCAACAACAATTCGTTGTCGCCCATCCCGTCGGATCACCGCTTCTACCTGTCGTTCACGCTCGCCGGCCTCGGCAACTTCTCGCCCTTCAACGGGGCGCTCAGCAGCACGCCGCACTAGCCGCAGGCGATGCCAGGCACGATCCTCGTCACCGGCGCCGCGGGCTTTGCCGGCAGCCATCTCCTCGACCTCCTCGCCGCAGACACTGCGGACATCGTCGCCTGGCGGCGGCCGGGCAACACGCCGGTGCGCACGCTGCCAGGCACGCGATGGGAAGAGGTCGATCTGCTCGACGCTGCGGCCGTCACGACTGCGATCAGCCGGATCCGGCCTTCAGCCGTCTATCATTGCGCCGGTGCCGCCCACGTCGGCCGATCGTGGGACGCCACCTGGGAGACGTTCGCGACCAACGTCCACGCGACCCATTACCTGCTGGAGGCACTCGAACGCACCGGCAGCGCAGCCCGCGTGATGATTCCCAGTTCCGCGCTCGTCTACGCGCCGTCGGCTGTCCCTCTGACTGAGGAGCACGCTGTCCTGCCAGACAGTCCGTACGGATTGAGCAAGCTGGCGCAGGAGATGCTCGGCGAACGAACCAGCGGTTCGTTGACGGTCACGATCGCGCGTTCGTTCAACCACTTCGGCCCGCGTCAGGATCCGCAGTTCGTCGCGTCGGGCTTTGCGCGCCGCATCGCGGAGATCGAGAAAGGACGCTGCGAGGCGGAAATCGCCGTGGGCAATCTCGAGGCGCATCGCGACCTCACCGATGTCCGCGATACCGTCCGCGCGTATCGACTGATCCTCGAGCGCGGCCAGGCGCGTCGCCACTACAACGTCTGCTCGGGACGAGCCATCGCGATCCGCCGGCTGCTGGATCTTCTGATCGTCCGTGCCCGCGTCGCCGTCAGGGTGACGGTCGATCCGGCGCGCTATCGGCCAAACGACGCGCGCCTGCTGGTCGGCAACGCCGCAAGGCTGCACACCGAACTCGGCTGGACACCGGCGATCTCGCTCGAGCAGACCCTCGACGACCTCCTCGAGTACTGGCGCGCGCAGCCATGAAGGTGCTGGTGACGGGCGGAACCGGCTATCTTGGCCGGGCCCTCGTCGAGGCACTCGCGTCGCGCGGGCATCAACTGGTGATCTTTGGACGCAGCGCCAGCCGCAGCCGGCTGCCTGGAACGGCCGTGGACGGCGACATCCGGGATCGTGACGCCCTGGCGCGTGCGGCCGCTGGCTGCGAGGCCGTCTCGCACTCCGCAGCGCTCGTCAGCATCTGGCGCCGGCGGTCGGCCGACTTCGACGATATCAACGTCGGCGGCCTCCGCAACATCATTGACGTCGCAGCCTCACTGCGGATT
>DASXGC010000176.1:0-27507 GCA_036489235.1 Vicinamibacterales bacterium
ATGCGACGGCACCACGCCGCCGCGCTTCAGCGCGAAGCGTCCGACGGTCATCGAATCCGCGGTAATGAACCGTCGCTCGATCGCGTCGGTGATCTGCTCAGGAGAGATGTCCGCCCAGCGATGGTGGTGTGGCATGTTCCAGCGATTGTGATATACTACATGACTGAACTAGATGGCCATTGCCGAGCGAACCGGACTCTTCGCCGTACTGCACGCCTCAGGCGTTCTCGAGGCCCGTATCGAGCAGAAGCTCGCAGCGGTGGACCTGTCGCTCGCAAAGCTGGCGGCTCTGCACCAGCTCAGCCAGGCGGGTGAGTCACTCCCGCTGGGGCAATTGGCCGATCGCCTCCGTTGCGTGAAATCGAATGTGACCCAGCTGGTGGATCGCCTCGAAGCAGACGGCTTGGTCAGCCGTACGGCGGATTCGAGCGATCGCCGGTCGCGTCTCGCAGTGCTGACCGACGCCGGACGTAAGGCCTACCTTCGTGGAAGCCAGATCCAGGCGGAGTCCGAGCGCGAACTGTTCGACGCGCTCACCGCAGACGAAGCCGACACATTGCATCGCCTGCTCGCGAAGTTGGAGAAGTAGTCCCTTTTTTTGAGATGTAGTTCATCAATGTACAGTCCATCGGTAACAGATAGAAGAGGAGCCAAGAGCATGACGACACTCACACAGACCTGGCACGGCGACGGCAACGATGTGGCGCGACGGTCGCGGGGCAAGTCCGCGTTCGTCTGGACCCTGCAGGTCCTCAGTGCGGCGATGTTCCTGTTCGCCGGCACCCACAAACTGACTGGCGGCGAAGACATGGTTCAGGCATTCGCCACCATCGGCATCGGCCAGTGGTTCCGTTACTTCACCGGAATCCTCGAAATCGCGGGCGCGATCGCACTGCTCGTCCCGTCGCTGGCGCTTTACGGCGCCACCGCCCTCATTTTGACGATGACTGGCGCGGTGATCACGCACCTGTTCATCATCGGCGGCAATCCGGCGCCAGCCGCCGTGCTGCTGCTCGTCAACGGCATCATTGCGTGGACTCGCGGGAGCCGATCGTGAGAGCCGCGACCCTGGTATCAGTGGAGGGAGGCGTTGATCAATCGACGTTGAATCGACTGTTCATCGAATCACGCACGTTCAACAAATGGCTGCCGGTGCCGGTCCCGGCATCGCTGCTGCGCGAGCTCTACGGCCTCGCACGGTTGCCGCCGACGTCGGCCAATACGCAGCCGATGCGTGTCGTGTTCGTGACGAGTCCCGAAGCCAAAGCTCGTCTGCGCGGAGCGCTGGCGCCCGCCAACGTCGACAAGGTTATGACCGCGCCGGTCACGGCCATCGTCGCTCACGATCTCGAGTTCTACGAAAAGCTGCCGGTCCTGATGCCGCACGCAGACTTTCGGAGCCACTTCGCGAGCCGCACGGCCGACGAGCGCGAGCGGGTCGCCTTGCAAGGCAGCGCGATGCAGGGTGCGTATCTGATTCTCGCGGCACGAGCGCTCGGGCTGGACGCCGGGCCCATCGGTGGCTTCGACCACGCAAAGGTGGACGCCGAATTCTTTCCGGACGGCAGCTGGCGTTCCCACTTTCTCGTGAACCTCGGCTACGGCGATCCCGGCGGCTTGTTTCCAAGAAATCCGCGCCTCGATTTTGACGAGGCGTGCCGGATTGAATGACCAAATCGAAATGGTTGCCCGCTGTACGGCCCTGCGTTACGATAGATGGTTCAGGCCATTCGAAAATTCGCAACAGAGGGTCGTACATCGCGCATGCCCGATACGTCCACGCCTGGGGCTGTTAAAGCCGCCGACCTCGTCGTGCGCGGGGCGCGCACGCATAACCTCAAGAACATCGACGTCACGCTGCCCTCAGGCAAGCTGATCATCATCACGGGTGTCAGCGGCTCGGGCAAGTCGTCGCTCGCCTTCGACACGATTTACGCCGAGGGACAGCGGCGCTACGTCGAATCGCTCTCCGCCTACGCCCGGCAGTTCCTCGAGCGCATGGAGAAGCCCGACGTCGATCGCATCGACGGCATCGCGCCGGCGATCGCGATCCGCCAGAAGAACAGCATCCGTAATCCGAGGTCGACAGTCGGCACGACGACCGAGATTCACGACTACATGCGTCTCCTCTACGCGCGGGTGGGCCGCACGTTCTGCAGGAACTGCGGCAAGGAAGTGACCCGCGAGACCGCGGAAGTGGTCGCCGCCACGCTCGCCGCTCTGCCGGCCGGGACGCGTCTTCTGCTCGGCTTCGACCTGCCGGTGGTGGACGCCTCCGGCCCGACCGACACGACGGAAGTGGACGAGCTCGCCGAGCGCGGCGACGAGCCCGACGGCTTGACGAACGCCGCGTCCGATCGCGCCGCCTCAAAAGAAGCCTCGAAAGACGCCCCGAAAGACAGCTCGAAAGACGCCTCGAAAAACGGGACGGGTGCCGCAATTGCCGCGACGATTCAAGGCCTGCGCAAAAAGGGCTTCGCTCGACTCCTCATCGACGGCGTGGCGGTGGCGTTGGACGATGTGAAGTTGGAATCGCTGGCGGATCAGCCGCTGCTGCAGGTGGTCGTGGATCGCATGCAGTTGTCCGACGACCCGGCCGTCGCCGCGGACCAGCGTCAGCGCCTGACCGATTCGATCGAAACCGCCTACCTCGAAGGTGGTGGTGCCGCGTGGGCGGTTCCAGTCGGCGGTCCGCAGGCGGCAGGCCCGATCGTGTTTTCCGAGCGCTTCGAATGCCGCACCTGCGGCATCGCCTACGAGGATCCCCAGCCGCGGCTGTTCTCGTTCAACAATCCCTTCGGCGCGTGCCCGACCTGTCATGGCTTCGGGAACATCATCGAGCTCGACATGGCGCTGGTCGTGCCGGACCAGGCGAAATCGATTCAGGAAGGTGCGATCGAGCCGTGGACCAAGCCGCACTATCGCGCGCAGCTCGCCGATCTGAAACGGGCGGCGAAGAAGCGAAAGTTGCGACTCGACATCCCCTGGTCCGATCTGTCCGAGGATGACCGCCGCTTCGTCATCGAAGGCGAGGGCGACTACGAGGGCGTCCGCGGCTTCTTCCGCTGGCTCGAGAAGAAGAAGTACAAGGTTCACGTCCGCGTCTTCCTCAGCCGCTATCGCGGCTACCTCACCTGTCCGGACTGCGGCGGCGCGCGGCTGCGGCGCGAGGCTCGCGACGTGCGCGTGTCGGATCGAACCATCGACCGCGTCGCATCACTGACCGTACGCGAAGCGCAGGTGTTTTTCAGCACGCTGGCGCTGTCGGAAAAAGAGCAGACGATCGCCGACAAGGTGCTGAGGGAAATTCAGCGCCGGCTGTCCTTCCTCAGCGACGTCGGTCTCGACTACCTGACGCTCGATCGCCTTTCGTCCACGCTGTCCGGAGGCGAAGCGCAGCGCATCAACCTTGCGACGTCGCTCGGGTCGGCGCTGGTCGGAACGTTGTACGTCCTCGACGAGCCGTCAATCGGCCTGCATTCGCGCGACAACCTCCGGTTGATCGCGATCCTGCGTCAGCTTCGCGATCAGGGCAACACCGTGCTGGTGGTTGAACACGACGCCGACATGATCAAGGTCGCGGATCACATCGTCGACCTCGGCCTTGGCGCCGGCGAGCAGGGCGGCCGGGTCGTATTTTCCGGGACGCTCGACGCGCTGATGCTCGAGCCGCGTTCGCTGACCTCGAAGTACCTCCGCCAGGAACTTGCCATTCCGGTGCCGACGACCAGGCGGCGTGGCACCGGGTTGAAGATCAAGCTGACCGGTGCACGCGAGCACAACCTGAAGGACGTGGACGTCAGCATTCCGCTCAATACCTTGACCGTGGTGACCGGCGTCAGCGGATCAGGAAAGTCCACGCTCGTGCACGACGTGCTGTATGCCGCGATCAAGCGCGCCAAAGGCGCGTGGGAAAAGCGCGTCGGCACCTTCGACGACCTCGAAGGCACCGAGTACATCACCGATACCGTGCTGGTCGACCAGGCGCCGATCGGACGCACGCCGCGCTCGAATCCGGTCACCTATCTGAAGGCGTTCGATCCGATCCGCGAGTTGTTCGCCGCCACCAAGGACGCGCGTGCGCGCGGCTTGAGCGCCAGCCATTTTTCGTTCAACGTTCCCGGCGGCCGCTGCGAAGCCTGTCAGGGCGAGGGCGAGGTGCGCGTCGAGATGCAGTTTCTCGCCGACGTATTCGTGCCGTGCGATCAGTGTGACGGCAAGCGCTTCAAGCCGCAGGTGCTCGACGTTCACTATCGTGGCCGATCGATTCATCAGGTGCTCGATCTCACCGTCCGCGAGGCCCTGACCTTCTTCAGTAGCTCGCCGAAAGTGCTGCGCCGGCTCCAGGTGCTCGACGAGATCGGCCTCGGCTACCTGCGGTTGGGGCAGCCGGCGACCACGCTGTCTGGTGGCGAGGCGCAACGCATCAAGATCGCTGCGCACCTTTCGTCAAACGGCGGCGAACGGCTGCTCTACATTCTCGACGAGCCGACCACCGGTCTGCACTTCGATGACATCGCGAAGCTGCTGACCGCGTTCAAGAAACTGCTCGAGGCCGGCCACTCGCTGCTGGTGATCGAGCACAATCTCGACGTGATCAAGACCGCCGACTACATCATCGATCTCGGTCCCGACGGCGGCGAGGACGGTGGATCGATCGTGACGACGGGCACACCCGAGCAGGTCGCTCAGGTCGAGGCCTCGCATACCGGCCGCTACCTGCGGCCGGTGCTGGCGGAAGGGCGCTCCCACGCGTATGCTTCGGGACGCTGACTCCTGCCGGTAACAATATGAGAAGCCTTCTGTTCGCGGTCGCGGCAATTCTTGTCGCGTCGGCGTCCTCGGCGCAAATTCCGTTCGATCAGGCACTGGCCGAACTGACCAGTCCTGACGAAGGGACGCGTCTGCACGCCGCGCAGCTGCTGAAAGAAGCGGCGTTCGAAGAGGCCGCGCTGCCGCTGGTGCCGTTGCTCGCCGATCGCCGCGACGACGTGCAGTTCGAAGCGATCGCCGCCGAGCTGAACATCTTTCTCGCCGACAAGCTGACACCGGGGAAGCGCAAACCGGGAGCGCTCGCCGAGCCGGTGTTTTCAACTGGTCCGTTGGCGCTCGGTCCGCGGCCGGTGCCGGTCGCCGTCGTCAACGGACTGCTGGCCGCCGCCAGGGACGACAATCCGCGGGTCGCGCTCGAGGCACTGTACGCGTTCGGCACGCTGGCGGTTGGGCCTGGCGGTGCCGAGCGGAACACCGTACTCGCCGCCAGCGGGCCTCGCCTTGCGGCATTCCTCGGCTCGACCGACCCAGCGACGCGCTATGCCGCGGTGCGTGTGATGGGCCGTGTCTTCGCGCGACGCGCGAGCGATCCACCGATCGAACCAACCGTCGGCGACGCATTGATTACCGCGCTCAACGACGCCGATCGCCTGGTAAAACCGGCCGCGATGACCGCGCTCGGGTCGATGCGCTACGACCGCGCCGTTCAGGCCCTCACGGAACTCTCTCATTACTACGAGAAAGGGCCGCTGGCCGAAGCATCGCTCGATGGCCTCGCGCACATTGCCAACCCTGCGAGCGTGACCGTGTTTTCGACGTTGCTTGGGTCCAAGGGCGACGCACTGAAAGGCATCGCCGTCGAAGGCATCGCCCGGCTCGGCGATCCGGCGAAACTGCCCGACATCCAGGCGGCGCTCGCCGGCAAATATGCCGACGCCACAATACTGACCGGCGCGTTCGCGAGGGGCATGCTGTCGAACGCGTCGCTCGATCCGATCGCCGAAGCGCTGGCAAAGCCGAAGCTGCGTGATCAGGCGAGGGGATACCTCGTCGAACTCGCACCAGGACGATTGGCGTTGTTCTCGCGCTACCTGCAGGATCCGGACCCGAAGATGCGGGCTGATGTCGCGGACGTGCTCTACCTTGCCGACGATCCGGTGGCGCTCTCGCTGCTCGAGCCGCTATTGAACGACAAGGATCCCGATGTCGTCAAAGCGGCCGAGCGGGCGGTCGCGCGTCTGCGACAGCACTGAGCCGATGGCTCGCGCCGTAAAGCTGCACCGTTCGTTCTACGAACGGCCGACCCTGAAGGTTGCGCGAGATCTCCTTGGCAAAGTCCTGGTTCACAGGCGGCGGAACGTACTGACCAGCGGCGTCATCGTCGAAGTCGAGGCGTATATCGGAGAATCCGATCCAGCCTGCCACGCAGCTCCAGGCCCGACCCGTCGAAACGAACCGCTCTACGGCACTCCGGGGCACGCCTACGTCTATCTCAACTACGGCATCCACTACATGGTCAACGTCGTCACCGAGGAGGCGGGATCGCCGGCTGCGGTGTTGATTCGCGCTCTCGAACCGCTCGACGGCATTGCTGTGATGCGGCGGCGGCGCAATCGCGTCACCAAAGGACGACCGGTTGTGAAAGCCGGTCTCGCGACTTCGCCGCACGATCTGTGTCGTGGTCCCGGCAATCTGACGATGGCGATGGGGATTACGCTGGAAGAGAATCGCCTCGACCTGCTCGGTAACCGACTCTACGTCGAAGATCGAGGCGTCCACGTCGGACCGCTCGAGTGGGGTCCACGCATCGGGATTCGAGTCGGTACCGAGCGCCCGTGGCGGGCGTGGGTGCGCGGCCACACGGCGGTGTCAGGAAAGCAAGCGTAGTCGGTCCACCCGGCTATCTAGTCGCCAGCCAGTTGGTGACGGCCGGCGTCTGCTTTTCCTTCAGCGCGATGCAGTTGTTGATCTGCTCGAGCGTCTGCGCCAGGGTGCGCGCGGCGGCCGGCAGGGGATGCGCTTCGAAGAATTTCTGCACCTCATCGCGCGAGCCCGCGTCGCAGAACGCTCCGAGCGCGCGCGTCAGGTTGGTGTCACCGCCGAAGATGGTGACCTTGGGTTCGAGCGCGGTCCAGTGCTCACGGATGAACGCCCAGGCTCGCGGCCGCGCGGTCGGACTGAACAGGAAGCGCGACAGGTACAGCGCGGTGTCCTGCGTGCGGATCTCCGAGGTCAGCGACCGCTCGAGACCACGATCGATCAGCGTTGGATCCTGGAAGGCCGCGAGCGCATACAGATAGCGATACTGTTCTTCAGGAGATTCGGCGCGGTCGGCGGCAGCGGCGAGCGCGTCGAACAGCTTCGCGTCTCCGTGGATCGCCGCGGTGGTGACCACAGCGCCGGCGACGGTCGAATCGAGTGCCGGCCCGCCTGAGAGCGCTCGATCGAGCGCGGCCCTCGACTTGGCAATCACCTCTCCATCCTGACCGGTCGTGCCGAGCGCGCCAATCAGGACGCCGCGCAGCTCGCGCCGGTTGTCATCGTCGCCGCTTGCAGCGGTGAAGCCGACCTGGTCGAACATCGGGCGGAACAGCGACGCTGTGAACGCCTGCAGCTTTGGTTTTGATGCCGCGGTTGTCAGGTCCTGGTCGATGCTGTTGAGCCGCCGTGCGATTTCCTCGAGCACGCCAGCGATCGGCTCGCGATCGTACCCGGAGGCCAGCGTGAGGTAGTCGGCCGCCGTCTGCCGTCCCGCCCGGACCAGTGCCCATTCGTCATTCAACAGCACCAGGCGCTCGGGCGCATTCAAGTCGGTCTCGACGTGCGGCGCTAACGCGCGCAGCATCTCCGACGAATACGCGGTGCGGTAGTAACCACGCGCGCCGGCGTTGGCGAACACCCACGGCGAGCAGGCTCCCGCCAATTGCAGTGTTTGCGTTTCGTTGGTCATCACCTCGCAGGTCGGAGAGCCCTGGCCCGGCACCTTCATGCAGAAAGGAATCTGCCAGCGGCCGGCTTCCTTTGGCGGGGCGTCGATGAAGAAGCGCTGCTGCTTCAGCGTGACCGTGGTATGACCGGCGCCGCAGGAAAGCGCGACGTCCAGCAGCGGCGCACCGGGCTGATTCACGAAGGTCGGCAGAATGCGCTCGACCGGCTTGCCCGACGTCGATGCGATCGCCTTGGCGAAATCCTCGGAGGTGGCGTTGCCATAGGCGTGAGCCTGCAGGTAGGCGTTGACGCCCTTCTGGAACGTCTCGGCGCCGACGTAGCTTTCGATCATCCGCAGAACCGCCGCGCCCTTTTGGTAGGCGATGCCGTCAAACGCCTCGTCTATCTGCGCGGGTGAATTCACGTCGGAGTGAATCGATCGGGTGGACTTGAGGGAATCGAGGCCGAGCGCGGTCAGGTTCTCTTCGACCTCGTCCACCGGCACGTTCCAGTCCGCGTGCATGGCGCCGAGCGGCTTGTTGGCCATCCAGGTCGCGAAGCCCTCGTTCAACCACACATCGTCCCACCATGCCATCGTGACCAGGTCACCGAACCACTGGTGTGCCATCTCGTGGGCGAGCACCGAGGCGATGGTCTTGCGGGTTGCGGTGGACGCGGTCTTCGAGTCGGCGAGCAGATCGGTTTCGCGATAGAAGATCGCCGCCGTGTTTTCCATCGCACCTGCAGCGAAATCCGGCACCGCCAGGACGTCGAGCTTCACGAACGGATATTTGATGGCGTAGTAACTGTTGTAGAACTTCATCACCTGCTGCGCCGACTCGAGCGCGACGTGCAGGAGATCCTTCTTTTCGGGCGTGCCGCAGATGCGGATCGGGATGTTGTCGGCGCCACCCTCCACGCATTTGAAATCGCCGACCGCCATAGCCACCAGGTACGACGACATCTTCGGCGAGGTCGCGAACTTCAACGTGTGCTGCGTGATCGACGGTCCTTGCGTGTCCGACAGCAGCTTACCGTTCGAGATCGCCATGTCGCCGCGGTCGATGGTCAGCGTCACTGCGAAGGTGGCCTTGAACGACGGTTCGTCGAAGCAGGGGAAGGCGCGCCGCGCATCGGTCGACTCGAACTGGGTCACCGCGTAATTCCGGGCTTTGGTCTTGCTCAGATAGAACCCGCGCAGTTGATCGTTCAGGACGCCGCTGTACTGCACGTGAACATCGTTCGGCCCCTTGGCTAGGGCAGTCGGGACCGTGAAGGTTGCGGTCTGGGCGTTCTCGTCCAGCGTGACGGTCGCCTTCTGCGCCGCGGCGCCGGTGCCGATCGTCACTTCGCGAAATTCGATATCGAGCGCGTTGAGCACGATTTTGTTCGTCGGCGCGGCAATCTGGACCGCGATCGTTTCGGTGCCCGTGAAGCGGGCTTGTGCGACGTTCACCACGAACGCGAGGTCGTAGTGGCTGGGCACGACCGTGGTCGGCAGCCGTTGGGCGAACGCCGGAAGCGACGTCGCCAATGTGACCACAAAGGCGCAGCAGAGGGGGAGTCTCATTCCCTCAAGTCTACGGGAAACTTGACGTCAGGCCGGTTCGCGCGGTAAAAAAGGACCATCGTGATTGGTCGTTCGACCTGCGCATGTACCTGCTGTTGTTGTTGCGGGCTCCCCTCGAGCCCCTGCGCCAATGGTCTGGCCTCGCGCGAATCGACGATCATCACCTGATCAAGTTTCGTTACCGAACAGAATCCAGAGGCCCGGGAGGCTCTTCAGCTTCCCGGGCCTTTTTGCATTTATGACTGATTTATTGCCGCTCTTCTTGAATCTGCGCGACCGGAAGGTGCTGCTCGTTGGCGGTGGGGTGGTCGCCACAGCCAAGCTCAAGCAACTCACGGCTGCGGGTGCGCGAATCCGTATCGTTTCGCCCGCCGTTTCCGCTGAGGTGGCCGAGCTGGTCGTTCGCGCGGCCCAGGCCGGCGGAGACGTCAGTCCTTCGCTCGCGCTCCGTCCGTTCGAGCCGGCCGATCTCGATGATGTCTGGCTCGTTGTCGCGGCAGCGCCGCCGATCGTGAACCAGGCGGTGGCGGCACTCGCCGAAGCGCGCCGCATCTTCGTCAACGCCGTAGACGACCCCGCCAACGCCACCGCGTTCCTCAGTGGAGTGGTCAGGCGCGACGGAGTGACCGTTGCGATCTCGACCTCGGGCAGCGCGCCGGCTTTGACCGCGCTGCTGCGCGAAGCGATCGACGCGGTTCTGCCGGACGACCTCGCCGCCTGGGTGTGGCGCGCGCGAGCCGAGCGCATCGCCTGGCGGCGCGACGCGGTGCCGATGGGCGAGCGTAAACCGTTGCTGCTCGCGGCCCTGAACAAGCTGTATCCCGGTCCCGAAGCGACTCGTCGAGACGAGGCCCTCAGTCGCGAGGGTGTCGTCGAGGCGTTTGACTCCCCGGATCATCCTGTTGTTGCCGAGAGCTTTCGCCCCGGCGTGCCGTGGCTGAACGCACCGGAGGACTCGTGGCTGTGACGACGACCACCATCGGTCACGTGTCGCTGGTCGGTGCAGGGCCCGGCGATCCTGGTCTTCTGACCCGAACGGCAATCGCCCGGCTTCGTGCCGCGGACCTCGTGCTCTATGACGCCCTCGTCGATCCGCGGGTGCTGAAGTATGCGCGACGGGCGCAGCGTTTCTACGTCGGTAAGCGCTCGAATCGACACGCGATGGACCAGTCGGCGATTCACGCGCTGATGATCCGCGCCGCCCGTCGCGGACGCCGGGTCGTGCGACTGAAAGGTGGCGATCCGTTCGTGTTCGGACGGGGCGGCGAAGAAGCGCTGGCGCTGCAGCACGCGAACGTGACGTATGACGTCGTGCCCGGCGTCACCAGCGCGATTGCGGCACCGGCGGCGGCCGGGATTCCGGTCACGCACCGTGGGATGGCATCGGCTTTCCTCGTGGTCTCCGGTCACGACGAAGCGGCGTTCGCCAGGTCCGTTGCTGAACTCCAGCCGAATGGTCTGACGATGGTCGTGCTGATGGCGCTCGGACGCAGCAGCGCCATTGCCAGCACGCTGATCGATCGCGGTTGGTCGCGCGGAACTCCGGCGGCGGTCATCGTTGACGGAACACGACCGGAACAACAGGTATGGCGCGGCACCCTGGATCAGATGGCTGAGGAACGTGTGTCGCTCGAGTGCGGCGGTGCGGGAACGATTGTCGTCGGTGATGTGGTCGCAGTGGGATTGCAGACGAGTGCAAGCGCGTGGATGAAGCCTCGCGCTGCGGTGGCCCGTTAGTTAGAAACGGTTTCGCCAGTGAGGAACAGCATGTCGGCAGCGGACGATACAAAAACCTACGGACGGGCGCGGATGTCCTTTGCGAGCGAGGCCGACATCGACGAGTTCGTGACCACGCTCGAGCGCTACGAACGAGGCGAAATGACGCCCGATCAGTGGCGCGCCTTCCGCCTGGTGCGCGGCACCTATGGTCAGCGGCAGGCTGAGGACGCACAGATGCTCCGCGTGAAGATTCCGCAGGGGATTCTGTCGAGCGAACAGCTCGAGGCGCTCGCCGACGTCGGCGAGCGGTACTCGCGCGGTTTCGGCCACATCACGACGCGGCAGAACGTGCAGTTTCATTTCGTCAAACTTCACGATGTCGAGCCGGCCATGCGGCGCCTCGCCGATGCGGGCATGACCACCCGGGAAGCCTGCGGCAACTCGGTTCGCAACATCACGGCCTGCCCCTACGCCGGAGTCGCCGCTGACGAGCGCTTCGACGTGACGCCGTACGCCGAGGCGATGACGCGATATCTGCTGCGCCATCCGCTGAGCTCGACGCTCCCGCGCAAGTTCAAGATCGCGTTCGAAGGGTGCCCGACCGACCACGTCGTCACCGGTGTCAACGACCTCGGATTCCGTGCGCTGGTTGGTCCTGACGGCGGACGGGGCTTCCGGGTCACCGCCGGCGGCGGCACCGCGATCATGACGACGGCCGCGGGCGTGCTGCACGAATTCCTGCCGGCGTCCGAGATCCTGCGCGTCGCCGAAGCGGTCGTGCGCGTGTTCGCCAGACTCGGCGACTACCAGCACAAGCAGCGCAACCGCATGAAGTTCATGATCAAGACGCTGGGCTGGACGCGCTGGCGGGAAGAATACGATCGCGAGCTGACCGCGTGCCGCCTGCGCGGCCAGGTCCCGACGCTCGAAATCGATCCGCCGGCCGGCGAGGAGAAGCCTGACTGGGTCAAGGATTCGTCGCCGTCGGCCGGCCACATCGCGTCGCGGGTCACCAACGGCCGCATTTCTGGGCCCGGGCTGACGCCGACGATCGTTCCTCTAATCGAGGCGGGCGACGAGTCGTACGCGCGATGGCGCATCACCAACGTGCTCGCGCAAAAACAGTTCGGCTTCGTGATGGCGGTGGCGAGCGTGCCGCTCGGCGACGTCTCGAGCGAGCAGATGCGGGTGCTAGGCGACCTGGCCCGCGCCTACAGCGACGGCACCATCCGGGTCACACCGGATCAGGATCTCGTGTTCCGGTGGGTCAACGCCTGCGACGTCCGGCAACTGTATCGCCGGCTCGCCGCCGCCGGCCTCGGGCTATCGGAAGCCGGCACGGTTGCTGATGTCACCAGCTGCCCGGGCGCCGAGACCTGCCGGCTGGCGGTCACGCAGTCGCGCGGACTCGGGCGCCTGCTCGAGGATCACCTGCGTCAGCGACCCGATCTCATCGCGTCCGCCGACGGGGCGCGCATCAAGATCAGCGGCTGCCCGAATGGCTGCGGATTGCACCACATCGCCACCATTGGATTCCAAGGCAGTGTGCGCCGCCTCGGCTCCAGGGCGGTGCCGCAGTACTTCGTGACGGTCGGCGGCGGCGCGCAGCCGCGGGGGGTGACGTTCGGCAGGCTTGCCGCCAAGGTGCCGGCCCGACGGATGCCCGAGGTGGTCGAGCGGCTGATCGACTTGTACGCCCGCGAGAAACAACCGGACGAAACCGCGGCAGCCTACTTCGGCCGCGTCGATCTCGATGTCGTCAAGACCCTGTTGGCCGACCTCGAACGGCTCCAGGCCGATGACGCGGTACCGCTCGACTTCGTCGACCTCGGCGAGATCCGCGAGTTCGTCCCCGAGGTGCTGGACGGCGAGTGCTCGGCATAAATCATCCTATGTGGATACGTCGATGTATGTTGTTGCTTTTGTGAGAACCCCTTTGCTATAGTCGGGGCTCGGACAACCGAATACGCGCTTCATCAAGAGTGGCTGAGGGATGGGCCCGACGACGCCACGGCAACCACGCGACCTCCGGGTCGCGGTTCAGGTGCCAATTCCTGCCTCACAGCGTGTGAGGGGAGATGAGGGAGACTACGAGTGAGTTCCTGTTTTCGTGTGGCGTTGCTGGGCTTTGGTACGGTCGGATCGGCCGTTGCCCAGCGCCTGACCGCCTCGCCCGCCGTCACCGGCCTTCGCCTTACTCACATTTTCGATCGACGCGCTGACGCCAAACGGCACCTGCTGGGCCATGTAAACGGCGTCCGCTGGACGTCGAACATCGACGACATCCTTCAGAGCGACGCCGACCTCGTGGTGGAAGCGGTCGGCGGCCTCGATCCCGCGGCCGGCTGGATTGGCGACGCCCTGCTCGCGGGCAAGTCAGTGGTCACCGCCAACAAGCAGGTGATCGCGGCGCGCAGCGTCGATCTACTGCGTCTCGCCGCACGCCAGGGGCGGCAGCTGCGATTCGAGGCCGCGGTCGGTGGCGCCATGCCGATCGTCAGGGCGATCGCTGATGGTCTTTCAGGCGATCGCATTACCCGCATCGTCGCCATCCTCAACGGCACAACCAACGCCGTGCTTTCGAAGATGGAGTCGGACGGCTGCTCCCTGGAGACTGCACTCGCCGAAGCGCAGGCCACTGGCTGCGCGGAGGTCGATCCATCCACTGATCTCGACGGTGGCGACGCGCGCGCTAAGCTGGCGATTCTGTGTGCGCTCGCCTTCGGCGTCCGCGTCGAACCGTCGCAGATTGCCACGCGGACGTCGGCAACCGTGTCCACTGCCGAAGTGCGTCGGCTCCGCGGTCAGGGTCAGTCGATCCGCCAGATCGCCTTCGCCGACTACGATCGTGGCCGCGCCAAGCTGACCGCCTGGGTTGCTCCCACCGTCGTTCCATCCGATTCGCTGCTCGGCCGGACGGTCGGACCGCGCAACGCGGCACTCATCACCGGCGAGCATTCCGGCGAGGTCGGTCTGTTCGGCGCCGGCGCCGGTGGCGCGGCCACTGCCGTCGCCGTCATCAGCGACATCGTCGCCATCGCCCGCGATCCGTCGGCGATTGTTCCAGCGCTGACACTGACGACTGATTTCAGCGTTCGGAAGCTGCTCTCTTCGGACTTCACACTTCTCACTTCTGACTATGCGGAGGCTCTGTGAGCGCGTTTCTCGGACTGCAATGCCATCTATGCCGGGCGCTTTTTCCCGCCGAGGCGATTTACGTCTGCTACCGCTGTCTCGGGCCGCTCGAGCCGGTCTACGACTACGCCTCGATTCACCTGACGCGTGAGCTGGTGGAGAGTCGGCCGAAGAACCTGTGGCGCTATCGCGAGCTCCTGCCGATCGCAGGCGAGCCCCTGACCGGCTTCAACTCGGGCTTCACGCCGTTGGTTCGGTGCACGCGGCTCGCCGATCGTCTCGGCGTGAGCGAGCTCTACATCAAGGACGATTCGGTCAACCATCCGACGCTGTCGTACAAGGATCGCGTGGTGTCGGTCGCGGCGACGCGCGCCGTCGAGTTGGGGTTCAAGGTCCTGGCCTGCGCCTCCACCGGCAATCTGGCGAACAGCGTCGCAGCTCATGCCGCCAGGCTCGGCGTCGAATGCTGCGTCGTGATTCCAGATAACCTCGAGGCCGGCAAGCTGCTTGGCTCCGCAATCTTCAACCCGACCGTGCTCGCCATCGCCGGCAACTACGACGACGTGAACCGCCTGTGCACGCAGATCGCGGATCGCCACGCGTGGGGCTTCGTGAACATCAACCTGCGCTCGTACTACGCGGAGGGCGCGAAGACGATGGGATTCGAGATCGTGGAACAGCTTGGCTGGAAGTATCCGAAGCATCTGGTATCACCGGTCGCCGGCGGCACGCTGTTGCCGCGGATCGTACGCGGACTGCGCGAACTGCGGCAGATCGGACTCGTTAGCGGCGAGCTGCCTCGGGTGTATGCCGCCCAGGCGGCTGGATGCGCTCCGGTCGTTCACGCGTTGCAGAACGGCCTCGAACATCCGGAACCGGTACGGCCGAACACCATCGCGAAGTCGATCGCCATCGGCAACCCTGCCGACGGCTATCAGGTGATCGAAAGCGTGAAGTCCACTGGTGGCGCCGGCGCAGCCGTATCCGATGAACAAATCGTGCGCGCCATCCAGTTGCTTGCCGAAACGGAAGGAATCTTTACGGAGCCGGCTGGCGGCACCACGCTCGCGGCGACCATCGATCTGATCGAGCGCGGCGTCATCCCGCGCGACGAGTCGATAGTCGTCTGCGTCACCGGCAATGGCTATAAGACGGCCGAGGTCGTCGCCGATCGGATCACCAAGCCGGTCCATTTGAGCCGGTCGTTCAAGGATTTCGAAGGCTGGTACGAATCGCGCGCCGCGTTGGCGTGATTCGCTACTGACGCTTGGTTCTGGCCGTCGAACTCGACACGATCGGCAGCTTGAATTCGACCGGCTTGCCGTTGCGCAGCAATTTGACTGTGGCCACGGTGCCGATCCTGGCGTCGGCGACCAGTCGCGAAAACCTGCCGGCATCATCGATGGCCTGGCCATTGAACCCGATGATGACGTCGCCGGGTCGGATGCCGGCCTCGTAGGCTTCGGATGCGCGCGTCATCCTCGACACCAGCGCGCCGTTCGTACCGGTGGCGCCGACTTCCTCAGCCAGCTGCACGGTCAGCTTTTCGATCCCGATGTATCCGATCGATCCGCGCCGGACTTCGCCGTACTTGAGCAGGTCGTCGACCACGTGCCGCGCGAGGTTGCTCGGCACAGCGAATCCGATTCCCTGATAGCCGCCGCTTTCGCTGTAGATGCCGGTATTGATGCCGACCAGCTCGCCGCGCGTGTTGATCAGCGCGCCGCCGGAATTCCCAGGGTTGATCGCGGCATCGGTCTGGATGAAATCCTCGTAGTCGGCGAAGCCCATGTTGGCGCGGCCAGTGGCGCTGACGATGCCCGCCGTGACGGTCTGGCTCAGTTGAAAGGGACTGCCGATCGCCAGCACCCATTCGCCGACTTTCAGCTGACTGGAATCGCCCCACGGCACGATCGGCAGTCCGGCCACGTTGATTTTCAGCAGCGCGATGTCAGTGGTCGGGTCGGTGCCAATCACCTTGCCCTTGATCTCGCGTTTGTCCGGCAGTGCGATGGTGATCTCGCGGACGTTCTCGCCGACGACGTGATTGTTGGTCACGACATAGCCGTCGGCGGAGATGAATACGCCGGACCCAAGGCTGAGCGAACGCCGATCGCGGGAGCCGAATGCGTCCTGGTCGCCGAAGAAATAGCTGAAGAAGGGATCGTTCGAAAACGGCGAGTTGCGCGTCCGCACCACCTGCAGCGACGAGATGTTGGCGATGCCTTTCACCGCCTGGCCGGCGATGCGGGTGAAGTCCGGTCCGCCGCTCGCGATCGGTGCTGATGGATTCGGCGCGCCCGGCACCGCAGCCGCCGGCGACGAACGCTGCGCGACTTGCGGCTGTCGCGTGGGTGTCAGTTCGACGACCGATGGTGGAGGCTCGGCGACCCGGAAGGCGGCAAACGCGCGCGTCCAGCCGTTGACCAGCAAGCCGGCCGTGAACGCGCCAAGCACCATCAAGACGAGGGCACCGGCAAGGAACAGCCGCCTGAACATCGACGTCAACCCACGTCGATGCGGCGCGTGCCGCGGTCGCCGGACTTGGGAATCGTCACCGTCAGCACACCGTCTTTCAACTCGGCGCTGATGGCTTCGACCTGGATCCGTTCAGGCAGCGCGAACGCGCGCGAAAACTGTCCGTGCCCGCGCTCGACGCGGTGATACTGCTCGCAGGGGATATGTCGCTCGGGATCGACGGCGCGCGCACCGCGGATGGTGACGCGCATGTCCTCGGCCTGGATTTCGATTTGCTCGCGCGTCAGGCCCGGCAATTCGGCCGTCATCACGAATTCGGTCGCGGTTTCGTAGAGGTCGACGGGCGGTGTCCAGCCAGGAGCGTCGGCGCCGACGAGATGACCAAGTTGCTCGTGCAGCGCGAGCAGGTCGCGCAGCGGATCCCACCTCGTTAAAGCCACGTTTTGCATCGTAACATGGCTGGCAGCGGTGTCCAGCCGGCGCCCGGATGTGCTACGATTGCAAGGATATACAGTCACAATCATGGCATTCATACAAGCGACCCGGCTCCGCAAGGGCATGCTCATCAAGGTCGGTAACGACCTGTTCCGCCTGCTCGAGCTGCATCACCTGACCCCCGGAAACAAACGCGCCCATATTCAGGTCCGGATGCGCAACATCCGCAGCCTGGCGCTGGCCGATCAGAAGTTCCGCGCGGAAGAGGACGTCGAGCGCGCGTCGCTCGACGAGCGCGAGATGCAGTATCTCTACAACGACGGCGACCTGTTCTACTTCATGGACACGTCCACCTTCGAACAGATTCACATCTCAACCGAAGCGCTTGGCGACTCGAAAGACTTCCTGATTCCCGAGATGACGATTCGCGTCGAGTTCTACGACGTCGAGCCGGTCGGAATCGAGCTGCCGCCGACAGTGGATCTGGTCGTCAAGAGCACGGTGCCGGGGATCAAGGGCGCGACCGCCAGCAATCAGATCAAGCCCGCCACGCTCGAGACCGGCCTGGTCATTCAGGTGCCGCCGTTCGTCAACGAAGGCGACAAGGTTCGTGTGAATACCGAGACCGGCGAGTACCAGTCCCGCGCCTGATTCTTCCGGAGCCCCATGGACGTCATTCGCAGCCAGCCGCAGCACGGGTGGATTGAAGTTGTCACTGGCAGCATGTTCAGCGGCAAGAGCGAGGAACTGATCCGCCGGCTCCGCCGGGCGCAGATTGCCCGTCAGAAGGTGCAGATTTTCAAGCCCCTCATCGACAACCGGTTCAGCGAAGATCACATCGTCTCGCACAGCGACATGCGGATCGCGTCGCAGAACGTGCGCAACTCGGACGAGCTGGTCAAGCTGGTCGCCGAGGACACCGAAGTCGTCGGCATCGACGAAGGGCAGTTCTTCGACGCGAATCTCCCGGCGGCCTGCAACACGCTGGCTGACCGGGGCAAGCGCGTCATCGTCGCGGGGCTCGACCAGGACTACCTGGGGCGGCCGTTCGAGCCGATGCCGCAGTTGTTGGCGATCGCCGAGTACATCACCAAAACGCTCGCAATCTGCGTCGTCTGCGGCGATCCGGCCAACCACACGCAGCGCCTGGTGGTCAGCAGCGATCGCGTCCTGGTCGGCGCGACTGGACTATACGAGGCACGCTGCCGTCACTGTTTCGATCCACATCTTGCGGGCGAACCGAGTCACTAATCTCTGTCTATTGAGAACGTGGAGCCCGAGGCGCCAGCCGAGCGATCACGGAGTCGCGCCATTGACCATCCGTTAGCCATTAGCCATTAGCCATCAGCCATCGTCCGTCCGTAAGCCATGGCGTAATATCACCCAGTGGACGTCCTCACCGGCACGCTCCTGCTGCTCGGCTTCGGCTTCCTCTGCGCCAACGTGAAGCTGGCGTGGGACTACGCGCAGTATTTGCGGCGGCGGCGCACCGCCATCCTCGTCTGGCGAGGGCCGAACCCACCGCAATACGCGTTCGCGCTCGGTCTTGGCGTTGCCCTGGGTCTGCTCGTCTTCATCAAGGCGGTCTTCATTCATCGCCAGTTTTTCGGTGAGGCGATGATGTTTATCTACTACGCATATCTGTACCCGATGAGCCTGCGGATCGGCCGCGGTTTCTATGAGGACGGCATCTGGGCCGACTCGGTGTTCATCCCGTACAACCAAGTCGGTGGCATCAGCTGGCGCGAGGGCGAGCACGAAGTGGTGCTGATTCTGATCTCGCGATTGCGCAATCTTGCACGCCGCCTCATCGTCCCGGGCGACAAATACGGCGCCGCCCGACGAGTGCTGCGGGACAAGATCGGCGAACACGCCATCCATTTCACCGGAACAGGTCTCGACCTGGGGGTGCACGACGAGCGCGATCAAGTGTAGGTGCGGAGCTTGCTCCGCCCTGAGCGGCAGGGGGCGAAGCTTGCCGGGCCGACCAAGGTCGGCCACTACTCTCCGCCCTGCGCGGCATGGCGCGATCGACCGATAAAACCGCAAATGGCTGCACGTCCGACCTGGAAAGGGTTCCTCAAGATCAGCCTGGTCAATATCCCGATCAAGGTGTTTCCGGCGACAGAATCGAGCGGTTCGATTGCCTTCAACCAGCTTCACGCCGAATGTCGGTCGCGGATTCGCCAGAAGCGCTGGTGTCCGCAGTGCGAGCGCGAGGTCCCGACCTCGGACATCGTCAAGGGCTACGAATTCGAAAAAGGGCGGTACGTCGTGCTGTCCGAGTCCGATCTGGAGCAGGTGCGCCCCGAGTCCACCCGCGTCATCGATCTCGTGCAGTTTTCTGACGCCTCGTCGATCGACCCGATGTACGTCGAGCGCACCTACTACCTCGCACCTGACGGCAAGATGGCGGCTGACGCGTTCGCGGTGATGCGTGACGGCATGCAGGGGAAAGTCGGCATCGGCAAGCTCGCGATCTCCGGACGCGAGTATCTCGTCGCGGTCCGTCCCTACAAGCAGGGGATCGCGATGCACACGCTGCACCATGCCGCCGAGATTCGCGACATCGACGCGATCGACGAGCTCGACGCGGTGCCTACGACGGTCAGGCCCGACGAGATCAAGCTCGCGCGTCAGGTGATCCAGACCTTCGAGCAGCCACTCGACCTGGCGACGTACAAGGACGAGTACCGCGCCGGCCTGCAGCGGATCATCGACGCCAAGATTGCAGGCCAGGAAGTGGTCTCGACAACTGCCGACAGCCCACCGCATGTGGTGAACCTGATGGAGGCGCTCAAGAGGAGCCTCGATACGGTGAGCGCGGCGAAGAAAAAACCGATCAAGGCGGCAGTGGCTAAGCCAGCCGCGGCTGCGAAACGCAAGCGCGCCTGACCGTGCCTCCAGCGCTCAGCTTCGTCATCCCTGTCTACAACGGCGCCGAGACGATCGGTCCGCTGGTGCGGGCCATCGAGCAGCTGGTAGTTGACGGCGGTCACGAGGTGATTCTCGTGAACGACGGCAGCGCTGACCGGACGGCTGCCGTCTGCCTCGATCTCATTCGCACCGCGCGCATACCGATCACCTTCGTCGATCACTCGCGCAATTTCGGCGAGCACAACGCAGTGCTGACCGGATGGCGTCACGCCCGCGGCGCACACCTCGTGAACCTCGACGATGACGGACAGAATCCGCCGGCAGAGGCGGTGCGGCTCTGGGAGCACGCGAAGGCGACGGGGCTCGACGTGGTGTTCGGGCAGTACGAAGTCAAGCAGCACTCGTCTTGGCGAAACGCTGGCAGCTGGTTTACCAACCGGATGACGGACTGGGCCATCGACAAGCCGCGAGGGCTGTATCTCTCGAGCTTCCGCTGTGTCAGCGCGTTCGCTGCCCAGCAGGTGATTGGCTACGCCGGTCCCTATCCGTATCTGGACGGCCTGCTGTTGCAGGTCACGCAGCGGATCGGATCGATCGAAGTCCGGCACGAACAGCGACGCGCGGGCGCCAGCGGCTACACGTTGAAGCGGCTCGTCCGTTTGTGGATCAGCGCCTGGTTGAACTTCTCGGTCCTGCCGCTACGCGCGGCTACCGTCACTGGACTCGTCACTGCGGTTGCCGGCCTCGGCGCGTTCGTCGTCGTGATCTGGTTGTGGTTGCTCAACCGCGGCCCGCAATACGGCTGGGGCTGGATCATGGCGACGGTGCTGGTATTTTCCGGGGCTCAGTTGGTGATGCTGGGCATCATCGGCGAGTACATCGGCCGGATGTTCCTGACCGTGAATCAACGTCCCCAGTCGGTCGTTCGGAACATCGTCTCGAGCGATCCAGACAGCGGGAATCCACCACAGGGACACTGAGGCTCCGAGGCGACACACGCTCCTGGCAAGAATGCGTCGCACGTCGGCCGGAGAAGCCGACCGATCTGGTAACCGCCGCTGCGCGGCGGTGTGCGACGCGTTCAGCTCTGTGTCCCGGTGACTCTGTGGTGGGTTGACGACGTTAGACCGCGACGTGGGCGACCACCCAGGCGATCAGGCCCGGGTCGTGTGCGGTCGGGTCGCCCAGCCAGGCCGGCGGCGTCAGCCACACGAAGGAGAGGATCGCGATCACCCACAGGTCGTAGGGCAGCGTCGCGCGCTCGTCGGTCCAGAAGAACGCCCGCGTAAACACGCCTCCGACGCCGCTGCGCGACGGCATCGGCAGCCGGTTGAGCGCCAGATAGGTGTAGTAGATCCGGTCGGCGACCGCGAGAATCGACAGCACCAGAATCACCCACAACACCGCCGCCATCCGGTTGGTCAGCGCGCCGATCATGAAGAGCACGATTCGCTCGGGCCGCTCCATGAACCCGACCTTGCATTTCTCGACCAGCGACTCGGCCCGGGCTCGCGCGTAGCTGGTCATGATCGAAAAGATCAGCGTCAGCGCCGCCACCATCACGTAATCGCTGCGGCCCAGTTTGGAATAGAGGAAAATCAGCCCGGTCAGCAGGGCGAGATCGGAGAACCGGTCCAGCGTCGAGTCCCAGAACGCGCCGAACGCCGACTGCAGCTGCAGACGGTGCGCCACCTTGCCGTCGATGAAGTCGAAAATATTGGCGACCAGCATGATGAAGAACGCCAGCAGGAAGCGCTGGAAGCCCAGCGCCCACGCCGCCCCGACGTTGATGATCACGCCGATCAGCGTGAGCGTGTTGGGATGGATCCGCAGCGCCACGCATAGGTTGATGATCGCCTGCAGCGGCAGCATGCAAGCTGCGCCAATCATTCCGGTAAAAGTCGTCCGCTTGCCGGGCTGTTCAGGCTCGCGGCCGTTGCTCATCGTGGAAATGGCAGGCTCCGTGTGACGTGCGCCGTCGGCTATAATGGAGGGTTCAGACACTGAACGAAAACGCGACATAGTATCGTATGCCCATCCACGAACTCAAGGAGCAGATTGGCCGGCTGCCGGAGCAGCCAGGGGTCTATCTGTACTTCAACGCGGAGGGCGAGACCATTTATGTGGGCAAGGCGCGGGCGTTGCGCGATCGTGTCCGCAACTACCTCGGTGCCTATGGGTCGGACTCCAAGACTGACGCACTGCTCGAAGAGGTCGTCCGGCTCGAGGTGATCGTCACCGATTCGGTGGTCGAAGCGCTCGCGCTCGAGAACAACCTGATCAAGCAGCGAATCCCCAAGTACAACATCCTCCTTCGTGACGACAAGAACTATCCATACCTGCAGCTGACCACCAACGAGAGCTTTCCACGTGTCCTGGTCGCCCGCAAGGTCGAGCGCGACGGCAGCTTCTACGCCGGCCCGTTTCTACCCGCGACCTTCGCGCGCAAGACGATGGCGCTGAGCCATCGTCTGTTCGGGATTCGATCGTGCAACGAAGTGATTACCGGCAAGCGGGGGCGGCCCTGTCTCGAGTACGACATCAAGCGCTGCATTGCGCCGTGCGTGGACACGGTCTGCAGCGAGGACGAGTACCGCCGCGCGGTTGACGATACCCGGCTGTTTCTCGAAGGCAAGAACGACGAGCTGGTGAAGACCCTGCGCTCGCGGATGCTGAGCGCCGCCGAAGGCGAGCGGTTCGAGGAAGCGGCCCAGGCACGCGATGCGATGCGGACGGTGCAGACGCTGCACGATCGTCAGCAGAAGATGGCGACCACCGAGCTCGGACACCGCGATGTGTTTGGTCTGAAGCTCGGACCCGCTGGCGCCGTCATCCAGGTGTTCGAGATTCGCCGCGGTCGTGTGGTCGAGCGCGTCGAGCTCGGGACCGAATCGGCGATTGTCGGCGCCGGGGAAGGTGCCGTGCTCGAAGCCGCGATTCAGCAGTTCTACGAGATTCGCAGCGCGCCTCCCGAAGTCCACGTGCCGGCGGTACCGGACGATTGCGACGCGCTCGAGAGCTGGCTGTCCGAGCGCGCCGGCCGCAAGGTCAAAGTGCTGGTGCCTCAACGGGGCGAGAAGCGCGGATTCGTCGAGCTTGCCAATCGAAATGCGGCGCTCGGCTACCAGACCCGGTTCAACCAGACCCAGACCGCGCAATACGAAGCGCTCGAAGGCCTGCAACATGTCCTCGGGCTTCCGGCGCTGCCACGCCGGATTGAGTGCTTCGACATCTCGACGATTCAAGGCAGCGAGACCGTCGCGTCGATGGTGGTCTGCGAAGACGGACGCATGCGGCGTGCTGATTATCGGAAGTTCCGCATCCGGGATTCGGGGCTGAGCCCTCGTCCGGTCTCCCCCAGCCCTGAGCCCCGTTTTCTGGATGACTTCGCGGCGATGCATCAGGTGGTGCTGCGGCGTTACCGCAAGCTGCTCGAGCAGGGCGGGCCGTTTCCGGATCTGGTGTTGATCGATGGCGGAAAGGGACAGCTGTCGGCGGCGTACGCGGCGCTCGAGGAACTCGGCCTCGCGAATCTGGTGGCCGTCGGCATCGCGAAGAAGGAGGAGCTGCTCTACACCCGCGAGCACGAGAATCCGATTGCGCTGGCCGCCACCGATCCGTCGCTGCTGCTGGTGCAGCGGATCCGCGACGAAGCGCACCGCTTCGCCGTCACCTTCCACCGCCAGGCGCGGTCGATGCGCGATCTGCGGTCGGAGCTCGATCACGTGTCTGGCGTCGGACCCAGGCGGCGCAAGACGCTCTTGACCACATTCGGCAGTCTCGCGGGCGTTCGACGAGCAACGCGCGAGGAACTGGCCGCCGTGGTCGGCGCTAAAACCGCCGATGCCGTCCTTGCGTTTTTCGCGAGTCGGCCGTAACCTTTAATCCTTGCTGGACATCAACTTCGCGCAGATTTTCATCGCGTTTGCGGTGCTGCTGTTTTCGTTGACCGTGCACGAAATGGCGCACGCGTGGACGGCCGACGCGCTCGGCGATCCGACCGCACGGCTGCTCGGCCGGGTATCGCTGAATCCGATCGTGCACGCCGATCTTTTCGGGACTGTCATCTTTCCGCTGGTCGCGATGGTCAGCGGCGCGCCGCTTCTCGGCTGGGCCAAACCGGTGCCGGTGAACGGACGTCAGTTGCGACATCCGCGTCGCGATTTCATGCTGGTCGCGGCTGCCGGTCCGGCGAGCAATCTGGTGATGGCAATGACCGCCGCGCTGCTGCTCGCACTGTTGCCGATCTCGCCGCAAACACTGGGCGAGCCGACGGTCACCGTGCCACTGGCCGCGATTCTCAGCCAGACGATGCGGCTGAACGTGCTGCTGGCGGTGTTCAACATGGTGCCGATTCCGCCGCTCGACGGCGGCAACGTCCTGGCCGGTTTGCTGCCGGCGACGCTCGCCGTGACGTTCAACCGCATCCGTCCGTATGGGTTCATCCTGCTCTACGCACTCATCCTCACCAACGGATTCGACTACATCGTCGTGCCGCCGTATCGCTACATCCTCTCCTGGCTGCCAACGAAGTGATGGCTAAAGCTCGCGTTGTTTCCGGCATGCGGCCAACCGGCCGCCTGCACCTCGGTCATCTTGTCGGCGCGCTCGGCAACTGGGTGCCGCTGCAGGACCAGTACGACTGCTTCTATTTCGTGGCCGACTGGCATGCATTAACCAGCGACTTCGCCGACAGCAGCCAGATTCAGACGTTCACCTACGACAACGTCGCGGATTGGATCGGCGCCGGACTCGATCCGGAAAAGAGCACGTTCTTCGTCCAGTCGCTGGTGCCCGAGCACGCGGAGTTGTTCCTGATGCTGTCGATGGTGGTGCCGGTGCCGTGGCTCGAGCGCGTGCCGACCTACAAAGAGCAGCAGGAGAACCTCAAGGACAAGGATCTGTCGTCGATCGGGTTTCTCGGCTATCCGTTGCTGCAGACCGCCGACGTTGCCATGTACGACGGCAAGTTCGTTCCCGTCGGCGAGGACCAGGTCGCGCACCTCGAACTGGCGCGGGAGTCGGTTCGCCGCTTCAACAACTTCTTCGGCGACGTGCTGGTCGAACCGCAGCCGCTGCTGACGACGTTCGGGCGGTTGCCTGGCCTGGACGGCGACAAGAAGATGAGCAAGAGCCTGGGCAATACGATCCATCTTTCGGATTCGGCCGACGAGGTGAAGAAGAAAGTGATGCGGATGTACACCGACCCGAAACGGGTGCGGGCCGACATCCCGGGGACCGTCGAAGGCAACCCGGTGTTCGTGTATCACGATGCGTTCAACCCGAACACCGCCGAGGTGGACGACCTGAAGGCCCGCTATCGCGCCGGTCAGGTCGGCGACGTCGAAGTCAAGACCAAGCTCGCGAACGCGCTCAACGTGCATCTCGATCCGATTCGCGCGCGTCGGGAGGCGGCGCTGGCCAGACCGGAGCGCCTGCGGGAGATCATCTTCGACGGTTCGAAGCGTGCCCGCGCGGTGGCGACTGTCACCATGGAGCGGGTCCGCGACGCGATGAAGATTTCGTTCAAATGAGTGAGCCGCGATTGGACTTCGAATCCGCCCCGGACGCGTTCCCGATCAAGTTGTCGAACTTCGAGGGGCCGCTCGATCTGCTGTTGCACCTGATTCGCAAGAACGAGGTCAACATCCACGACATCCCGATCGCGCTGATTACGGCGCAATACCTCGCCGCGATCGAACTGATGCAGGAGCTGGACCTCGACGTCGCCGGCGAGTATCTGGTCATGGCGGCGACGCTGATTCACGTCAAGTCGAAGATGCTGCTGCCGAGACCGGAGACCGCGGCCGGCGTCGACGGCGAAGAGGTCGAGGATCCGCGTGACGCGCTGGTGCGGCGTCTGCTGGAACACGAGAAATTCAAGGCGGCGGCCGGCCTGCTCCACGAGCGGGAGCAGCTCCGCGCCGCACAGTGGCTGCGGCCCGACGCCCGGGTCGCGGAGATCGCCGGCGAGGAGTTCGAGCCGGAGCTCGAGGTCGACCTCTTCAGCCTGATTACGGCGTTCCAGGCGGTGGTCGATCGCGCCAGGCATCGGCCCAAGGTGCTGATGCCGCCCGAGCAGATACCGATCGAGGATCGCATCGATCAACTGCTCGCGCGTCTGTCGGAAACTGAGGCATGCGGCTTCGAGGATTTGTTCGCCGACACCCAGGATCGGGGCGGGCTGATCGTCACCTTTCTGGCGCTGCTCGAAATGATTCGATTGAAGCTGATCCGGGTGTTTCAGTCCGGCAGCTTCGGTCCGATTCGTGTCTACAAGCGATCGCGGCCGGCGGATGCGCCGCACCCGATCGGCGATCCGGAGGGAAATCGTGGCTGACGAAGATAATAACGTCCAGGATGGATCGGAGACCGAGGCGCCGCTCGCGGCAGACTCGCTCGCGGATGCGCCGGCACTCGCGGAGGCGGCGGCAGACGAGCCGCTGCCGACTCGGGGCACTGCGGAATTGAAGTCGATTCTCGAGGCGCTGATTTTTGCCTCGCCGGATCCCCTGACGCTCAAGGCGATGTTCAAGCTGCTCGACGCCGAACCCAAGGAAGACGTCGAGACTGCGCTCGCCGAATTGAAGCAGCAGTACGAAGACCGGCCCGGCGGGTTGGAGCTGGTCGAGGTCGCCGGCGGATTTCAGATCGTGACCCGCTCGGACCTGCACGAATGGGTGCGGCGGCTATTCCACGAGCGGACGACACAGAAGCTGACCGTGCAGGCGCTGGAAACGCTCGCCGTCATCGCCTACCGTGAGCCGATCACCGCCGCCGAGATCACCGACGTCCGCGGCGTCAACACGTCGGGCGTCCTCAACACCCTGCTCGAACGTCACCTGATTAAGATCGTCGGACGCAAGCAGGTCGTCGGACGGCCGTTCATGTATGCCACGACCAGGGAATTCCTGATTCGCTTCGGCTTGAACGACCTTGCCGATCTGCCGAAGGTGGAAGACATGGCCGAAGCGCTCGGGCTCGATGCGCCGATCCTGGTCGAGCAGGCGCCGGCCGAAGAACTGCTGCCGTTGGACGAGCCGGATGAGGAAGACGAGGCGGGCGATCCGGGCGAGTCGATTCACTGAGCGGAGAACATCGCGCCACGCTTGTGCGGATGTGGCGCGACATTTTCAGGGTCGCGTGATTCGCGGCTCCGGCTTTTTCGAGCTGCGCCGCCCGCCGCTGCCGGCCTGGTGCTTGGGTTTCGGCGCGCGACCCTTCGCGAGCGGCGTCATGTCGGCGGCCCTCTTCAGCCGCGTCACCTCGTCTCCGGTCAGTTCCCGCCAGTAGCCGACCTTCAACTTCGAATCGCGCAGCGGACCGATCGCCACTCGCCGCAACGTGTTGACCGGATGTCCGATCGCCTCGCACATGTTGCGCACCTGACGATTGCGTCCTTCCCGGATCGTCAGCTGCAGCGTCGATTCGTCGGCGTCGCGGCCATGCGCCAGCAGCTTCACTTCGGCGTGCTCGGTGCGCCGTCCGTCGATGAGGATGCCCTTCGCGAGCCTGTCGAGGTCGTGGTAGTCAGGGATTCCCAGCACCCGCGCTTCATAGACGCGAGTGATGCCGTGGCGCGGATGGGTCAG
>DASXGC010000301.1:0-12512 GCA_036489235.1 Vicinamibacterales bacterium
AAATGGTGAGTGCGGTACGCTCAACGCTCCCCTCGGGTCGCTCAACGTCGCGGCACAGTACGACCCGTCGATTACGAGCGGCTGGGGTGTTCGTCCCAACGACCACGAGTTCGCGGCGGGTGTCCAGCACCAGCTGACGCCGCGCGTGGCGGTCGACTTCCAGTTCACGCGCCATTCCTTCGGCAACTTCGTCGCCGCGCAGAACACCGCGCAGCCGCCGGCGACCACGTTCTCGTCGTTCTGCGTGACGGCGCCGTCGGATCCACGTCTGCCCGGTGGCGGTGGAAACCAGATCTGCGGTTTCCAGGATCAGAATCCCTCGACGTTCACGACGCTGCCGTTTTACGTCGTGCAGAAAGCGAGCAACTTCGGCGACGTTACCGACGTCTACACCGGCTACGACATCAACGCGACAGCGCGGTTGTCGCGCGGTGGGTTCCTGTCTGGCGGCGCGAGCATCGGTCACGAAGTGACGGACAACTGCGCGGTCGTCGCGCAGGCCAGCGTTACTTACGCGCCGGTGGCCGGCGTGCTCGCGTCGTCTGCGGGGACGCTCGCGAATGCCGCGGGACTCTCCACGCCGAGCACTCTTTACTGTCACGTGGCCCCGCCGTACCAGCCTGACGTCAAGGCCCTCGGCAGTTACCCGCTGCCCTGGTGGGGATTGACCACCGCAGCCACGCTGCAAAATCGCGCCGGCCCGCAGTATCTGGCGCGCTACACCGTGACCAGCGCCCAGACCCAGAATCTTGGACGGCCGCTGGGTCTTGGCACCTCAGCCACGCAATTGGTTGCGCCCGGCACGCTCTACGGGCCTCGCGTCACGCAACTGGACTTCCGACTCGGCAAGGTATTCCGGATGCCGCGCGGACGGATTCAGGCGTCGATGGACATCTTCAACCTGCTCAACTCGAGCGGGGTGCTCGCGGTCAACACGACCTATGGCGGTCCGACTGGCGCGTGGCTGACGCCAACGCAGATTCTCCAGGGCCGATTGATCAAGCTCGGGGCACAGCTCGAGTTTTAGTCGGGGAAGGTTCGCTCGATCCACTCGGCGAAGTGCCGGGTGTCCGAATCGCTCGCATCGAGGCCGCGCGCCAGCAGGCGCGCGGTCTTCAAATCTCCAGCCAGGCACATCGCGTACACCTGCAGCGGGCGGACCGTGGCACCCTTGAGACCGAGCCGCTCGGACTCGCCGAGGTGTGCGGCGGCACCGAGGTAATCGCGTTTTGCGAGCGCGCCGATGCCGCGGACGTATTCGGTCGCGGCCGAATGTTCGCCGCTCTGTTCGGCAATCCTTTGCTTGACCACATCGCTGCCGAGCATCCATAACGGCAGGGTCTGCAGCGTTGTGGTCGTCAGCACCGCATGCAGCTCTTCGATGTGACGCAGTGGTGCGCTGCCTTCCCACAGGACACCGTTCACGCGGCGCTGCACATCGAACCAGGGCAGTGTCCGCTCTCGAAGCGCCGCCGGCCACAGTTGCCGGATGAACGGCGAGTCGGCGAACGCCCGTTGCGCTCTGGCCGGGTCGATCACCTGTTCGAACAACGCCATCACTGACGGATCCGATCGGTAGCGCGGATCGGACAGCGACGGTCGCGACAGGACGGGACGCAACCGTTGCGGAAAGTCGTCGGTCAGAGGCGGCGCGCCGGCGGTCAGTTGACGCAAGTAGGGCGCATCGCCGATGAAGGTCGCGCCGATCTCCTCGGGCGCTTCGAATCCCACCTCGGTCAACCGCGCCGAGAACGTCGGATTCCGCCAGGCTGATGCGAACTCAGTCTCTGTCACTGGTCCGGTCGCGTGCCGCGTGCCGACCAGCATCAGGTCGGACGGTGTTCCATTCCACAGCGAGCAGTCCTCGAACACGTCGCAGAACGCGCGAATGATCGTGCTGACATCGGTGCCGGGATCGGGCCGCGCCACTGGTACCCAGTAGGTCGTCACTCCGCCGTCGGACAGGTGGTCGTAGATCAGCTGAAAGTATTCACGCGTGTAGATATTGACCGCGCCGGGCGTTCGCGGCGGCGGCGGCTCGCCGGTGATCAGATCGAAGCGCTCGTTGCTCGTCTGCAGAAAGAAGCGGCCGTCCTCGAGGTGCAGGCGGACCCGTGGATCGTCGAGCGGCCTCGCGCCAGGTGGGTAGATCACATCGCTGGCCGCGACCACATCCCGCGAGATCTCGACGACGTCGAGTGAGGCGAGGGAGGGAAGGTCGAGTGCGGCAGCCACGGTGACGCCGACCCCGTAGCAGACCACCAGCGCGCGTCGCACCGGCGACTGGCGCAACAGCATCGGCCAGTACGCGAAGTAACGCATGTACCGCATCGCCGGAATCGTCGTGCCGGACATCGAGAAGCCGTTGGTGACGAGCCGGTTGTAGACCGGCTGGCCGAGCCAGCGCTGCTGCATCACGAAGATGGTTTCCGCCGCACCTTCCCAGGTGGCGACCACGGTCGAACCGTCCGCAGAGTAGGCATCCGCTGCGCGCGCAAACGCGACCGCGTTGTTTCGAGGCGCGAGAACAACCAGCGCGATGACGAAAGCACTGGCCGTCCCCACGACCCGCGGCGATCTCGCTACGCTGACGATGCCGCGGGTCCGATCGACCGTCAGCATCGCGATCGCGGCGTAACCGATCGCAAGCAACAACAGCGAGTGTTCCATGCCGAGCGTGGGCAGGAGGGCGAAGGCCGCGAGCGGCGGCCCGAGCGCTGCACCGGCGGTGTTCGAGACCGCGAGCGCGCCCACCGCTCGCGCCGGCGCAATCAGGTCGCGGCCGACGCGATCCGCGAGCAACGTGAGAAAACAGCCCGATAAGAACGCCGTTGGACCGGTGAGGATGGCCGCAAACCAGAGCAGCCGCGTCATGTCGCCGACTTGCGCGCCTGCGGTCCCGGTCTGGAACGCCAGGTAGGACCACGCCACGGACGCACCGCTGAGCAGCGCGAGCGCCGGCAGCGTGTCGGGTTGGGGTTGACCGTGTGTCAGCTGCCGCGAGGCCGCCAGTCCACCGAGCGCGATGCCGCCGAGCACGACGGCGAGCATCACGCTCATCGTCAGCGTCGTGCTGAGCACGTACATGCCGATGCACCGGAACCAGATCACCTCGAGCGCCAGGAAGAGTCCACCAGACAGAAAGGCGCAGACGAGCGGCAGGCGAACAGTTGACGGAAACCCGAATGTCGGCGCGGATTCTGGCACCGACGCCGCGCCTTCTCGGTCTGATAACGCTGCTGCCAGGGCCGCGACGACCAGATCAAGAGTGCCGGCGATCGCCGCCGCGCCGGAAACGCCCACGCGATCTATCAGGACGGTTTCGGTGACCAGGACGCCGGCGACCGCGCCGAGTGTGTTCCAACCGTAGATCCGGCCGAAACTTCGGCCGGTGTGCTGGCCACCTCCGGGTGTTGCGGCCACCAGCAGCGGCAGCGTCGCGCCCATTGCCGTCGTCGGAACGAGGAGCAGCGCGAAGGCCGCGCCGAGGCGGATCAGGTTGAGCGAGCCGGATCCGGCGGCGATGTCGAAGAGCGGCCGCAGCAGGGAGTTCACGTGCGGAAGTGCGAAAGTCAGCGCAATTCCGGCGACCGCGACCGTGATTTCTGCCGCTGCGTACAGGCGCAAAGGCCGGCGAATCCGGCCGGCGGCTCGCGCGACGGCCACGCTGCCGAGGGCCAGTCCGGCCATGAAACTCGAAAGCACGATGGCGGCGGCCCACACGCTGTTGCCGAACACCAGCCCGGCCCGGTGAAGCCAGACCATTTCGAACGCCAGCCCGGCGGCACCCGATCCGAAACTGATCGCCGGCAGCGCGCCGGCGTGCCATCGCGGCAAGGCCATGTGCGGCGGCATCTTACTACCCGATAGTCGACCCGGATGGTCCGGGACAGCAGTCCAAGAGCAAGACAAACGTCGACAAGCGCTGACGAAGAAGTGCAATAAACACCGACATTTCTGTGAGATTCGGCCTTATACTTCCGGGTGGTTAGTCCTTCAAAACAGGGACGTTAGGGTTTGTATCCGATGACGAAACTGACGATAGCGAGTGCATGCACAGGGTTGTTGGTTTTCAGTCTGACCCTGACTGCGCAAACCGACAGTGGATCTCGTCCACAACAGAAGGCGGCCGCGACCGCACCCGCGAAACCCGCCCTTGCGGTGGCTCATCAGCCGACGCCTGCCGCGCCGCCGCAACCCGACCTCGTCAAGCAATATTGCGTCGGCTGCCACAGCGACAAAGGCAAAGCCGGTCAGTTGACGCTGGCAAGCTACGACTCGTCGCATCCGGAACAGAACGCCGAGACCACCGAGAAGATGATCCGGAAGCTGCGCGCCGGCATGATGCCGCCGCCCGGCGTTCGTCGTCCCGACGCGGATGTCCTGAACGCGTTCGTGACCACGCTCGAGACGAAGGTTGATGCTGCCGCGGCGTTGCATCCGAATCCCGGCCGCCGCACGTTCCAGCGGCTGAACCGCGCCGAATACGAGCGTTCCGTCCGCGACCTGCTCGACTTGGATGTGGACGTCAACGCGTTCCTGCCGGCGGACACGATGAGCGCCGGCTTCGACAATGTCGCCGACGAACAGGCGATGACCGCGACGCTGATGGAAGGTTATCTGCGCGCCTCGAGCAAGATCTCCAGCCTGGCGTTGGGCGATCGCAGCGCGAGTCCGACTGAAGCGACCTTCAAGGTGCCGCGCACCCAGTCGCAGATGCACCATATCGAAGGCACACCGTGGGGCACGCGCGGCGGCATCTCGGTCGTCCAGACGTTCCCGGCCGACGGCGAGTACACCTTCCGCATCATGTTGCACGGGACGCCGACGGGCCAGTTGTTCGGCAGCGTCGCGAGCCGCAACGAGCAGATTGAAGTCTCGATCAACGGCGAGCGCGTGGCGCTGCTGCCGATCGACTACCGCATCACCGAGACCGACAAGAACGGCTTGAACCTCGTGACGCCGAAGATTCACGTCAAGGCCGGTCCGCAGCACATCGCCGCCGCCTTCATCCAGACGTTCGACGGGGTGGTCGACGATCTGGTGTCGCCGATCGAGCAGACGCTGGCGGATACCGAGTACGGCGACAACGTCGGCATCACGATCCTGCCGCACCTGCGCGACTTCAGCATCACCGGGCCGTATACCGTGAGCGGCGTCTCCGACACGCCGAGCCGGCGCAAAATCTTCACGTGCCGGCCGACCGGTGCGTCCGACGAGATCGCGTGCGCGCGCAAGATCACCACCCAGCTGGCGAGCGAAGCGTACCGGCGTCCCGCCAACAACGAGGACATCGAGTCGCTGATGGAGTTCTACGCTCAGGGTCGCCGTGGACACGACTTCGAGTCGGGCATTCGCTCGGTCGTGCAGGCGGTGCTGGCGAGCCCGAACTTCCTGTTCCGCATCGAGGAGATGCCGACCGGTGTGCGCCCCGGTCAGAATTACCGCATCACCGACCTCGATCTTGCATCGCGGCTGTCGTATTTCGTCTGGGGCACGGCACCGGATGCGGAACTGGTCAAGGTCGCCTCGAACGGGACGCTGCACACGCCGCTGGTCCTCGACAAGCAGGTCAAGCGGATGCTTGCCGATCCGCGCGCCGAAGCGTTGTCGACGCGGTTTGCGTCGCAGTGGCTGCGCCTGCAGGACGTCGACAAGATCCGGCCTGACGCGCTGCTGTTTCCCGCCTACGATAGCGCGCTGGGCGAGGCGTACAAGAAAGAGACCGAGCTGCTGTTCCAGAGCATCGTGCGCGAGGATCGCAGCATCCTCGATCTGTTCACCGCGGACTACACGTTCGTGAACGAACGGATCGCCAAGGTCTACGACATCCCGAACATCGTCGGCAACGATTTCCAGCGCGTGCAGCTGACGGACGTTAATCGCCGCGGCATTCTCGGCGAGGGCAGCATGCTGATGAGCACGTCGGTCGCTGACCGCACGTCGCCGGTGCAGCGCGGCAAGTGGATCATGGAAGTGCTGCTCGGCACGCCGCCGCCGCCGCCGCCGCCGAACGTGCCGGCGCTCGACGAGACCAAGGACGCGACGGCCACTGGCAAGGCGCTGTCCACGCGCGAGCGCATGGAAGAACACCGCAAGAACCCGGCGTGCCAGTCGTGCCACAAGGTCATCGATCCGCTTGGCCTGGCGCTCGACAACTTCGACACGCTCGGCGCCTGGCGTATCAAGGACAACGGCGTGCCGGTCGATACCGCGGCGAAGCTGTACGACGGCACCGACCTGGCTGGGCCGCCGAGCCTGCGCAAGGCGCTACTCGATCACCAGGACACGTTGATTCGCAACTTCACGGATAACCTGTTGGCCTACGCGCTCGGCCGGCGGGTGGAGTACTACGACCAACCGACGATTCGCGCGATCGCGAAGAAGGCCGCGGTCGGCGGCAACCACTTCTCGGCGTTCGTGCTGGGCGTGGTCAACAGCGGCGCATTCCAGATGGCAAAGGCCGAACCGGCGGTGACTACCGATAACGATCCGGCAGCACCGCGGTCCGACAAGGACCGATAAACGCGTAGGAGGCAGGGCGACATGAGCTCGTTTCTCACCAAAAGGCACATCTCCCGCAGAGCGGTACTGAAAGGCGTCGGCGTCACGATGGCGCTTCCGGTGCTCGATGCGATGCTGCCGGCCAGCACCGCGTTTGCCAGCACCGTCGCCGGATCGACCAAGCAGCGTTTGATCGCGATGGAAATGGTGCACGGCTGTGCCGGCAGCACCGCGATTGGCGCCAAGAAGAATCTGTGGGCGCCGGCCGCGGTCGGCCGCGACTTCGACCTCGCGCCGAGCAGCCTCAGCCCGCTCGAGGCTTACCGCAACGACATCACCATCGTGAGCAACACCGATCTGCGGCAGGCCGAGGCGTTCACGTTGCCGGAAATCGGCGGCGATCACTTCCGGTGCAGCGCGGTGTTCCTGACGCAGTCACACCCGAAGCAGACGCAGGGCTCCGACGTCCACGCCGGTATTTCGCTCGACCAGATTTTCGCGCAGAAGTTTGGTCAGGACACGCCGATTCCGTCGATGCAGCTGTCGATCGAAAACGTCGACCAGGCCGGTGGCTGCACCTACGGTTACTCATGCGTCTACACCGACACGATCAGCTGGGCCTCGCCCGAGCATCCGCTGCCGATGGTGCGCGACCCGCGGGTCGTGTTCGATCAGCTGTTCGGCGTCGGCGCGACGCCGGAAGCACGCGCCGCCAACCGCCGTTCGGATCGGAGCATTCTCGACTGGGTCACGCTGCAGGTGACGCAGATGCGCAAGCAGCTGGGCACCGCCGACAAGGCGCGGTTGAACGACTACCTCGACAGCGTTCGCGAAATCGAACGCCGGATTCAGCAGGTCGAGGCACGCAACGCCAGCGGCGAACAGCGCGAGCTGCCCGACGCGCCGATGGGGGTGCCCGACTCGTTCGAGGATCACGTCAAGCTGATGATGGACTTGCAGGTGCTGGCCTTCCAGGCGGACGTCACCCGCGTGTTCTCGTTCAAGCTCAGTCGCGACGCCTCCGGCCGTTCGTTCCCGGAAAGCGGCATCTCCACCGGCTTCCACAACGCCTCGCACCACGGCGAGCGCGAAGAGAAGATCATGGAGTTCGCGAAGATCAACAAGTACCACGTCAGCCTGCTGCCGTACCTCCTCGCCAAGCTGAAGGCCACGCCCGACGGCGACGGCAACCTGCTCGACAACAGCTTGATCATGTACGGCTCGCCGATGGCGGACTCGAACATCCACAACCACAAACGGGCGCCGTTGCTGCTCGCCGGCCACGCCGGCGGCAAGCTCAAGGGCGGCGTGCACATCAAGGCCCCCGACGGCACCCCGATGGCCAACGCGATGCTGACCACGCTGCACATGCTCGGCCGGGACGATGTGGAAACGTTCGGCGACAGCACGTCTGCGCTCGATTTGAACAACGTGTCGGTGGCGGCGACGACTGACGTCGCTGCGAAGGGCTAAACGACCATGCGACGAACCTTCACGAAAGCGACCTGCTCGCTCGGCCTCCTCGCCGGGCTGGCCGCTGTGCCGTCACTGATCCATGCGGCTGGCGCCGCCACGCCGACCGCCATCGTCGAAGCGGCGCAGTCGGGCAATCGTGACGCGCTACGCGCCGCGCTCAAGGACGGCGGCGACGTCAACGCGGCGCAGGGCGACGGCATGACGCCGCTGCACTGGGCGGCAGTCCGCAACGACGTCGAAATGGCCGACCTGCTGATGTACGCCGGCGCCAACGTCAAGGCGACGACGCGGATCGGCGGCTACACGCCACTGCTGGTGGCGGCAAAGACCGGCAACGCCAAGGTGATCGAGACGCTCATCAAACACGGCGCCGATCCGGATCGCACCACGGCCAACGGCACCACGGCGCTCATGCTGGCGGCAGGCGCCGGCGACGCGGAAGCGGTCCGCGTCCTCACGTACTACAGCACCAACGTGAATGCGCGCGAGAGCGTCAAGGGCGAGACCGCGCTCGACTTTGCCGCGGCCTCAGGTCGCACCGAGGCGATCCGCATCCTCACGGCCGCCGGCGCCGATCCGAAGCTGACGACCAACGAAGTGAATCTTGCGGCCTTCGCGAAGGAAGAGCAGGAGCGGCTGCTGGCCGAGCGCGGCGGCGGCAACAACGGCGCTAACGGTGGCGGTCGCGCCGGCGCCGCACCTGCCGCTGGTCGCGGCGGCGCGCCTGCGGTGCCGCAGATCCCAGGCGTCAGCCGTCAGTACAACTACACCGAACTGGTCGGCTACTGGGGCGGACTGTCGCCGCTGCACATCGCCGCGCGCCAAGGCCACATCGAGTCGGCCAAGGCGCTGCTCGAAGCAGGTGCTGACGTCAATCAGCGCAGCCTCGGCGACCAGATCACGCCGCTCGTGATTGCTACGATCAACGGTCACTTCGATCTGGCGAAGTATCTCCTCGAAAAAGGCGCGGATCCCAACACGCCAGAGAGCAATGGCGTGACTCCGCTCTACGCCGCGCTCAACGTGCAGTGGGCGGCTAAAGCGCTGTATCCGCAGCCGCGTGCCTACGAACAGCAGCAGCTCTCGTATCTCGAGTACATGAAGGTGCTGCTCGACAAGGGTGCCGATCCCAACGCTCGACTGACCCGTAAGGTGTGGTACTCGCAGTACGACTTCGACCAGTCAGGCGTTGACGAGGCCGGTGCCACGCCGTTCTGGCGCGCCGCCTACGGCGCCGACGTGGACGCGATGAAGCTGCTCATCGCCTACGGCGCCGATCCGAACATCGCGAGCATGAGGACCCCGGGCCGCGTGCGGACCGGCGACGCGACGCGCGAAATCACGGACGTTGCCCCGACGGCGCCGGTTCCCGTCGGCGGACCAGGCGTGGCGCCGCTGCTCGCGGCGTCCGGCGTCGGCTACGGTGAAGGTCTGGCCGCCAACCACCACCGTTACGCGGCTGGTGGAATGCTGCCGGCAGTGAAATACCTGGTCGAGGAACTGCACGTGGACGTCAACGTGCGCGACCACGAAGGCAACACAGCGATTCACAACGCCGCCGCGCGCGGTGACAACGAGATGATCAAGTATCTCGTTTCGAAAGGCGCGGACCCGAAGGCCGTCAACCGCGAAGGCAAGACCACGGTGGACGAGGCCAACGGCCCGGTGCAGCGCATCAGCCCGTTCCCGGACACCATCAAGCTGCTCGAGGACATGGGCGCGAAGAACAATCACAAGTGTGTCTCTTGTTAATCTGAGGATTTGAGGATTTGAGGAGCTGAGAATTTGTTTAAGGATCTCAGGACCTCAAATCCTCAATCGACCGCCTTCGCACTCGCGCAATAGATCGGCAGACACTTCCTCAGATCCTCAAGTTCTCAACTCCTCAAATTTTCGAAGAGGCTGCGCAACACGTCCGGGAGCGTCCGCAACACCTCCCGCACTTCCGGCACGTATTTGTACGCAAACACCACGACCAGGACGCTGAAGCCGAGCGACATGATCCCTTCGAGCGCGGCGGCATCGCGGTAGCGGCCGCCAAGCGCGAAATGCGAGGCGCGACGCATCGCGTGCAGCGGCCAGGAGATCATCTGGTACGCGAACACCAGGATGAGAATACCGGCCCATAACGGGATGTTCGACGGCAGCGCCTGACCAAACAGCTGACGAGTCGTCGTCAGCGAAATGAGCGCGTAGACCCAAATCCAGAAGAACAGCGCGCCCGCGACGGTGACTATTGGCACCATGAGGCCGGCCAGCAGCTGCCCGCCATAGCCGAGCGGCGGCGTCGACGGCGGCCCGCCGAACCCTCCGCCGTACCATTGCTGACGCCACTGATCGCGCTGCTGCCGCCACTGTTCCTTCCACTGCCGTTTGCTCGCCCGCCATTCGGCCCTGGTCCTCGCCCTGTCGACGAGCCAGGCGCGGCGGCTGTCATTCTGGTTCTTGAAGTCGGCGTAGTGTGCTTTTGCCTGATCGATCACATCCTGCGCGCTGAACGCCTGGCCGTGCGCCGCGGCGCGTTGCTCCGACGTGTCCGCCGACGGAATGACGAACGCGAGCACGAGGTAGACCAGGCCGAAGCCGCCCTTGGTCAACAGCGTCAACGCGATCACGATGATGCGAAGGATGGTCACGTCGATGTGGAAGTAGGCGGCGAGGCCGGCGCACACCCCGGCGATCATCGATCCTTCGCGAATCAGGTACAGCCGGCGCGGTGTGTCCTTGTCGGACCTGGCACCGCCTGCGGCGCCTGCCGCTGCGGCGTTGCCGGCGGTCCCACCCGTTCCAGCGTCACCATGAACCGGCCCCATCTCCTTGATAATCTGATCCACCTCTGACGCGACGACGACGCTCTTGTGCGGGCCGAGAAAGCGGCGGCATTTCTCGGCGATCGCCTGCTCGAGATCGGCGACGATCTCGACCCGATCGGGGTTGTCCTTCAACTGACGCTCGGCGCCATCGAGGTACGCCGCCAGCGCGGCATAGCCGTCCTCGTCGATCTGATACGCGTTGCCGTTCAGGTTGATCGAAATGACTTTCTGCATCTCATCGCCCCAGTTGACTGACCGTCGTGTTGATGTATTTCCAGTACTCGTTCAACTCTGTGAGCTGCGCCTTGCCCTTCGCCGTGAGCTGGTAGTACTTTCGCGGCGGGCCCGCGTCCGACTCGCGCCACTCGTAGTCGACCAGCCCCTCGCGGCGCATCTTGCTGAGCAGCGGATAGAGCGTCCCCTCCTGCGTGGCAAATTCAGTGGTGCTGAGGCGTTCGAGCATGTCGGCGACGTAGACCTTGTCGCTCGCGACAATCCGCAGGATCAGGAACTCGAGCAGTCCCTTGCGAATCGAACTGAATTTGTCGTCGACACTCATGGACGCCGCACTACCTTGTTTAATAAAGGTAGCAGGTTACAGGAAGGCCAGTCAAACGTGCCACTATGTCACGCAGTCGCCGCATCGCGCCTCGTGGGTGGAGCGGGGTGCGCCGCAGCCCGGCAGCCTATTTGCTGAGCCATTGCCTTATGAGACTCATCCGGACCCTCTTCGGCGCAGTCGTGCTCTTTGTGGCGCTGACCGCGCCTGTACTGGCTCAAACGCTTCCACCCGACCAGCTGGAGAAAGCGTCCAAGCGCGGCGACGCCCTGGCGGACGCGCCCGACACCGCCACTCAGGTGGACCAGCTCGAGCACGCGTTGGCACGCCTGCCGATTGCGGCGGGTCTGGCGGGCCTGCTCGCGCTGCGTCCGCGGCGCCGGGGAACCCCGAAACGGCAGGCGCCGGTCGTCCAGACCCAAATCATCCTCGCCATCGTCGGCGCGCTCGTCATGCTGGTGGTCGGTTCGAGCCTGGCGCGCGCTTTCGGCATCGTCGGCGCCGCCGGACTTGTGCGGTACCGCGCCAAGATCGAGGATCCGAAAGACGCGGGTGTCATGCTGACCACGCTGGCGGTCGGTCTCGCCTCGGGCGTCGGACTTTGGATGCTCGCGGTGTTCGCGACGGCTTTCATCATGGGCGTGCTGTGGATCGTCGAGTCGTTCGAACCGAAGCCGATGCACGCGTTCACGCTGAAGGTGACGGCGAAGGATCCGAACAAGCTCAAGGCGGAAATCGAGAAGCTGCTGGGCGGCGCGAAGTGCAAGTACGAGCTGCGGTTCGCGTCGAAAGAGGAACTGCACTACGACGTGCGGCTGCCGTTCGAGACCAAGACCGATCGGCTGTCGGAACTGCTGCTGGCGATTGACCCGGCGAACGAGACGGCGATTGACTGGGAGGAGAAGAAGGAGAAGAAATAGTTACCGATAGTTGCCGAACTGCAGCGCGACACCGAAGTCGTGTCCTCGCAGTGCCCCCATCGCTTCCTGAAGTTCGTCCTTCGACGGCGAGGTGACGCGGACCTGATCGGCCTGGATATTGGCCTGGACCTTCTTCAGCTTCCGGTCCTTGAGAAATTTCACGATCTCTTTCGCGGCTTCGATCGGGATGCCCTGTTGAATCGTGATGACGCGACGGACCGTGCCGCCGGCGGCCGGTTC
>DASXGC010000316.1:0-3299 GCA_036489235.1 Vicinamibacterales bacterium
ATGGACAAGATCGGACCGATGTGCCGGAGCGTTGAGGACTGCGCGCTGGTGTTCAATGCGATTTACGGCAGCGATGGACGCGACGAGACGTGTGTGGATGCACCGTTCAACTGGAATCCCGAGATTCCGCTCAGCAGCCTGAAGATCGGCTACATCGCGACCGAGTTCGACGCGATCGGCGGGCCGGGGGGCGGTGGCGGCGGTGGCCGCGGCGGCGTGAGCCCGGAAGAAGCACGTCAGCGCGCCGAGGAGCGCAACCGGCTGCTGAAAGAGGCGCTCGATGTTCTGCGTGGAGCGGGTGCGAAGCTCGAGCCGATGACGCTGCCGGAGTTTCCGGCCAACGCGATCGGTTTCATCCTGAGTGCGGAAGCGGCGGCGGCGTTCGACGACCTGACGCGCAGCAAGGGGATCGACGAGCTCACCGAACAGGGGCCGGGCGCCTGGCCGAACACATTCCGGTCGTCGCGATTCATTCCTGCGGTCGAGTACATCCGGGCGCAGCGGGCACGCACGCTACTCAATCGGCAGATGGACGCGCTGATGTCGAAATACGACGTGTTCCTGTCGCCGACAGGCAGCGCCAGCCTCGGCATCACCAACCTGACCGGACACCCGGCTGCATGTTTGAAGGCCGGTTTCGTGAACGGACTGCCGCAGGCGCTGATGATCACCGGGCGCCTCTACGACGAAGCGAGCGTGCTCCGCGTGGCGCTGGCCTACGAGCGGGCGACCAAATGGCACACCATGAACCCGGCGCTCGACGACAACCTGAAGAATATGAAAACGGCGGAGAATCGGGGGATCGGCGATCGGGTGATGGGCGACCGGACGGGCGACGTCGAGTCGTAATGGGCAATCGAGCGAACGGCGAGGTATTGACATCGCCGATCGCCCGATCGCCCGATCGGCGATGTTATTTTTCGATCGTCGCCTTCTTGATGTAGTCCAGCTTGGGGAACTGCGCCTTCAGGTAGGCGTTGCCCTGCGACTGGATGCTGCCCTGGTTCGGCTTCTCGCCGGCGTCGGCGCTGATCTTGTCTACCGCGTCCATGCCGGAAACGACTTGGCCGAACGGCGCGAACCGCTGCGAGTCGAGGAAGCTGTTGTCCTTGTAGTTGATGAAGATCTGCGTCGAGCGCGAGTTCGGCGCGCTAGTCTGCGCGAAGGTCACGTAGCCGCGCTTGTTGCTCTCCTTGACCGGATCGTCCTTGATGCTCGACTTGAACTTCGCCTGCACCGCCGGGTCGCCGGCGATCCCGAACTGGACCATGAAGTTCGGCACCACGCGGAAGAAGCGCGCCTCGTCGAAGAAGCCGGCCTTGACCAATGTGTAGAGATGATCCGCGGCGTTGGGCGCCCAGGCGCGGTGCACTTCGACCACGAACGGTCCAGCGCTCGAGTCGAACTTCACTTTGTAGGTCGCCGGCGCCGTCTCATCGGCCTGTCCGAACGCGGTCAAACCGAGCGCTCCAACGGCCAGCGCAGTGGCTACGAACTTACGGATCATGCTTCGTCTCCTTAGAAAAAGTACCGGTGGCAATGCCCATGTAGTTTACAGGTACAGCGTGCCTTCGCCTGCCAGGACTGCCTCGCCGCCGACGCGCACGCTCGAGATCTGTCCGGCGGTCAGCCCGATCGAGATGTGCACGTGGCTCGGCCGGCCCATCCTGGCGCCTTGCAGGCTGAGCATCGCATCGGCCTTCTCGGCTCCAGCCAGACCGTATCGGACCAGGTAGCACCCAAGCGGACCGCTGGCGCTGCCGGTCGCCGGATCCTCGTCGATACCAAGTCCCGGCGCAAACATGCGGCTGTATGCGGTCGCGCCGTCGGACCCTGGCTCCGCGGAAAACAGAAAGACGCCGTGCGCGGTTGATTTCGACGCGTGCAGGAGTTCGCCGATCGCTCTGCGATTCGGTGACGCCTCGTCCACGGCCCGCCGCGACGCGAGCGGCACGAACACAAACGGGACGCCGCAGCTGACGGACTGTACCGGGGCTGCAGCGCCGAGCAGGGCCGACGCCGGCAGCGACAGTGCCTCGGCGGCGAGCCGCGCATCGGCGATCGGTTCGCTGAAGACCGGCAGCCCCTGCGTCATCCACGCGAAGCCGAGGTCGTCGCCCTTCCAGATGAGCGACACCGGTGTCGGACCGACGCCGAGACCGAACACCAATCCGGCACGGGTCGCATCGATGACGCCGGTACGCGCCAGCGCGAATGTCGTGCCGATGGTCGGGTGGCCCGCCATCGGCAACTCCTCGCCAATCGTAAAGATGCGCATGCGGACGTCCGTGTCCTGGCGCTCGGCCGGCAGTACGAACGTCGTCTCCGAAAAATTCATCTCTTTCGCGATCGCCTGCATCGTCGCAGACGACAACCCGCGGCCGTCGAGGAAGACGGCGAGCTGGTTTCCACCGAACAGCTGGCCGGTGAAGACGTCGTAGTGAAGGTAGCGGTATGATTTGGCCATGCTATACGCGCATTTTACGACGAGTGACGGCAAGTTCACGGTCAAGCTGTTCGACGCGGAGGCCCCGAACACGGTCGCGAATTTCGTGGGCCTGGCGGAGGGATCGAAGGAGTGGACCGATCCGCGAACCGGACAAAAGGGCAAGAAGCCGTACTACAACGGCACAGTTTTCCACCGCGTCATCGACGGCTTCATGATCCAGGGCGGCGATCCGCTCGGGCAGGGCACCGGCGGTCCGGGGTACAAATTCGCCGACGAGTTCCACCCGACGCTGCGTCACACCGGCGCCGGGATCCTGTCGATGGCCAACAGTGGTCCGAACACCAACGGCGGTCAGTTCTTCGTCACGCTCGCGGCAACGCCATGGCTCGACAATCGCCACAGCGTCTTCGGTGAAGTGGTCGAAGGTATGGATGTCATCAAGAAGATTGGCGGCACGCCGACGAGCAAGCCGGGAGATCGGCCGCTGAAGCCGATCACCATCGAGTCGGTTACGATCGAAAAGAAATAGTGCGAGGCGGTTGGTGCGAGGTGCTTCGTGCGGGTGCGGAGTGCGAGGTGCTTCGTGCGAAGCGCCTACGCGCCGTAGCGTCTGAGTAGCGCGGCCGCCTCGCGGTGGTTCTTTTCCGTCGCCAGCGACAGCGCGGTCAGCCCTTCGTTGTTGGCGGCGGCGACGTCGGCGCCTTGCGCGACCAGCGCCTTGATCGAATCGAGGTTGGCGTTGGCGGCGGCGAGATGCAGCGGCCGCCAGCCGCCGGCGTCGGCACCGTTGACGTCGGCGCCCGCGCCGATGAGCAGTCCGGCGACCAGTTTATGATTGCCGGCCAGGGCG
>DASXGC010000335.1:0-3702 GCA_036489235.1 Vicinamibacterales bacterium
CGCAAGCATGGCGATCACCATCGTGACGAACACCACCGCCGAGGCGGAGGTGATGACGACACCGACGATCGCCAGCGGATGGCGCGCGAGCGTGATGATCCTCGTCACGAGCGCGCCTTACTTCAGGCTCTGCATGTAGGCGACGAGCGAGTCGAGATCGGCCGCCGGCAGACTGCCGTACTTCGCCGGCATCGGCGGCTTCTTGGTGGAGTTGGCCTTCGTCGCCGCCTCTTTCGGATGCGTGATCCACTGACGGATATCCTCGGCGCTCAGCTTGGCGCCGACGCCGTCGAGCGGAAAGGTCTTGCCGCCCTTGCCGGCGATCGAATGGCACAACGAGCACTTTTGAGCGGTGTAAACCGCCTGGCCCTTGGCGACGTCCTGCGCAGCGGCCGGCATGGCCGATGTGAAACCGGCGACGACGAAGGTGGTCGTGATGATCAAGCGTGTCGTGCTGAACATGAGCGGCATCGGAACCCTCCAGAGACAGAAATTAGATCACCGATTGTCCTACCACAGATATCTGAGCGCGATCGTTCCCGAGTTCGTAGTGTAAGGCCGGTAGACATAGCCGAGCACCAGTGAACTGGGTTGAATGATGCTGTTGACGACGGACGGATCGAACGCGAAGTCGAAGACCTTGAAGGGCTCGTACAGATACGAGAGCGACAGCGCCAGCCGTTCCGTCAGCCGGTGCCGCACGTCCAGGTGCAGCTGCTGCAACTTATTGAATACGTTCGGCAGTTGCGATGGCGGCGGCAGCGGCCCACCGGCGACGATGCCGTAGAGGTAGCTCCCCTCGGCGTAGCTGAAATCGTACGACACACGCGCCTCGGTCTTTGGCCCGAGCCGCGGGGGCGTGAAGTAAATCGAGAAATAGTTGACCGTCTCGGCGGTATCCACCGTCCAGTCGCGCGTCGGATCGTTGAACGTGTCCGAGCTGGCCGAGCGCGAGCGTTGAAGTCCCGAGTAGCGCTCGAAGTTGTAGTTGGCGCCGGCGCGCAGGCCGTTCGGCTGCTGATAGTCCGCTGCGGCCGACACATTGTGGAAGCCGGTATGCTGGAGGCCGAAGTAGCTGTCGGGGTAATCGTCGTCGCCGATTCCGCCCGAGACACTGAATGTCCACAGGTCGTTCGGCACGAAATCGACGATCCCCGTGACCTGGTTGTGGCGCCGGTTCGCGAGGTCGTAGTAGCGCATGTCGGGCTGCTCGCCGATCTGAATGAGCAGGTTCTCGTCCAGTCCGGATCCGACACGGCTGCCATATTCGTATTTCGCGTGGAACGTCATCCACTGCGTGCCGACCGCGTCGGCGGCGAGACGAAGGGTGTTTTCGAAGGTGCTGGCAAAGGTGCGATCGTCGTAGCCGGTGTGGTTCCCGGTGTAGCCGACCGTCAATCCCACCGGATGGAAGCCGGTCCAGACCGCGTCAGCATCGACCGTCGCACGGTTGTGTGCGAAGAGCAGCGGGCCGTTTCGCGGCGAGGCGGAAACCGAGGTGTCGTACGCAACGTACTGGGGTATCGCAGTCACTGGCGTTTGGTTGTCGTAGTTGTAATCGCGGAATCGCGCGGTGAACTGCCAGTCGGTGATCGGATGCGACACCAGGTTCAGATTGGTCGTGAAGACGTGCGCCTCGGCCTCGGCAGTCGCGCGCGGCAGCGGGATTTGCGGCAGCGCCGAATTGATCGTGAATGGGAGCAGTGGCTGGTTGTTGTTCCAGAAGCCATAGGACACGAAGCCGGTGAGTTGGGTGTGCCGATCGAACTTCTTGTAGCCGGCAGCGCTGATCGTCTGTGCCGAGTTGGTTGGCCACAGCGCGGTCTGTCCCTGACCCGGCGCACTCGTCGAATCGGTCAGCCGCAGCGGGTTGTCCCAGACCAGCGTGGGATCGAGGTTGTTGAACCACGAGCCGTCGTACGCGACGCGGAGCATGCTCCGGCCCTTGGTCCACTCGGTGCCGACCGTGAGGTCGTTGGTGCGCGAATCGTAGGGCAGCGCCACCTCAACGTCATTCGAAAAACCGAACGTGCCTCCGTACGGCAGCTCGCCACTGTGGCGGGTCGTCGTGAACGCTGCCTTCACGTCGATATCAGGCGTCGGCGTGGCCACGACGTTGAACGAGCCGATGTGGCGCTGCTCCATCAGATCGAACTGTGGAGAAATCGGCAGGTAGGCCGACAGGGTTGCTCCGCCGCTCTGGATCAGCGACTGCGTCGCATCGGGGAGGCGCAAAGGACTCCCTGAGTGGGTGTACGGAGTCTTGGTGTCGATGCTGTAGAACTGGGGAATCTGGTCCCACAGTCCCGAAATGACGAAGCGGCCGGTGCGCTCGTAGCTGCCGGTATATTTTTGATCGCGGTAGCCGACGTTGTCGGCTGTCAGACGGTACAGCCAGTTTCCGTCAGTGTCTTCCTTCGCATATTTGAAATCCGTGAACACGACGCCGCTCCGAAGATCCTGGAAGCGCTGAGCCCGCGCCTGGTCGCCGGAGATACTCGTGATCCGGCCTCCGACCTCGAATTGGCGCCACGTCGGATCGAACAGGCTGCGCGTCTCGTCGCCGGTAGCGGGTGCCGCCGGCGCCGGGTCCTGTGCTGCCGGCGCCTGATCCTGTGACGCCGCGTCCGCTGACGCCGCGTTCTGTGCCGCTGCGTTCTGTGCCGCCGCATCCTGACGGCCGGCAGGCTTCGAGTCGGTCGTCATCGATTCAGTGGTGAGGGGCGCCGGACCCTGCGCCAGCGCCGACGCTGGCGACGTCAGGGCGATCCAGAAGGCGAGATGTGCGATGGCTCGAACACGCATAGTGGCCCCCGACCGCTACCGAAGGAAAAACTGACCCGACGGGTGATTCGAACCGTGAATGTTCTGGTGACAGTTCACGCACGAGCGTCCGAACATGCGATTACTCTTCTTCACGGTGATCGCGTTGTTGTCGTAGATGCTCGATGGATGACTGGTCGCGATGTGACAGCGCTGACACAGCATCGGCATGCGCACAGCGAGCATCCGGTCATTGGATGAGCCGTGCGGATCGTGGCACGTCACGCAGCTCTCACGGACCGGAGCGTGCTCCCACAATACCGGCCCCCGCATCTCCGCGTGGCAGCTGTAACAGGACTCGTTGATCGAGCTGCCGACCTTCAGCGCCTTGACGTTGGTGATCGAGCCGTGCGGGTTATGGCAGGACGTGCACTCCATCTTGCCCTCGCGCACCGGCATGTGCGCGACCGCACGTTCGGTCTTGGCCACCTGCAGGCGATGGCAGGTCACACACACCTGAGTCTGGGTCGCCTGTACCAGCTGATGGGTCTGCGATTTCGGACTGTGGACGCTGTGGCACGTCCCGCACTGGAGATTCCGCCGTTCGTGCGTGCTGCCTTCCCAGCCGGCGTGCTCGCCGCGGTTGTGGCAGGTCAGGCACGTTTCGTTGAATTCGGCGGGCTTGATCTGCCCGAACTTGCGGATGTGCCCCTTGGCATCGTCGTCGACGTGCGCCTGACCCGGGCCATGGCAACTCTCACAGCCGTGGGTTGCGGCCGGCGTGCGCGGGTTTTTCACCTGCGCGTGGAGCGTGCCCTTGAGCGAGTCGGCCTTGTCCGAGTGACAGACTTCGCACGTATCGCTGCCGACATAGCCGGCGGCTGGCTCCGGCGGTTGTGCCGCAGGCTTCGATCCGGTCGTGACCGCGAGTTGCTGCGG
>DASXGC010000366.1:0-7042 GCA_036489235.1 Vicinamibacterales bacterium
CGTGCGCTGACCCTCGCCGCTCTCACGCTGACTGCGACATCGTTGGGTGCCTGTGCGCACGTCGCCGCTTCCACCAAAGGACTCGTCACACCCGATGTCAGGCGCGCTGCGATTCAGCGCGCGCAGGTCTGGTCCGCCACCGACGTACCGTCGATGGATCTGCGCACCGGGCCGACCGGCCGGGGCGCCTTTGCGCCGGATGCGCCGGTCACCTGCAACTACGTCGAGAAGAAGATGACCGGTAATTCGCCGAAGTTTACCTGCGTCATTCCGCCCGACGATGAATTGAAAGTGAAGTACGGACGGCACAACGCCGAGGTCTACGCCGAGGTAGCCGCCAGCCGCCTGTTCTGGGCGCTCGGATTCGGCGCCGACCACATGTATCCGGTCAGCGTCACTTGCAACGGCTGTCCGGCAACCATACATCCGGAGGATGCCGCCGTCGCCTCCGTTCAACGGAAGATGCCGGGCCGCGAGCTGCAGACGTCCAAGACGAGCGGATGGGCGTGGCCGGAACTCGACGAAGTACAAACAGGCGCCGGCGGTGCGCCGGCGGCGCAGCGCGATGCGCTCAAGCTGCTGGCGACATTCGTCCAGCACACTGACAGCAAAGCGGAGCAACAGCGGCTGATTTGCCTGCCGACCGACGGCGATCGAAAGCCATCCGCTGAATCGGAATGCGCCCGCCCCTTCATGCTGGTACACGACCTCGGGCAGACGTTCGGTCACGCGAATTCGCTCAACCGGTCCAGCGTTGGCGGCGTCAATTTGAAGGAGTGGTCACGCGCTCCGGTCTGGAAGGACGCGGCGCACTGCACCGCGTATCTGCCGAAGTCGCTCAGCGGTACGCTCGAGAATCCGCGCATTTCAGAGGAGGGCCGGAAGTTTCTCGCTGATCTTCTGGTGCAGTTGACGGACGCGCAGCTGCACGATCTGTTCGAGGTCTCCCGCTTCCAGGACCGGTGGGACGGCACCAGTCATACAAAAGACGCCGCCAGCATCGACCAGTGGGTCGCCGCCTTCAAGGCCAAGCGCGACGAGGTGGTCAATCGCCACTGCGACAGCGATCGCTGAACGCAGCTCCTTACATCGTCACGCTCGCCACCGCAGTCAGCACGCCAGCCTTGAATCCGTGTGCGGCGACCTCGTGTTCCCCAGCACCGGGTTGCGGGATTTCGGCCGTCACCGTGCCACCGGTGACATCCACGGTCGCGCGCGGCCGCCCGTCCACAGTGATATCGACCCGATCGAGTCCCTTGGTGATCAACGTCACCCGGCTGGTGCCGCCGGGCAACGCCGTGACCTGAAGATTGAGCGTCGGCCTCGGGAGGGTTGCGAGTAGCCTGCCGGCCTTTGCGAGCAGATCGCGGTTGTCGTTCAACAGGTCGGCCTTGGTCATGTCGTGAGTCTTGTCCGGCGAGACTCCGAGATCTTCGAGCGGCACGCCGCGATGCGTACCAGATCGGACCACGCGGCGCGCCGCCACGCGGAACGACGCACCCTGCGGCAGCGGCCGGAACGGGTTCTTCCGGCCGGGCAGCACCTGCTGCAGGAGATCGTAGTCCCACACGTTCGCGCCTCCCGCACCGGTCCGGCCGCCCACCGACAGAATCGGTCCAATCTGGTTGTCCTGGAAGCCGGCCGAGAAAATATCGGTCGCCGAATAGCAGAGCGGATCGGTAATCAACAGCACGGGGCCCTGATAGCGCTGGCCGATGTGGTTGTAGAACTCGAACGGTTCGAGCGAAAACCCCTGCGAGTAAATTTCGCCGGTCTCGACCGATTCCTCGATCGATGGCGCCCATGAAGCAACCCAGTCGTTCCGCTTGCAGATCTCGAGCGTCAACTCCGAGTTGATGAACGACAGCAGCGTCGGTTCGACCGGACGTGGCGTCAATACCTGCAGCAGCTTCTCGGCGCAAAAGATGTTGCCGCCACCATTTCCGCGCACGTCAACGATCAGCCCGTTTTGCGGGAGCAGCCCCGCCATCCGCACGAACTCCGCCACGAATGCATCCTCGTCATTGACCATGAAGGTCCAGATGCGGATGTAACCGTAGATTCCGCTCGGCGTGGTCACCGAGCGAAAAGCGAACGCGTCCGGCATTGTGCTGGTGTCGGCCAGATTCACGTGCATCCGGCTGCCAGCAGTGTGGCGGGCCATCGACGCCCGCTCCGCGACCATCGCGCTCGGATTGAAGAGGATCTTTTTTGCGCGCCGCGCCAGTTCCGTGCGTAGGTCCAGACCCATGGAGAGGCGACTGCTCCGCAACTCACGACTGCCGGCGACAACGCTCCGCGCAGCCGGCCCGGGATCGGGTTCGAACACGCGCCAGTCGAGCCGCAATTCGCGCCGCGTCTTGCCGTCGAGGTATCCAACGATCACCCAGTGCTCTTCCGGCGGAGTCGACATCGCCATCGTGCGAATGGTCAGCGCTTCGAGTCCGCGGGCGTGACGGGCGTCGGGATTGCTGCCGGCCTGCTGCTCGGCGTTCAGATCCACCGCCCGGTCGATTGGCACGCCGCTCCATGTGGTGGCGATCACGCCCGGCTTGAACGTCGGGTGGGTGAAGCCCAGGAGCATTTTCGACACTAGATACTTGCGCTCACCATCCTGGGTGAATTCCTCGAGCAGGAACGGCAGGAACGCGGTCTTCGACGCGTACGGGGCCGGCAGAATGTAGTTGGTGTGGAGATCTCGAATATCGGTGAAGATGTCGATCAACTCGTCGTGGAACTGGCGTTCCGTGAGCGCTCGCAGGTGCAGGCGGAGCAGCCTGAGCCGCTGCACCGGATCCGTCGCATGCATCGCCCGCTTGAGAGGAAGGTGGACGTACATCGAGCGGAACATCATTTCGGCCTGATCGACGAGGCGGGATCTCGCCGCGGTGCTCAAGGTTCCGGTCGTCGCCAGAAACTGATCGAGCGTCATTGTTGCGCCGGTCGTCGTCGAGCGGCGCGCGGGCTTTGCGCGTTTCCGTGTTCGCGTGCGTTTGGCCATGGTCGGTCGTCCTTTCAACGCGAGTCACTCCTGGAGGCCGTCTGCCTCCGGGCCGCTGATTCGAAGGCGCGATCGTTCCGCACGGCGTCCGGCTGGTCAATCGTCAAGTCCGACAGCTTCAGCTGGTTTTTGTGACACGGATCGCCTGACCCATTCAGCCAGCTCGGCGCGGGCGGCCACACGCCCCTATTGGCTTTTGCACGAGACGCGAGCGTTCCAATCGACGAACGCGCCTCGCGGGTTCGCCCGCCACGCCCACACATGCAGCTCATAGAAGGCCGGCAGCCCAAACCGGTTCGGGCCGGCCTCGTACTGGAATACCTGGCCTTCGAGCACCGGCGGCTCCGCGTGTCGCGCATGCCACGCATCGAACATCACGATGTACTCCACGCCGACGAGACGAAGGGCGCCGTTTCTGGATTCGTAGAGGAGTGCTTCGGGGCGATTCACCTCCAGTTCGCCATCGGCGACAAATGCGGAGTTGACGTAGTGAACACCCATCGCGCCCTCCTGTGCGCCGCTGACGCAGCCGAGAAACGGCTTGTAGCCGGCCAATAACGCCTGCTGAACGTCCTGAAACGGCCGGGTGGCCTCACGCACGCGATCGACCAGCGCCACTGCTGGGTCGGTCGCGTGCGACGAGTGTTGCGGCCGGTTCCGTTCGGCTGATGTGGCAGTCGCCGCCGAGTGGGAGGCGAGCAACGCCGCGACGACGAGAGCCCGACGCGTGATAGGCATGGCTGGCAGACCTTCCGGTGGCACCGCTGAATCGCGGACGCTCCACAGTCAATAGGGTCAAAGCGGTTGAGCTCTTTCGGCGAGGACGTGTTGGCTGTGAGCCGAACGTGTTAACGGACGCCGTCGAGGCCGGCCCATTCACCAGACTGGATGAAGCTGGCCCAGTAAAACGGATGCTGGCGGTCCTTCTGTTTCAGCATCGCCAGTTTTGCCTGGCGCAAGGCGTCGCCACGGCCGAATCCGGCGCGAAGGCCGGCGTAGTACGCCTCCATCGGCTCGCGTGTGATCGCGTCGCTGACCGGCCAGAGTGTCATGACCAGCGTCTCGGCGCCCGCGATCACGAACGCCCGCCTGAGTCCGTATACGCCTTCACCATTTCTGATTTCGCCCACGCCGGTGTCGCACGCAGAGAGCGTCACCAGCTTGGTGCCCCAGAGCTTCAGACTCGACGCCTCCATCGCCGTGAGAATGCCATCGTCTTCCCGGGCGGTGCCGACGTTGGCGCCGGCGAGCGCGAGGCCCGATCGCAAAAGCGGATTCTCGGTCGTGAACTGGGTCCTCTGGCCGGCGGGATCCTGCAGGAAGAATCCATGAGTCGCGATGTGAAGAAGACGCGGTCCATCCAACCGTTGTAGCACCGCCTTGGTGGCCTCGCGTCCGGTCAGAAGCGTCGCCTCCGGGAAGAGGCTCTTGATCGCGCGACCCTCCTGCGCCGTGCCGGCGATCGGCGCGAAGTAGACTCCAGTCCGCCCGGGCGCTTGTCGCGTCGCGCGCGCGCCGCTGGCCGCCGGCTCCCCGAACAGCGGATCGGCGATGATGACGGGGTTACTCCGGGACAGACGGGGAATCTGCATCCGCAGCAGATCGCGCCCGCTGGTGAGGTAACTCATCGCGTATTGCTCGACCAGATAGCGGCCCTGTTCATCGACGAGCGCTTCGAACGGCACAAGGTTCATCGCACCGTCAGGAGAGATCAACAGCCGGCTGGCGTCGCCGAACGACGCGCGCAGCGGACGCATCACCTGCTCGTCCACCGCTCGGGCGCGTTCCTTCACGTCGGTGCTCGCCGGATCGCGCAGCGCTCGGCGCAGCGCGTCGATCAGGTCGTCGACGGTCCGGGTGGGACCGAGGTCGCGGCCGAGCGGCGGGCCGTGCTTGCGCACGACATACGCCGCGTAGTGGGGCGGACCGTACGCGCCATCGTTGCCTTCGATCCTCGGATCGAACGGACGGAAGACCGCAAACTCCACCAGTACTCCCTCGTCGGGAATTGCCGACTGCACCGAGTCGAGCGTGACTGCCTGCATGCGTGCGTGAAGTTCCGCGCTGTGCTGGCTCAACGCCGCTTCGAGCTCTTCCTTGCGCCGCTCCAGTTCGGCGACGGCCTTCCGTTTCTCGTCCGGGGACATCTGTTCCGGCCGGCTCAGCGCCACACGTGAGAGCTGCGCCGCCGTGGCGGTGAGCTGATCGACTAACGCCTGGTCCGCGGGATCCGCAATCCGCGTGCGAGCGGCGGCCAGCGTATCGGCCATCGCGTCCAGAACGCGGCCCTTGCGCTGGAGCAGGACCAGCGCGGCAAGCGCGGCGGCATCCGGATTGGTTGGCGCTTCGTGGAGGTGCAGTGAAATCGTGCGGTCGGTTCGCTCGGCGATACTGTCCACCAGCGCCATTTTTTGTCGTTCTGAGCCGACCGCCAGGTTCAGGGACAACTGCGTTTCAATGATGGAATCGACGCGCCGCTGAAACGCGATCGCCTTATCAATGTCGCCCCTTGCGGCGTAGGTCCTGGCGATGTTGCCGACTGAGAGCAGGGTCCCGCGCATGTAGGCGCCACCGTTCGCTTCCCAGATGCGCAGCGCACGGAAATGCATCTCGAGCGACCGGTCGTCATCGCCGATGGCGTGGTAAATGTTGGCCAGGTTGTTGAGCAGTTGTGCGATGTCCGGGTGATCCGATCCGAGGACCCGCTCCCTGATCGCCAGGGCGCGCTCGTAGTACGACTCGGCCTCGGCGTAGTGTTTGGCCTCGCGCTCGATGATGCCGAGGTTCTGAAAGGCGGTCGAGACGTAATAGCTGTTCGCGCCGCGCAGTTTCTCGCCGAGTGCGAGCGAACGCAGGAACAGGCGCTCGGCGCCTGCGTAGTCGTGCTTCTGGCGGTAGACGTCGCCGAGGTTGTTGAGCAGATCCGAATACAGAATGCTCTCGGTCTCGTGAGTCCGCTCGGCGATGGCGATGGCGCGGAGGTCGATTTCCTCAGCCTTCCGCAAATCTCCCGCATCGTCTCTGAAATTTGCCAGCGTCAGCATGCAGCGGACCACCCATGGATGCTCGGGACCCAGCGTGCGTTCGACAACCGCGAGCGCGTGTTCGAGCAGCGATTCGGCCTCGGGATGCTGACCCGTACGGTGGTCGAGAAATGCCAACCGCGCGTGGACCATCGCCGTTCGCGGATGCTCCACGCCCAGCGTCCGGTTGAAGATCGTCAGCGCCCTGCGAAACAGTTGCTCTGAGCCGGCGTAGTCCCGTATCTCGAGCAGTTCGGCGGCCAGGTCGGCGAGCAATTCCGCGACGTAGGTATCGAAGGATCCGCGCACCCCCTCAGCGATCTGCAGGGCCCGCTCGAACTGGCGCTTCGACTCGTCGAACGTTCCTGCCTGCTGGAGACCAAGCGCGCTCCGGCGCAGTGTTCTCGATTCCTGGATGGCGCGGTCGGCATCACTGGCGGGGTGACGGCCGATCAGGCGAATCGCGTAGCTGCCGCGGGCGACGCTGCCCGGACCCGCATGGATTGCGAGGGTGTAGATCCCGTCCGCGTCGGCGACCACCTCGACCGGCTCGTGACCGCGAACCCGGATCTCGTCCTGGAAATCGGCAATCTGCGCGCCCCTTGCGTCACGCGCGTGGACGACGATGTCGATTCCGAGCTGTTCGACGACCACGTTGGCACACTGGCCGGCGGTCAGCGCGATCTGGTAACGGTGCTCTTCACCGCGCGTCAACTGACGCTCCACGGCCCTGCCCGGCTCGAGCGTCACATCGTCTGGCCGGTTTTGGGCGTAGCCGGTGGGCGCGAGGAGGACAGCGCACAGTGCTCCCCACAGCGCACCCAGGGGCGCTCTCCACGGCGGTCTCCACGACCCGCCAACGATCACTCTGCCTCGACTCATCCCGATGTCACGACGAGCCGGACACCAGGTCGCTAACGGCCCACGATCTGAAACGCATAACTGCCGACGAATTCTTCGTCGCCGTCCGCGCGACCGGTGACCTCAATGGAGTAGTGCTGGAGTTTGAGCACGTTGG
>DASXGC010000185.1:0-5338 GCA_036489235.1 Vicinamibacterales bacterium
ACCGGCACCAGCGTGCACTGAGTCGGCCGGACTTCGTCAACGAGATCGAGCAGCTCGGTGCGCGGATCGCCCTCGATGTTGTATTCGACCGCCGGGGCGCGCTCGCGCAGTGCCCGCGCGACCTCGCGCACATCTCCCGGAGTGATGTGACGCTGGTCGGCCCGGGGATGCACGGTGATTCCGGGTACGCCGGCTGCGACGCACACATCCACAGCGTCGAGCACCCTTGGCTGGCGCCCGCCGCGAGAATTCCGCAGCGTCGCCACCTTGTTCACATTCACGGACAGGTGGATCATCGATGTTCTTCGCTAGCCGAGATGTTCCTTCACGACGTCAACGATGCCCTGCGCCCACGATCGAATTTCGTCTTGTTGCCTGCCTTCGATCATCACCCGCAGCAGCGGCTCAGTGCCCGAGTACCGAACCAGAAGCCGGCCCTGACCAGCGACGCGGGTCTCGACATCGGCGATCGCGGCGACCACGGCGGGCACCTGCGTCAGATCCACCCGCTGGCGTACCCGGACGTTGAGCAGAACCTGGGGATAGGTGACGAGATCGGCCGCCAGGTCGCTCAGCGCCCGGCCTGTCAGTGCGACCGTGCGCAGGACGTTGAGCGCCGTGCACAGCCCATCGCCCGTGAACAGATAGTCGGAGAAGATGATGTGACCGGACTGCTCGCCACCGAGCGCCAGATCGCGCTTCAGCATCTCCTCCATCACGTACTTGTCGCCCACCGCTGTACGAACGAGATCGATCTCGAGCGCCCGCAATGCGATCTCGAGGCCGATGTTGCTCATTACCGTCGCGACGATGCCGCTTCCTCTCAAACGACCTTCGCGCTGGAGCTGGCGGCCGCACATCAGCAACACCGCGTCACCGTCGACGACCCGGCCGCGATGATCGACGAAGATCGCGCGATCGCCGTCGCCATCGAAGGCGACGCCCATCGCGCACTCTCGCTCGACCACGACTGCGGCGAGCCGCTCGGGATGAGTTGATCCGCAATCGAGGTTGATATTGCGGCCGTCGGGGCGATTGCCGATCACGACGGTCTCGAATCCGAGGCTCGCGAACAGCTCGGGTCCGACCGTGGTCGTTGCCCCGTTGGCGCAGTCGACGGCGATTCGGAATGGCTGGACCGACGAGGCCTCCGGAAACACCGCGCGCAGGTGCTGGAGGTAGGCGTCGACCATGTCCTCGCGCGGGACGGCGCCGGCCGTGCCGCCGGCGGCCTGCCATCCAGCGTCAGCGACGATGGCTTCGATTTCGCGTTCGACCAGCTCGGTGAACTTCTCGCCCTTGCCCGAGAAGACCTTGATGCCGTTGTCCTCGTAGGGATTGTGCGACGCCGAGATCACCACTCCGGCGGCGTAGGGACCGGTCCGAGTGAGGTACGCGACGGCTGGCGTCGGCACCACACCGGCGCTGGTGACGATCGCGCCTTCACCGGCCGCACCGTGAGCGAACTCTGATTCGATCCACGCGCCTGATTCGCGGGTGTCGCGTCCGATCAGGAGGTGCGGCGAGCCGTTCCGGCCCGGCAACGCCCGGACCAGGCCGGCACCGAGCCGGCGCACGGTTGCGGGATCGAGCGGCGCCTGCCCGGCAACACCGCGGACACCATCGGTGCCGAAGAGCTTATTTTTTTCCACTGGCAATCAGGACCTGGACCAAGGTTGGTTCGATATGCGTGATGCCGGCATCCTTGACCGAACTGGCTTTCACGGTGAGCGAGTATTCGCCGATGCCGAGACCGGCGAGATCGACATAGGCGGCGATGTCATCGGCGTCGACGTGCCCGAGCGTCTCCTTGCTGCCGCGTAAGCCGATGTCGACCACCGCCGGGATCGCCTGCGCATCGAGGTTAGCACCGAGATTGCGAAGGTGCACCGCACGATTGTGGAGCGTCCGCTCGAGCGGCGCGGGCACAACCTGAACCGTGATGTTGGCAGACTTTGCGACTCGAAGACGCAGCGACGGATCTTCTAGACCCAGCATCACGGTCGTCGTGATCGGCTCGCGCGCCCCCGCGACCGACACCGGCTCGGTCCATACCTCGGTTGCCTGCTTGACTGCGCTCTCCGGGCCGACCACTTCGACCACCTTCGGATCCGCCGTTGCGGGACCAACCACGTAGCCGGGTGCGGGCTTACCGTCCACCGCCGGCGCAACCGGAATCAGACGCGAGGCAGTGTTCTCGAACGTCATCGCAATCGTCGACGGCGTCACCTGGACCACCTCGACGCCGTACGGCAGGCGTACCTGGTCAGGCGTCAGCGGGAACAGGCGGCGACCGGATCGTGCGCTGTGAAGATCCAGGACCGCCGTGGCATCGCCGAGGGCGACGCGGCTCAACGCACCCGACGCACCACGCACGCGAACTTCGACCGTCGCCGGTACCTCGCCGGCGAGTTCGATGCCGGCGGGCACTTGCTGCAACTCGAGCGGAACGCGGAGCGCCCGCTCGACGGTCTCTTCTCCCGACACCACCATCCACAGCAGCACACCCAGTGCCAGCGACAGCAGCTTCAGTCCGAAGTGCCGAAACGGCCAGATGTTGCGCATCACGACGAGAATGCTTCGCGCGACAGCGGGGCACGTCCCCGCCGCTGCAAAATCAAGGAGCGCAGCTGCTCTCGCAGTTGATCGGCGTCGAGCCCGCGTTCGATCTGGCCGTCCGACACGATCGAGATGCCGCCGGTTTCTTCGGACACGACGATCGCAATCGAGTCGTTCTCTTCCGTCAGGCCGATGGCGGCGCGATGCCGCGAACCCAGCTCCTTGCTCAACCTCGGGTTGACGGTCAGCGGCAGAAAGCACGCCGCCGCGGCCACGCGATCGTCCTGTACGATGACGGCGCCATCATGCAGCGGCGAAGACGGCAGAAAAATGCTCAACAACAGATCGTAGGTCAGGACCGCATCGAGCCGGATGCCACCCTCGATGTAATTACGCAGGCCGATTTGCCGTTCGATGGCGATGATCGCGCCGACTCGCTGCTTCGACAGCATGCTCGTCGCCACCACGAGTTCCTCGACCGACTCCTCCGCCGACTCGGCCCTGGCGAGATACCGGAAGAATGGCGCGCGTCCGAGGTGCGCCAGCGCCCGGCGGATATCGGACTGAAACAGCACGATGATGGCGAATCCCAGGTAACCGGCGAGATTCCGAACCAGCCAGTTGACGGTTTCGAGATGGCTCCAGCGTGAGCCGTAAAACAACGCCACCAGCAGGCCGCCGCCAAGCGCCATCTGGACGGCGCGGGTGCCGCGAATCAGCTTGAGCAGTTCGTAAATGAGGATCGACACCACCAGGATGTCGAGCAGGTCCCACCAGCCGATGGGCGGACGCCGCAGGAGAGAGGTGAACCCATTCATGGCTGATGGCTCATGGCTGATGGCTCATGTCTGACGGCTTATGGCTTATGGCTAATGGCGCCTGATCTCCTCCGCCACCCTGACAACCTGGACCATCTCGGCGACTGCGTGGACACGCACGACGTGGGCGCCAGCCAGCACCGCTGCGGTGACCGCCGCGGCCGTCCCCCAGTCGCGCTGATCGGCAAGCCGGCCGGCCAGGGCGTCGCGCATGAACGACTTCCGCGACGCGCCCACCACCATCGGACGGTCGAGGCCCGCGGCCAATTCCGGCAATCCCGCCAGCACACCATAACTGTGCGCTGGCCGTTTGGCAAACCCCAGACCAGGGTCCACGATCACGCGCTCGAGCGGAATTCCGGCGGCGCGCGCGCGCGCGATACTTTCGCGCAACTCGCCGGTCACCTCGCGCACGAGATCGCCATACACCGCCTCCGCATACATGGACGCCGGCTGTCCCCGCATATGCATCAGGATGATGGCGGCTTCACTGTCCGCCACGACGCGGCCGAGCGCGGGGTCGCGTTGCAGGCCGCTCACGTCGTTGACGATGGCGGCGCCGCCGGCAATCGCGGCGGCTGCAACCTCGGCCTTGGTGGTATCTACCGATATGGGGACCGCGAGCTTGCCCGCGAGCGCAGCCAGCACCGGCAGCAGGCGCGCCAGTTCTACGTCGGCCGGCACCGGCGCCGCTCCAGGGCGCGTCGACTCCGCCCCGATGTCGATCAGGTCGGCGCCATCCGCTTCCATGAGCTGCGCGGCCTCGACGGCGGCCGCGGGATCGAGTCGCGAAACCGAATCGGCAAAAGAGTCGGGGGTGATGTTGAGGATGCCCATCACCAGACACCGCTCGCCAAGAATCAGCGGGCCGCGATGGGCGATCGGGACGGAGTAGCGAGGGCGGAGGGGAAACACAGGTACCGTAGGGGCGGACACTGGTCCGCCCCCGCCGGAACCGGGCAAGCCCGGCCCCTACTCCTGCGGTAGCGGCTTGTTCATCGCCGGGACGATCGCGGCGCGTTCTTTCTGACGCGGACGCTCGTCTTCTTCGACAGCGCGAACGGGTGGCGCTGCCGTCGGCGGCAGCGCGTCGAGCGGCAAGCCGGCCGCGAGACGCCGCACCTGATCGGCGTCGAGCACTTCACGCGCCAGCAAGGCCTCGGCGATCGCCATCAGCGGTCCCTTGTGCGCGGTCAGCAGCGCGTGGGCGCGGTCGTAGTTGGTGGTGATGAAGTGCTTCACCTCGTGATCGATCTTGAGCGCGGTGTCTTCGCTGTAGTCCTGGTGCTGCGCGATTTCCCGGCCGAGGAAGATCTGCTCTTCCTTCTTGCCGAAGGTCAGCGGACCCATGGCGTTGCTCATGCCCCACTCGCAGACCATCTGGCGCGCCATCTCGGTCGAGCGCTCGAGGTCGTTGCCGGCGCCGGTGGTGAGGCTGTCCATCGTGATCTCTTCGGCGATGCGGCCGCCGAGGAGGATGGCGATGCGGTCGTTCAGGTAGTCGCGCGAGTAGTTGTGCTTCTCGTCGATCGGCAGCTGCTGCGTGAGACCGAGCGCCATCCCGCGCGGGATGATGGTGACCTTGTGGATCGGATCGGCGTGCGGCAGCAGGACGGTCAGCAGCGCGTGTCCGGCTTCGTGAATCGCCGTGACGCGCTTTTCCTCGTCGCTGATGATCATCGAGCGGCGCTCGGATCCCATCAGGACCTTGTCTTTGGCGTACTCGAAGTCGTGCATCCGCACGACCTTCTGGTTGAAGCGCGCGGCGTTCAGCGCGGCTTCGTTCACCAGGTTGGCCAGATCCGCTCCGGAGAAGCCCGCCGTGCCCCGCGCCAGCACCGGCACTTCCACATCGTCGGACATCGGAATCTTGCGGGTGTGGACGCCGAGGATGCCTTCGCGGCCCTTCACGTCCGGACGGTTGACGACGATGCGGCGGTCGAAGCGTCCCGGGCGCAACA
>DASXGC010000191.1:0-2476 GCA_036489235.1 Vicinamibacterales bacterium
TGACCGATGGCCAGCGCTACTGCGCGGATCTCGGCTACGCGCCGCTGCCTGACTCGGTCGTCAAGCTCGAGATGGCTGCGCTCGCGAAGATCAAGGTGTCGTAGCGGGCAAGGAGCGGAGCAAGAGCCGTTGGAAAAAAAAGATCTTGGTTTTCGGGTGGGGACGGGCGCCTTTGCGCTCGTCCTCGTCGTCATTGTGGCGGCGATCGGTTTTGAGCTGCTCCGCCAATCGTCTCTCTCGATTCAGAAATTCGGCTTCGCGTTCTGGCGGACCGAGGTCTGGGATCCGGTCGCCGGTCAGTTTGGGGCGCTGCCGTTCATCTGGGGCACCCTCTACTCTTCGGTCCTGGCGCTGATCATCGCGACGCCGATCGCACTGGGGATTGCCGTCTTCATCACCGACCTGTGTCCGAGCTGGCTGCGTCAGCCGCTCGTGTTCCTCACCGAGCTCCTCGCGGCGATCCCGTCGATCGTCTACGGACTCTGGGGCATCTTCGTTCTCGTGCCGGCGGTTCGCGCGATCGAAATCGGGTTGCCTGATTCGCTGCGGGAGATTCCGATTTTCAGCGGACCGCCGCTCGGCGTCGGCATGCTGTCGGCGGCGCTGATTCTCGCTGTCATGGTGATCCCGTTCACTTCGTCGGTGTCGAGGGAAGTGCTGAAGGCGGTGCCGCCGGCGCAGCGCGAGGGCGCCTACGCGCTTGGCGCCACCCGCTTCGAAGCGATCCGCACGTCTCTCTTTTACGCCCGCACCGGCATCGTCGGCGCCATCATGCTCGGGTTCGGCCGTGCGCTCGGCGAGACCATGGCGGTGACGATGGTGATCGGGAACAATCCGAAAATTTCCGCATCGCTGTTTGCGCCGCAGTACACGATGGCGGCAGTGATTGCCAACGAGTTCACCGAGGCGGCGGATCCGCTCTACCTCGCGGCGCTGGTCGAGATCGGCCTGGTGCTGTTCGTGATGACGTTGATCGTCAACTCGCTGTCGCGGCTGCTGATCTGGAGCATGACGCGGAGCGTGATGGTCGTCGCCGAGCCGTCTGAACCGGTGGCGGACGCGGCATGATGTCCACCCGCCTGCGGAAGTTGCTGTCGTCGCTGTTCGTGGCGTTTTGTGCCGGCTCGGTGATCGTGGCCCTTGTGCCGCTCGCCTTCGTGCTGTTTTTCGTCATCAGCCACGGCCTGAGTTCGGTCAATCTGGAATTCTTCACGAACATGCCCAAGCCCGTCGGCGAGCCAGGCGGCGGCATGGGCAACGCAATTGTCGGCACGCTGATTCTGAGTGGCCTGGCCGCGATCCTGGCGATTCCGGTCGGCGTCGTCAGCGGCGTCTACATGTCGGAGTACGCCGGGACCAGGTTCGCATCGATTGTCCGCTTCGCCGCCGACACGCTGAACGGTGTGCCCTCGATTGTGATCGGCGTGTTCGCCTACGGAGTGGCAGTGCTGCCGTTCAAGCAGTTCAGCGCGCTCGCCGGCGGCTTCGCGCTCGGCATCATGATGATTCCGATCATCGCCCGGACGACCGAGGAACTTCTTCTGCTGGTCCCCGGCGCGATGCGTGAAGGCGCGCTCGCGCTCGGAGCAACGCGCGCGCGTGCGGTGTTCACCGTGGTGTTGCCGGCCGCCCTGCCTGGCGTCGTCACCGGCGTCGTGCTGGCGCTGGCCAGGATTGCCGGTGAGACCGCGCCTTTATTGTTCACGTCGTTCAACAACCGGTTCTTCACCACCAAACTGACCCAGCCGATCGCGTCGCTCACTGTCCAGGTGTTCACCTATGCCATTTCGCCCTACGAGGACTGGCATCGCCAGGCATGGGCGGGCGCGCTCGTGCTGGTGACCATCGTTCTCGTCTGCTCGCTGCTGGCGCGAATCGCGACCCACCGCCTCGAGCGGATGCAGGCGCGGTAGCGCCGCTCGACCGCCGCCCCTGCTTGATCTCGCGCCACGCCCGCCGCTACAGTAGAGAGTAGTCGTGTTGGCAAGACTCAACGCCCACCGGAACCGTCGGCTGCTCGCTCGCCTGGGCGTGCTGTCGTTCGTGTTCGTGCTGTTGTGCGTGCCGGCGCTCACCAGGATTGGCCAGAAACTGCAACCAGTCCCGCCGGTGTCGCAGGCGCCCAGTTTCGCGAAGAACATCGACTGTCCGCCAAAGAAGGTGGTCGTCTCACCAACCACCGCCGTTGTCGCTGTCGTCCTCGTCCTCGAAGGCGATGACGCTCCGCCGCCGCCCGTGGTTTCCTCGCTGAACCGTCCCTTCCCCGAGACGCCTTCGCTTTCCGCTCCGGTCCCGCTCCGGGCTCCACCGCTCGTCCACTTCGTCTAAAACATGCGTCGCTCCAGCGACGCCCATCGACGTCGAAACGTGCTGGCCGCAGGCGTACTCGCCTGCGGGAGAGTGAGAGTGCTGACGTGTCCGTGCTGACACCCGATTTGATCGACGCCTATCGCCGTCTCAACGGCGCCGACGTGTC
>DASXGC010000430.1:0-4146 GCA_036489235.1 Vicinamibacterales bacterium
GGTGCCGCTGCCGGTTGCGCCGTCGCGACCGCCTTTGCCGTCTTGTCTTCCGGCGAAGGCGCACAGCCCGTCATCACTGCTGCAGCGCCACCCACGGCGGTCCGCATCAGGAAACTCCGGCGATTCACGCCCGCTGGAACCGGCACCTCGGTCAGATTGCGCGTGTCGGCCAACGGATCCGCGCGTCTGGCTTCACCTGGTGTCGTTGCCTTGGCACGAGGTGTGTCGGTAGACTCGTCCGCTTCTCTTTTAGACATGGTGATCTGATCCCTTCATCGAGTTGAGCTAGCGAGTTTCCGTGTCGGCCTGCAGTAGTACCCTTCGGTCGGGGTGGCAACAATACCGCAAAGTGGCGTCGACGCTGGTTGCAACCAGAATGCCAGAGCTAGCTAGCGGGATGCCTTCCCTTTCGGCCCGGGCAACGCGGCGGACGCCTCCGATTGCGCGGAGCCCCTCCGAAGGTTCGGAGCCTTACTTCAGCTTCTCCGCCACCACTGCGAGCAGGGCATTGATGTCGACTGGCTTCGTGAAGTGATGATCGAAGCCGGCCTCGGCGGACCTGGCTCGATCCTCAGCTTGCCCGAGCCCCGACAGCGCCACCAGTAACGGTCGTCGCCCGGTGCCGCTGCCGCGGAGCCGTTGCGCCACCTCGTAGCCATTGAGCCCCGGCATGCCGATATCCAGCACGACGAGGTCGGGATCGAACGCAATCGCGATCTCCACGGCGCGCAGTCCGTCCTCGGCTGTCCGCACGTCGTGGCCGTCATGCGCGAGCAGATACTTCAACATCTCGCGGCCGTCCTCGTTGTCATCAGCGACGAGAATCCGCAGCTTGTTCGCAGGCCGCGAGTCTGGCCCGGGCTGCTCGGGTGTGTCGACCGTCTGGATCGCCGAGTCGAGTGGCAGAGACACGATGAATTCGCTGCCCTGGCCCTCGCCGTCGCTCCTGACCTCGACCGCGCCGCCATGCAGTGCCACCAGGTTTCTGACCAGCGTCAGACCAACGCCCAGTCCGCCCCGCGTACGTTCGAGCGATCGATCCCCCTGCGTGAACATGTCGAACACCTTGCCGCGCAGTTCCGGTCGAATGCCGATGCCGGTGTCGCGAACCCGGATGCGCACCTGCTCCGGAAGGGCATTCTGCTCGGAGAACGTTTCGGCGATCAGCCAGATGTGCCCTGCCGCCGGCGTGAACTTCACGGCGTTGTTCAACAAATTCACCAGCACTTGTGTGAGGCGCACCGCGTCTCCATTGATCGTCACCGCTTCGGGCGGCAGGGAGACGGTGAGCGTGTGCCGGGCGGCGTCGATCGCCGGACGCGACAGTTCAACCGCCGCGCGAACCAGTTCGGCCAGCGCCAGCGGCTCGAGCCGCAGGTCGACCTTCCCCTGCGTGATGCGGGAGACGTCCAGCAAGTCGTCGACGATGCGCACCATGTGCGCGACTTGACGCTCCAGGACCTGACGGGCGCGCGTGGCCTGCGACGCCGTTTGTTCGGGACGCCGCATCAACTCCAGTGCGAATCGCATCGGCGCCAGCGGATTCCTGAGCTCGTGCGCCAGGATGCCGAGAAACTCGTCTTTGCGACGGTCGAGGAGGCGCAGTGTCTCCGCGTCGATGCGCAGCCGCTCCGCCTGGCGCGCATCCGTCACGTCGTCGATCGAGAGCAGCATCAACGTGGCCCGGGCATTCCCCGTGATCGCCCGAGCATTGAGGATCAACGTGCGAAGGCCCCTTCCCGGCACCATCCGTTGAATCTCGAGATTGACGACCGGCTCCTTCCCTTGACAGGCCGCGAGCAGCGTGCGGCGCAGCGCGGGGTCGCTCCAGACGCCCTGGCCGATCTCCCACAACGGACGTCCCTCGATGTCGGCGGGCGTGTCACCGAACTGCCGATGGAACGACTCGTTGGACAGCTCGACGCGGCCGTCGCGATCCAGCACGACCAGCGGTTCACGCACGGTCTGCACGATCGCGTGCGCCGAGTCACGGGAGTCGGCGAGCTCGCGGTTCTGCTTCACTGAGTCGATGTCGAAGGCCACCAGCGTGGCTCCGTCGATCCGGCCATCGCCGGTGAGGAAGGGACGCACCCGGAGCACCCACCATCGCCCGTCGCGGTCCACCAACTCGCGGTCCACCGGCTGCATGGTCGCGATCATCGTTTCGATCACGCCGGCGATGTCCGGAACGTCGAGTGCAAATTTGATGTGCTCGATCGATCGCCCGACGTCGGTCGGCAGCACATTGAAGGCGCGCTGGGCCGCGGGCGTCGATCGGCGGATGCAGAGATCCCGGCCGACGGTCAGCAGCGGCACGTCGGCGCTGCTGATGAAATTGGAGAGGTCGTCGGTCAGGGTGTCCAGCTCGCGGTTGCGCCGCTGAAACTGCTCGTTGACGGTGGTCAGCTCCTCGTTCGCCGATTGCAGCTCTTCCTTCGTGGTTTCGAGCTCTTCGTTGGTGCTCTGCAGCTCCTCGTTGCTCGACAGGACTTCCTCGTGCGCGGCGCGAAGCTCCTGGTTGGACCCGTCCTGCCCGTCGAGCACGGACTGTATGTATTGTTTGCTCGAGGCCAGTTCCTGTCGCAGCCAGGCCACGTCGCGTTCGGCCGACGCCGGGTCCAACGCGCTGGCCGAAGCAGGCGCCGACGAGGCGAAGTCCCTGGTTTCGAACACCACCAGGAACCGGCAGTCGTCGCCCTGCGGGGCGAGCACCGGCACGATCCGCAGCGTGAACTCGATGTCGCCCGACGCATTGGATACCCGCAGGTTGTCGCGAACCACCGTGGTCCTGGTGGTCTTCGCTTCGCTGAGAGCGCTCCGCATCTCGACGAACAAGCCTTCCCGAGCCAATCGCAGGATGTTGGTCGTCGGCTGTCCCGGCGGGGCTTCGAGAAATGGCGCCGTGCGCCCGCGAAACTGCAACACGTCGAACTCGCCGTCGATCAGCACCGCGGGTGGTGCGTAGAGGCCCAGCATCACGCGATCGGACTCACGCTGGAAGTCGACCGGCTGGCCATCGGTTCCCTGGCGCCGCATCGGCGGCCCGCCGTGCCATTCATCGGTCATGAACGTCAGCTGCGGGCGGTAGGCGCTGTCCTTGCGGCGGTAGATTTTGTGCGCGCGGCTGACGAGCTCGAACAGATCGCCGTAGGGTCCGATCGTCTCGGCGCCGCCGAGCACGAGAATGCCCTTGTTATTGAGCGCGAAGTGGAACACCGGCAACAGGCGCTGCTGAAGCACCGTCGACATGTAGATCAGGACGTTTCGACAGGTCACGAGATCGACGCGCGAGAACGGCGGATCCGCCGTGATGTTCTGCCGCGCGAACACGCACAGATCGCGGACTGATTTCTGGATGCGGTAGCTCCGATCCTCTTTGACAAAGAATCGGCGCAGCCGCTCGGGACTGACTTCCGATTCAATGCTCTCGGGATAGACGCCGGCCCGTGCGCGTTCGAGCGCCGCCGGGTCGCCAAGGTCGGTCGCAAAGATCTTAATCTCGCGTTTGACGTTCGCGTCCGCGAGGAACTCCAGCAGCACCATCGCAACCGAATACGCTTCCTGACCGGTCGAGCACCCTGGCACCCAGGCGCGGATCGGTTGCGACTCCGGTTTGTCGCGGACGAGTTCCGGAAACACGTCGCGCTTCAGTTCCTCGAACATCTCGGGATCGCGGAAGAAGCTGGTCACGTTGATGAGCACGTCGCGATACAGCGCCTCGGCTTCGCTGGTGTCGCGCTCGACGAACTGTGCGTACTCGGTCGCCGAGGTGAAGCCGCGCAGGAGCATCCGGCGGGCGGTGCGGCGCCTGATGGTGGTGTCACGGTACTGACTGAAGTCGACGCCACTGCTGTTCCGCAGGGCGGTGATGACACGCTGGAAGTCGTCCGGCGATTCGCCGGTGGACTCCTCGGGCGCGGCCGCCGACGCATCGCGAAGATACGGATGCGACGGCAGATCGATCAAGCGCCGGCCGATTTCTTCCGGGGACAACACCAGGTCGACGGCGCCGCTGGCGACGGCGCTGTGCGGCATGCCGCTGTGCTGCGCCGAGCGCTCGTCCTGGGCGAAGGTCAGGCCGCCCGCGGCCTTGATCTCGCACAATCCGAGCGTGCCGTCCGACCCGGTCCCCGACAGGACGACGCC
>DASXGC010000439.1:0-26296 GCA_036489235.1 Vicinamibacterales bacterium
CTTCAGACGGCGAAGCTCGCCGGCATTCTCGCGGCGAAACAGACGTCGGCCCTGATTCCCCTCTGCCACCCGCTGCCGATTTCGAGCGTGAACGTCGAGGTGAGGCCGACGGCGCGCGGTTACGAGATAGAGGCGCGCGTCCGTACCACCGGTCAGACCGGTGTCGAAATGGAAGCACTCACGGCCGTCGCCGTCGCCGCGCTCACCATCTACGACATGGTGAAAGCGGTCGACAAGACCATGGTGATCGGCGCCATCCGTGTCATGCGCAAGAGCGGCGGCCGCTCCGGCACCTACGTCAGGCGATGAAAATCCTGGTCGCCGTGATCAGCCCGGCCCCGGCGTGGGTTCTGCCGCGTCATTTCGTCGATCAGCTCCGCCACGATTTTCCCCAGCACACATTCCTCGACGCCTGGGATCGTGACACCGCCTCGCGGTTGCTGGCCGACGTCGACGTTGCCTTCACACCTGTGGTCGAACACCAGGCGTTTGCCTCCGCCGCACATCTGCGGTGGGTGCAGAGTCCGGCGGTCGGTGTCGGCAAGCTGATGTTTCCGGAGATCCTGGCGAGTCCGGTGGTGCTGACGACGGCCCGCGGGATTCGCGCGCGATCGATTGCCGAACATGTGATGGCCGTGACGCTGGCGCTCTCGCGACTGTTGCCGGTTGCAGTCCGGGCGCAGGCTGCGCGCCGGTGGGCCCAGCAGGACCTCGAGGGCGGCCACGTTGACGTCCGGCTCCTCCGCGGCCAGCGCATGGGTCTCGTCGGCCTGGGCGCGATCGGCCTCGAACTCGCCGGTATCGCGGCGCCGTTCGGGCTGCGGGTGACCGCGATCCGCCGGCGCGCGGGCGAGCCGGTACCTGACGGCGTCGAAGCCGTGTGGACACCCGATCGCCTGCACGATCTGCTCGCGATCAGTGATGTGGTGATCCTCGCCGCGCCCCACACGTCTGAAACCCGGCGTCTGATTGGCGAGCCTGAGCTCAACCGCATCAAACGCGGCGCGTTCCTGATCAACGTCGCTCGCGGTAAGCTGGTAGACGACAACGCGGTGATCGCGGCGCTGGCGGACGGCCGGCTTGGCGGCGCGGCGCTCGACGTTTTCACGAACGAGCCGCTCGACGAATCGAGTCCGTACTGGGACCTGCCCAACGTCATCGTCACGCCGCACACGTCCGGCGCGCTCAATGATTACTGGACTCCGCTGGTTGCGCTGTTTTCGGAGAATCTCCGGCGCTTCGAGCGAGGTGAGCCGCTGATGAACGTAGTCGACAAGGTCGCGGGGTATTGAGATGGGGCAGGTAGGCGAAACGAGGCGCGCGCGTCAGTCAGGTCGTCCGATTCTGGCGGCCGCGGCGGGGATCATCATGTTGGCAACCTACCGCCCGATCGGATTCGCGGCGTGGCAGCCGGCGTCGCAGAACGCCAACCTGCCGATGTCCAGCTACGAAGTGCAGCACGTTTACCCGCACGATCCGAATGCGTTCACGCAGGGGCTGCAGTTCGTCAACGGCGTGTTGTACGAAGGCACCGGCCTGAACGGGCGGTCGTCGATTCGCAAGGTGTCGCTCGAGACCGGCAAGGTCCTGAAGCAGCGCGACGTGTCAGCCGAACACTTCGGGGAGGGCATCACCGTTTTCAAGAACGAGCTGTTCGAGCTGACGTGGCAGACCGGCGTCGCGTTCGTCTACGACAAGACCACGCTGGCGCCGCGCCGATCGTTTCACTACCAGGGCGAGGGCTGGGGACTGACCACCGACGGCACCAACCTGATCATGAGCGACGGCACCAACGAACTGCGGATTCTCGATCCGGTCACCTTCACTGAACGGCGACGACTGAAGGTGACGGCGGTGGGCGCGCCGCTCAAGAATCTCAACGAGCTCGAGTATGTGAAGGGCGAGATTCTCGCCAACGTCTGGCAGACCGACTACATTGCCCGGATCTCTCCGGCCACCGGCAACGTGATCGGTTACATCGATCTGCGCGGGCTGCTGACCACGGCTGAACGCGCCAAAACCGACGTCCTGAACGGCATCGCCTACGACGAGGCGCACGACCGGTTGTTCATCACCGGTAAATTGTGGCCGAAGCTGTTCGAAGTAAAGCTCACCACCAAGAAGTAAGCCGGCTGTCTCACGATGTTCGAGGCGGTGGTTCGATGTGGATGACCGCGTCAGCGATTTCCGGATGGCGCGTCATCAGCGTGTCCTTGACGACGTGGGAGATGGCGTGCGCTTCCTTCAGCGGCATCTCGGCCGGGAGCCAGACGTGCAAATCCAGGAACACGTGATCGGCTGATCCCCTGGTGCGGATCTTCTCGCAGCCGAGTACGCCCGGTACGCTCATTACCACCCGCTCGAGCTCGGCGTCGGCGATGACGATGCGATCGCTCAGGATTCCGGTCGTCGTCCGCGCGATTTGAAAACCGGCGTAGCCGATGAAGCCGGCCACCACCAGCGCAGCCAGTGGATCCAGTATGGGCAGGCCGGCGCGCGCGCCGACGAGCGCGACGATCACGGTGACCGACGACCACACGTCGCCGCGGGTCTGCGTCGCGTCCGCCATCAGCACTTCGCTTTCGAGGCGGGTCGCCGCGCGCGATTCGTAGCGAACCACCACGAGGTTGATGGCCACGGTCACGAGCATGACGCCAAAACTGGCGGCGGTGATCTCGTGCGGTCCCGATTTGCCGGTGAGGTAGTTGAAGGCGTTTCGTAACACCTCGACCATCACCACCAGCAGGAGCAGCACAATCGCCGCCGCCGCCACGGTCTCGTACTTGCGGTGGCCATAGGGGTGATCTTCGTCCGGCGGCCGCCGTGCAGCGTTGACGCCAACCAGTCCCACGACGTTTGACGCCGCGTCGGTCAGCGAGTGAAAGCCATCCGACAGGATACTGACGGCGCCAGACGTATAACCGAATCCGATTTTGGCGACGGCGACGATGAGGTTGAGCAGGAGGACCCGGACCAGCACTCGCGCGACTGAGCTGTAGCGCTGACCGGGATCGGCCGCCGCGTCGCGCGCGACGCTCACGTCCGCGCGAGACTGCGGCGCGGGCGAGGCTTGGCAGGCGCCGGCTTGGCGGTCGGTCGGAAGCGCAGATGCGATCCGCCGACCCGTCGCTCGCACTTGGGACAGTAATACGTCATGTCCAGTGGAGTATCGCAGTCGACGTGCACCAGTGTCGAGGGGGTGCGGAGATGCCGCGATCCCCAGATGGCGAGCGCACCGACCACCGGCCGCAGTTCGAACCCGATTTCGGTCAGCGCGTACTCGGCGCGCGGCGGGTGCTCGGAGTAGAACGACCGGCTGATGACGCCGTGCGCTTCGAGCAGCTTCAGCCGCTCCGACAGTACGGCCGGCGCAACGCCAGCCAGCGACTCCTGAAGATCCTGAAACTTCTTCGCGCCGCCGATCAGATCGCGGACGATCAGCAGCGTCCAGCGCTCGCCGAGGAACTCCAGCGACTTGGCGACGGGGCACTTCTGGCCGTATTCCTTCGGCACCCGGTGATTATACCAACTTGACAACAAAAACGTAGTGACTACTATTTACGTAGTCAATGGCCCATATCTCGGAGGGCTTCATCAGGCGGCCGATCGCGACCAGCCTGATCATGGCCGCGATCGCGTTGTTTGGAGTCGTCGCCTACCGATCGCTGCCGGTCAGCGATCTGCCGAGCGTCGATTTTCCAACCCTGAGCGTGAGCGCCGGGCTGCCGGGTGGCGATCCGGAAACGCTCGCCGCGACCATCGCCAGCCCGCTCGAACGACAATTCACCGCCATCTCCGGACTCGACTCGATGACCTCGTCGAGCTCGACCGGTCTCAGCAGCGTCACCATGCAGTTCGCGCTCGATCGAGACATCGACGGCGCCGCGGTCGACGTGCAGACCGCGATTGCCGAGGCGCTGTCGTTGCTGCCGCCGGGCATGCCGGCGCCGCCGTCGTTCAGAAAGGTCAACCCGGCCGATCAGGCCATCTTCATCATCGGCCTCAGCTCGGAAACGCGGCCGCTTTCAGAACTGGATGGCTACGCCGAGACGTTGATCGCGCCCCAGATTGCGGCCATCGACGGCGTGGCGCAGGTGAACGTACTGGGCGGCCAGAAGTACGCCGTCCGCGTCCAGGTCGATCCCGATCGGCTCAAGGCGCACCAGATCGGCATCAACGAAATCGACTCGCAGCTGCAGAACTGGAACGTGAACCTGCCGACCGGGCAGCTGTTCGGGCCAAAGGCGAGCTATCAAATCAAGGCCAGCGGTCAGTTGATGAGCGCCGACGCCTTTCGCTCGATGGTGGTCACCTACCGCAAGGGCGCGCCCATTCGCCTGCACCTGGTCGCCACCGTCCTCGACAGCGTCGAGGACGTCCGGAGCGCCTCGTGGTTCTACGACCCCGACAAGGTCGTGCGGGTGATGCTGATGACGGTGATGAAGCAGCCCGGCAGCAACACTCTGGCGGTGATAGACGGCATCAAGGGGCTCTGGGAGCACATCGAATCGCAACTGCCGCCGTCAGTCCACCTGATTCAGGGTACGGACCGCGCTGTGGCAATCAAAGCGGCGTTCAAGGACATCAAGATCACGATGGCCGCAACCCTTGTCCTGGTGATTGCGGTGATTTACCTGTTCCTGCAGAACGCATCGGCGACGATTATCCCGTCGCTGGCGCTGCCGTTTTCGATCCTCGGCACCTTCGTGGTGATGTGGCTGCTGCACTTCAGCCTCAACAATCTGTCGTTGATGGCGGTCATCCTGTCGATTGGTTTCGTCGTGGACGATGCCATCGTGATGCTCGAGAACATCGTGCGGCACATCGAACGCGGCCAGACGCCGATGCAGGCATCGCTCGACGGCTCACGCGAAATCAGCTTCACCATCCTCAGCATGACCGTGTCGCTTGCGGCGGTCTTCATCCCGGTGCTGTTCATGGGCGGCATCATCGGCCGGTTGTTCCGCGAGTTCGCAGTCACGATCACGGCGGCAATTCTGGTCTCCGGCATCGTGTCGGTAACGCTGACCCCGATGCTCTGTAGCCGCTTTCTGCGCGGCATCGATCGTCATCCGGACGCCAAGCGGCCACTGTTCGAACGCGGTTTCAGCACACTGCGCCACGGCTACGAGCGCAGCCTGCGTTCGGCCCTGCGCCATCGTCCGGTCGTGCTCGCCGTGTTTGTGCTGGTGCTGGTCGCGACGGTCGTGATGTTCAAACGGATCCCGACCGGCTTCATTCCGGATCAGGACGACGATTCGGTCAACATCGGTTTGCGCGCGGCTCAGGGGACAGCGTTCGAGGAAATGGCGGCCGGCGCGCAGAAGGTCGCGGAAATCGTCCGTCAGAATCCGAACTCGCAGCGAGCGGTCGTGTTTGTCGGCAACGGGCCCGGCGGTCCCGGCGCGATGAACACGGCGCGCGTGGTGATGCGCATGAAGCCGCACGACGAGCGGCCCAATACGGCGCAGGAGATCATCGCGCAGCTGCGGCCAAGGCTGGTGAACTTCCCTGGCTTCCGGACGTTCATCACCTTGCCGCCGGCGTTTCAGATCGGTGGCCGATCTGGTGACAACAGCTATAGCGTGACCCTGCGTAGTCCCGACACCGACGAGCTCTACACCTGGGCAGGGCAGTTCCAGCAGGCGGTGTCGATGCTCGCGTCAGTCCAGGATGTCTCCACCGACCTCGAGATCAAGAGCCCGCGCGTCCGCCTGACGATCGACCGCGACAAGGCCGCCGCGCTCAAAGTGGATCCCGCGCTCATCCAGAGCGCCCTCTACAGCGGCTTCGGTCCTCGCTGGTCGTCCACGATATACGGCGACACCGCGCAATATCGCGTGCTGCTCGAACTGGATCCGCGCTACCAGACCAACGTCGATGCGCTCGAGCGCGTCACGTTCAAGTCGCCGGCCGGCGTGATGGTGCCGCTCGAATCGGTCGTGCGCACACACCAGGATCTCAGTCCGCAGACGATCAACCACTCGGGGCAACTGCCGGCGGTTGCGATCTCGTTCGGCTTGCGGCCTGGCGTGTCGCTCGGCGAAGCGGTCGCGCAGATTCGCGTCCTCGCGACCCGCGTCCTTCCCCCGACGATGTCGGTGGCGTTCGAAGGCACGGCGAAGGTGTTCGAGGAATCGACTCGCAGTCTCGGCCTGCTGCTGTTTGTCGCCATCGGCGTGGTCTATATCGTGCTCGGCATGCTTTACGAAAGCTACATCCACCCGATTACGATTCTTTCGGGCTTGCCGTCGGCCGGGCTCGGCGCGCTGCTCACACTCTCGTTATTCGGCAGCGAGCTGAACGTCTACTCGTTCGTCGGCCTGATGCTGCTCGTTGGCATCGTCAAGAAGAACGCGATCATGCAGATCGATTTCGCGCTGGAGCAGGAGCGCATGCACGACTTGAGCCCCGCGGACGCGATCTTCGAAGGCTGCGCGATCCGCTTCCGTCCGATCATGATGACGACGATGGCGGCCCTGGTGGGCGCAGTGCCGATTGCGCTGGGCCTGGGTGCCGGTGGTGCGGCGCGGCGGCCGCTCGGGCTGGCTGTTGTCGGCGGCCTGGTCGTGTCTCAGCTGATTACGCTGTATCTGACGCCGATCGTCTACACCTACATGGCGGGCCTGTTTCCCTCGCGCCGAATAGTCGGCAGTACGAATCCGCGGGCCGTGCAGGCCACGTAGGGGCGGAGCTTGCTCCGCCGTGGTGGGTTCGGCTGCGTCTGGCCGACCAAGGTTGGCCGCTGCGCTCAGAACAGCCGCGCCGTCGGCACCGGCCACCAGCGGATCTGCACCTTGCCGATGATGTATTTCTTGGGCACCATCCCCCAATGGCGGCTGTCGGAGCTGTTGTTCCGGTGATCGCCCATGACGAAATCGTACCCTTCCGGAATCACCTGCGGACCCCAGTCGTCGTGGCTGCGGTAGTCGGCCTCGACATAGTCGTCCTTGAGCGGGATGTCGTTCACGTAGACGCGGCCGTCCACGATCCGGACGGTGTCGCCTTCCTCGGCGATGACGCGCTTGACGAACGACTTGTCGGGATTGAGCGGATAGTAGAGCATCACGATGTCGCCGCGCCGCGGCTCGCCGATCCGGTAGATCAGCTTGTTGACGATGAGCCGATCCTGATCCTCGAGCGTCGGCGCCATGCTCTGGCCTTCAACGCGCGCCACCTGGAATCCGAACGTCACGATCAGCACTGCGTAGACCGCCGCCGACACCAGGGTCTTGACCCACGCAATGAGTTCTTCCTTCACCTGCGCAAGCCCGATGCCCGTGCTGGTTGCGGGGGGATTGCCGGCAACGACCGGTCCGTCGGCATGGATCGTTGGCGGCTCGGCCATCCTGATCAGATCCGGATCCGGATGATCGATCGCGACCATGTCGACATGGTTCGAGGGTGGCTGCGCGGGTTCTTCGTCGAAGGTCATCGGCAGACCGGGTTCCTCAGCTTCGCTGCTCATAGTTTCAAATAGTCTCGAAGGCGCCGCGTCTGGGTGCGGCTGACCGGGATTTCGGTCGCTTTCTCGTCCTTCATCCGAAGGATGTAGTTCCGGCTGAACCACGGCACGATCTCTTTGATCTTGTTGATGTTGACCAGATGCGATCGGTGGACGCGCCAGAACACCGACGGGTCGAGCCGTTCGTGCAGTTCGTCGAGCGTCCGATAGTTCGAGGTGCCCTCGTGCTGACTCGTTACTACCGTAATCCCTTCCTCCACCAGAGACGCGTAAATAATTTCTTCTGCCTGGACGAGCATGAAGCGCTCGCCGACTTTGATCGCGAGCCGCTCGCGCCGGCTTTGCCGTTCGGCGACCAGCAGCACAATCTTTTCCAACTCGGCGTTGTTGAGACCGTCCACCGGGCGGGCGCTCGCCATCCGTCGCCTTGCGCGATCGACCGCCGTTTCAAGTCGCGTCTGCTCGACCGGTTTCAGCAGGTAATCGACCGCATTCACTTCGAACGCTTCGATGGCGTGGCGATCGTAGGCAGTCACGAAGATAATCTGCGACTGGTTCCCGGTCGCGAGCAGACGGCGCGCGACCTCAAACCCGGTCAAGCCAGGCATCTGGATGTCGAGGAACACGACCTCCGGTTGCAGCCGCTCGATCGTCGTCAACGCCTCCACGCCGTTGCCGGCCTGACCGATGACGTCTACACCGCCGAGCTGGCCGAGCAGGTAGCTCAGCTCGTCGCGTGCCAGTTGTTCATCGTCCACCAGCACGGCCCGGAGATCCGCCGTCGCCGTCATGCGGTCACCCGTTCGGGAAGCGCGAGATCGGGAATGTCCACGCTGGCACACGTGCCCTTGCCCGGCTCGGAGGTGAGCTTCAGCGAATACTGCGCGCCGTAAATCGTGCGGAGCCGTTCATTGACGTTGCTCAGGCCGATGCCGTCGCCGAGCGCGTGTTCAAGACGTTCCTCGGTCATGCCCAGCCCGTCGTCTCGCACTTCGATGATGGTGTGACCGTCTTCGCGCGCGCGGGTGACGATGGTGATGCGGCCGCCGCCGACCTTGCGCGCCAGGCCGTGCTTGATTGAGTTCTCGACCAGCGGTTGCAGGATCATGCTCGGCACGACGACATCGAGCGTCATCGCGGCAATCTGCTTGTCGACGCGCAGCTGCGGTCCGAAGCGGATCACCTCGATGTCGAGGTACTCGTCGATCGATTCGAGCTCTTCCCGGAGCGTCACGAAATGGTCGGTGCTGCGCATCAGGCGTCGCAGCAGGCCGGAGAGCTTGGTAATCAGCATGCGCGCGGTTTCGGGCTGGGTGCGGATCAGCGACGAGATTGACGTCAGGGTGTTGAACAGAAAATGCGGGTTGATCTGATTGGCGAGCGCTTCGATTTTCGCCGCCAGCAGCAGCTTCTCCTGCTCTTCCAGCCGGTGCTCGATGCGGGCGTTGTTCCAGATCTTGATCGGCGTTGCGACCGCCAGTACCGTGGCCAGCAGCACGAGCAGCAGCATCGGCACCGATTCCGGACGGGCGGCGTGGAGCGAGAACAGACGATGGCTCCAGCGCAGTCCGAGGCCCTGACGCAGGAGTTCCAGCGCGACCGGTGCGAGCAGCAGCACGACCTGCCAGTCCACCGCCATCGTCCGCAGCATGTGCCAGGCGCGACGATGAAGCCCGGTGAAGACGAACGGCGAGAAATGCCAGATCGACTCCTTCGGACACAGCTCGCGGAGTCCACCGCCGGCGAATCCGCAGCCGACTGCGAACGGCAATGCCGCCCACTCGCCGTTGCCGAGTGGCGGCACGCCGACCATCACGCCGACGATCGCGCCGGCGTACGGCCCGGCAATCAGTCCGGCGAGGAACGAGCCCTCGAGCGTCAGGTCGGCGGCGTTGTAGTTGAGCAGCAACCGCGCGACGACGCCCGCCATCAGCGGGATGCCCAGGCTGAACGCAAAGACCAGGCGGTCGGGGAGGGCGCGCCGTTCGAAGATGAGGATGTGGCGAAACCGGTGATAACGCACCAGCATCGTGGCGAGCGCCGCCACCACGGCGAGCTTGACCAGCAGTGTGGTCAGAAGAATCTGCTCGCCGGATAGGAACTGCGGGCCCTGCATGGATTTACATTGATCTTATCGGCCGGGTAAACTGAGAGCAATGGCTGTCATCCGCCCCTTTCTCATCGGCTTCGCGACCACGCTGAGGTACATGTTCAAGAAGCCGATCACGGTCAACTATCCGGAACAGAAGTTCCCGATGTACCCGAAATACCGTGGCAAGCAGGTGCTGATGCGCGACGAGAACGGACTCGAGAAGTGCGTCGCCTGCGGCTTGTGTTCGGTGGCCTGTCCGGCCGATGCCATTTACCTCGAGGCGGCTGAAAACGACGGATCGGTGCAGGCGGGTCCGCGCTACGCCTCGGTCTATCAGATCCACAAGACGCGCTGCATTTTCTGTGGTTTCTGCGAAGAGGCGTGCCCGGTCGGCGCGATCTTCATGGGCAAGGACTACGAGCTGGCGGTATACAGCAAGACGGATTTCGTCTGGGACAAGACCGAACTGCTCGTCCCCGCCGCCACGCCGCCCGCTTCGACCGCCTCACGATGAAATGATCATCGGTGCGTTAGGCGACATACACGGCGAGTTCGACACCGTCCAATTGATCATGCGGCGGCACCCCGATGTGCCACTGTGGATCTCGGTGGGCGACGTCGCCAGCAACGACGGGGACTATTTCGAGCCGATCGCGCCGCTGCACTTCATCAAGGGTAACAACGAAGACTTCGACGTGCTCGCCGACACGCTCGCCGGACGTCTGGCGGCGCCGCCGACGCTCCACTATCTGCCCAACGGCGCGCCGTATGTGGTCGGCCCGTGGCGGATCGCGGCGTTAGGCGGCACCTTCGCGCCGAGCTGGTACAACACCGCGCCGTCCGACCTGCCGCCGTCCAAGGGTCGCAAGCCGTCAGCGGCGGCGCTGAAGTTGGGAAAGAGCCGTGACGACAAGCGACGGCACTTCGTGCGCGACGAGGTTGCCGCCTGCAAAGCCGCGGTGAGGATCGACGTCCTTTTGACGCACGAGGCGCCACGTCCGTTTTATCCGGCCGGCAAGCGGATCGATGCCGGCAAGACGGTCCTGAACGACGTGTTGGCGGCGATGCGTCCACGTCTGCACCTGTTCGGGCATCATCACGAGTTTTCCGACTCGATCAGGCAGGGGGTCCGTTCGATCGGCCTCGACGTCGTGACCAATTCGTACCTGTTGATCGACACAGACACGTTCAAGACCGACCGCTGCGACACCCAGTAGGATGATGAAGCCCTTTCTCGAAGCGCTCGACGACCGCGTGCTGGTGTGTGACGGCGCGATGGGCACGATGCTGTACGCCAAGGGCGTGTTCATCAACAAGAGCTTCGACGCGCTCAACCTGACGCAGCCGGATCTGGTCGCCGAGGTGCATCAGGAGTACGTCCGCGCTGGTGCGGACGTCATCGAAACCAACACCTTCGGAGCGAACCGGATCAAACTGGGCTCGTTCGGCCTGGCCGGCAGCCTGCACGCGATCAACGTTCAGGGCGCGAAGCTGGCGCGGCACGCCGCGCGCGAGCAGGCCTACGTCGCCGGCGCGATCGGCCCGCTCGGCATCCGCATCGAGCCGTGGGGCAAGACCGGACTCGACGAAGCGCGGGACTATTTCCGCGAGCAGGCGCAGGCGCTTGCCGAGGGTGGCGTCGATCTCTTCATCCTCGAGACGTTCCGCGATCTCAATGAGATCTGCGCCGCCGTCGACGCGGTCCGAAGCGTTTCGACCCTGCCGATCGTCGCGCAGATGACGACCGAGGAGGATGGCAACACGCTGGACGGCACGCCACCCGAGCGCTTCGCGCCGGAGCTGGAGCGCCGGGGGGCATCGGTGATTGGCGTGAACTGCGCCGTGGGTCCGGCGCCGATGCTCGACACCATCGAGCGATTGGCGGCTGTCACCATGTTGAAACTGTCGGCGCAACCGAACGCCGGGCAGCCGCGCGACGTCGAGGGGCGCAACATCTATCTGTGTTCGCCCGATTACATGGCGTCCTATGCGCGACGCTTCATCCTGCACAACGTGCGGATGGTCGGTGGCTGCTGCGGCACGACGCCGGAGCACATCCGGCAAATCAAGGCAGCGGTGCGCGGTCTGGCGCCGGCAGTCGGGCGCGACGCCCACGCACGGTCGGTGAAAACGTTCGCATCGCCCGGTGTGCCTTCTTCGCCAGGCGTCTCTGGACTGGACACGCCTGCGCTGGAGACGCCACCGGTTGCACGAGAACGCAAGTCGCGCTTCGCGCACGCGTTGGCGCGTGGGCGTTTTGTGGTTGCCGCCGAACTGCTGCCGCCGCGCGGCTACCAGACCGACGCGGTAGTCGAACACGCGCGGCGCTTGAAGATCGGCGGTGTCGACGCGATCACCATTCCAGACGGTCCGCGCGGCGGCGCGCGTATCAGCGCGCTGTCGCTCGCCGTGCTGATCGAACAGCAGGCCGGAATCGAGACGCTGCTGCACTACGCCTGCCGTGACCGCAACCTGCTGGGCATTCAATCCGATCTGCTCGGCGCCCATGCCCAGGGATTGCGCAACCTGATGCTCGTTACCGGCGATCCCGGGCGCGTCGGCGATTACCCTGACGCCACCGCGGTGTTCGATGTCGATTCGATCGGCCTGACCAATGTCGTCGCGCGGCTGAATCACGGGAGCGACGTCGGTGGACAGACGATCGGCGCTCCGACCGGCTTTCACATCGGCGTGTCGGTCAATCCCGCAGCCTCGAACCTCGACGAGGAGCTGCGCCGGTTCGAGTACAAGGTGCAGGCGGGCGCCGAGTTCGTGGTCACCCGCCCGATTTTCGACGTCGACGCTTACGAACCCGTTCATCGCCGCCTGGTCGCAGCCGGATTGCCGATTGTGGCGGGCGTGTATCCCTTCGACAGCTTGCGTAACGCCGAGTTCATGGCGAACGAGGTCCCCGGCGTACGCGTGCCTGACGCCCTGCTCGAGCGGATGCGGCGGGCCGACGCCGGCGGCGGAGCGATCGCAGAAGGGATCGCCATCGCGCGAGAAATCGCCGCGGCCCTGAAGGGATTGGTCCAAGGCGTGCAAGTGTCTACTCAGTCAGGGGATATCGATACGGCTCTGGCAGCCGTCGATGGACTTCGCTGACCCCCAGAGGTATAGTCGCAGTGCACTCTGGCCCGGCCCTCCAGCTTGAACGCGTTCAAGGGGTTAGCGGTTCGGCACAGCGCTGCTGAGGCAACTGATGGCCCTATTCGAGCCACATGGATCGCGTGAAACCGAAGAGGTGATCGGGTCCGACGCGGCGACACGCGCGCTGTCGGTGACCGTCGTCGAGAACGATTTTGTCGCCCGCGTTTACGAAAATCTGGCGTGGGTGTATGACCTGACGTTTGGTCCGGCGCTCCATCCTGGTCGCGTCGACGCCATCCGTCGCATGGCGATTAAGCCTGGAGATCGCGTGCTGGAGGTCGGGGTCGGCACCGGCATCAACGCCGCGCTCTATCCGCCCGAATGCGCCGTCACCGGCATCGACTTTTCCAGCTCGATGCTCGAGAAAGCCCACGATCGTATCGCGCGGAAGGGTGTTCGTAACGTGCGTCTCCTGCAGATGGACGCACAGAACATGAAGTTCGCGGACGACAGCTTCGACATCGTCTACGCGCCGTATGTGATCAGCGTCGTGCCCGATCCGGTCGCCGTGACGCGCGAGATGTATCGCGTCTGCCGGCCAGGCGGAAAAATCATCATCCTGAATCACTTCCGCAGTAAGAGCCGGCTCGGCTCGTGGCTCGAGACCATCATCGCGCCGTTCACGCTTTATCTCGGGTTCAAGTCGGATCTCGACCTGCCGGCGTTCCTCGTCCAGGCGGACCTGAAGCCGGTCTCGATCGAGAAAGTGAACGTCCCGCGGATCTGGTCGCTCGTGACCACCATCAAGGAATAGGCGCCAGCCTATTAACGACCGGCGTCGAGCCGGGTCAGCACGGTCGCGAGGGCTTCCGCCAGCATGCGGATGTCGTCCCGGACGCTTTCGTTGAGGACGTGAGCGTGTCGCCGCGCTTCCTCGTGGAGGCCGAGCGCGTGTTCCTTGGCCTCCGTGTGAAGACTGAGGGCGAATTGCCTCGATTCCTCGTACAGGCTCCGCGCGTAGTGCTTCGATTCCTCGTGCAGACCGCCGGCGTGTCCCTTCGATTCCTCGTGCAAGCCGCGCGCGAATTCTTTCGCGTCGGCCACACTGCCGCGTATCTCAACCCGCAGTGAGATTTCGAGCGTGTCTATTCGCGCGTTCACGTGCTCGATCAATTCCGCCGTTTCGATGTCCATGGCCGGAACCGGATTTCATCCTACCATCGTCATCCGGCTGTTCAGGTCGGGCGCGATGTCTCTGTGCAAATTGAGACGGCGCGCCCACTTCGGACCAGTGTGCCGGCCGATCAGGCCGCGCCGAACGGGTCTTCGATTGACGGGCTCTGCGGTGTGAACAACTCGGCGCCGTTCTCGGTCACGTGCATGTCGTCCTCCAGACGCACGCCAAACTCGCCCTTGATGTAGATGCCCGGCTCGTCGCTGAACACCATCCCGGCCTGCATCGTCAACGCTTTTTCCCAGCCGAACATGTTGTTCTTTACGAGATACGGCCACTCGTGGCCGTCCATGCCCATGCCATGGCCGAGGCGATGGGAGAAGTACTTGAAGCCCGGGCCGTAGCCGGCATCGACCACGACTTTGCGTCCCGCGGCGTCGATCGATTCGAGCGCCACTCCCGGACGCGCGGCTTTCAGGGCTGCGGTCTGCGCCTGATGCACGATGTCGAACACCTTCTTCATCTTGTCGGTTGCCTTGCCGATGACGAAGGTGCGCGTGATGTCCGACTGGTACCCTTCGGCGGTGCAGCCGTCGTCGATCATGATGATCGTGCCCTCGCGGATGGTCTGCGGCGTGATCGAGCCGTGGGGGAGCGCCGTGTACTCGCCGACCTGAATACTGGCAAAGCCCTGGAAGCCGAGGCGGGCATAGCCGGCGTTGATCAGGCTGCTGGCGTCGTTCTGCGTCATCCCGGGCTTGAGCGCCTTGAACACCGCCTCGTAGCACTTCAGCGTGACCTGCGATGCGAGGCGCATCAGCTCGAGTTCGTGCGGGCTCTTGATCATCCGGCAGCCGGCCACGATCGGCGATGCGCTCACAATCTTCAGGGCCGGCGCGGCGCCGCTGATGCTGTCGGCGAACACGAACTTCGAGGTTTCCTCGATCCCGATGCGGCCGGTTGCGATGCCGCGGTCTTTCAGGCCGGTGGCGACCCGTTCGAACGGGCTTTCGTCCTCCTGCCAGATCGCCACGTCGGTATGTTCCATCGGTCCACCGACGAGTTGCTCGCGCGTGCGGTCTTCTTCGAATGCCGGCGTGACGATGTAGGGGTTGCCCACCTTCGGGATGACGACCGCCGTGAGCCGCTCGCTGTTGCCCCAGCGGATGCCGGTGAAGTAATTGAGCGACGTCCCACCGGTCAGGATGATTGCGTCGATCTTCTGTTCGGTCATCAGCCGGCGCGCTTTGTCCAGCCGGGCGCGTCGCTCTTCGACCGTGATCGGCTTCGCCTGCGCCCGCATCGACGTCAGCGCCATGATGCTGGGTGGGACCGGGCCGGTTGCCTCGGCGCCGCCACGTCGCTGCGCGGACAACGGCGTGACGGACAGGGCAGCGGTTGCGCCGGTGAGCGAGATGAACGAACGGCGTGACAACATGGAGTCTCTCCTCGGAAGCGGAATCGAATGCCGGCGGCGACGTGCGCGCCACCGGCGTCAATGCTTAGATTATCGCTGTTGGACACCGGCAGCGAGACGCCAGCGTCGCTACCACCAGCGGCGCGTCCACACCACCGACACGGCGGCCTGATTGTCCCAGCTGGTGGCGCCGTACGATCGCCGTTGGTCGTAGGCGCTGCGGAGCGTGATGTCGGGCGTCACGCGAAAGCCGACGGTGGCTTCGAACACCGCAAAGGTCGTCCCGGTGCCGACCGTTATACCGTTGAAGAGCGGTGGTGCAGACGCGCCTTCTCCGCGTGCAGCGACGAACCAGCGGGGCGCCAGCGTCTGCACCCCCTGCACAAACCACTCCCGGGCGACCGCAGTCTCGCCCGGCACCTCGAAGGCGCTGCGGATGATCTCGGCGCGTATTTTCGTGTAGCGAAACGCCCATTCGCCTTCTCCGCCAATGATGGTCACCGCCCGGCCCTGCGCATTCGGCAGCGTGATCTCTTCCGATGTGGCGTAGTCGCCGTGGGCGAATGATGCACCCAGACGCAGGCCGGTGATCGGCGTGACGCCTCCGCCGGCAACGAACACCGGCGTCTGACGCGGGTTGGTCGCCGCGCCCAGAACATACGGGCGCGTCGGGGCGGAATTGACCACCGCAGCCCGCGCGTCCCACCGGTTCGTCGACACAGTCAGCTGCGCCCCGAGCGGGTAGGCGGTCGAAATCGGCGACACTCGAGGCGCGCCAACTGCAAACGCAGGCATCGGGACCACGTAGCTGAGGTGCGGGAGAATATTCGGATTCAGATTCTGACGCGAGTCGAGAATGCCGAGTCCGATCGGCGACAGGATGTAGCCCGCGTCAAGCCGAACGGCAATCGGGCCTGGACGTTCGTAGCGCACTCCTGCCTGATAGATCTCCGTGTCCCATGGCGGAGTTGTCGCGGTGGGAGACGCCGGCCGTGGCAGCCGAAACCACGGGCGCACGTAGAGTTGCCAGTTGTCGCCGATTCGGACCGCCGCCGACACGTCGATGACAACCTGCGGTTGGCTGGACACGTTCTGTCCGCCGAACGAATCCACGCCGATCACGCTGTCCAGTGAGAAGCGTTCGACCGATTCGGGTGCTCCCTGAGCGAAGACCGGCGCCGCGGCCATCATCACGAGCAGCATCGCGCACGCGATCGCGATCGGGCCGAACCGGCGAGTGGTCGCGCAACGACTGGCGACGGCGATTTCAGACACTCTGGAGCGTTACCTGGCCATCGTCCGAGGTCACGCCCGGCAGGGCGTTGGCGAGGGCGGCGACGATCTCCGCGTGAAACTCGGTGCCGGCGCATCGCCAGATTTCGCGGAGCGCGTCATTAGACGGCCGCGCCGCGCGATAGGCGCGGGCGCTCGTGATCGCATCGTAGGCGTCGGCGACGTGCACGATGCGAGCGGCAAGCGGAATGTCGTCGCCGCGCAGGCCGAAGGGATAGCCGCGGCCGTCAGGGCGCTCGTGATGCAGTTCGACGATCGGGATGTGCCGCGCCAAAAACGGCACCGGCCGCAGGATGCGCGCGCCCAGCACCGGGTGCAGCTTGATCGCGGCGAATTCGGCGTCGGTGAGCCCACTCGATTTCATCAACACTTGATCGGGGACGCCGATCTTGCCGATGTCGTGCAGCAGGGCGCCCAGACGCAGCACCTCCAGATCGTCCTCGGGTAAACCGAGCCCGCGTCCAATCGCGACCGAGATCACGCTGACCCGCTCCGAGTGGCCGGCGGTGTACGGATCACGCGCGTCGAGCGCGGTCGCCAGCGCCCGAATCGCGCCGGTATAGGCCGCCTCCGTCTGGGCTTCCGCCTTGGCCACCGAGGCCATCAGCGCGTTGAAGGTGTCGGTGAGCGCATCCACCTCGCGGCTCGAACCGGTCAGCGGCAGGGTGGCCGCGACCGCGTGAGACGCCGCCATTTGGTTCAGCGACGAGGAAAGGTGGCCGATCGGTTTGGCGAGCAGCCGCGCCAGCGACAGGCTGCCGAGCAGCGCGAGGCTAAGGGCGCCGAAGGCAATGACCGTGAGGTTCCACATCGCCTGACGCATCGCTTCGCGCGATGAGCCGTCGATCGAACCGAGCGCATAGAACACGGTGTCGCCGATGCCGACCAGGCGCCTGAACGCGTAGGACTGGCCGTCCAGCGTGATGACGCCGTCGAGCGGCCTGGCGAGCCCAACCGCCGACTCGAACTGATGCGCGCCCTCTGGTGTCAGCGTGCTTCCGAGCAAGAGTCCATTACTGATAATGGCGGTCGGCGTGCCCGACACCTGGGCCAGATCCGAGGCGTACGCAGAGTCGAGGCTGGTGGCCAGATACAACGTGCCGATTGTCGTGTCGTCGCTCAGTCGCAGTGGCACGGCGGCGACGCGAAAGGTGGTGCCGCCCATCCGCGCGATGCCGTCGAGGTTGCCGTCCTTCGCTCCCGTCAGCGCGACCGGCCGCCCGCGTGGCCAGCGATCGCTCAACCGCCCGGCGGCGGCCAAGGTGTTCTGGCGCATGTCGACCAGCACCAGCGCGTCGGCCTCGAAGCGCGCCGCGACTTTGGCGAGCTCTCCGTCGATCGTCCGCAGCAGTTGTGACCGCAGGGCCTCAGCGCCGGTTCGTGATTCGGCCTGATAGGTGTCGAGTGCCGCTTTCAGCGTAGGATTCTCGGCGAACGTCGCCGCTTGCGACACCAGCTCCTGCTGGCGCCGCGTCTCGAGCGCCGCGAACAGGCGCTGGCTCGACGCCAGGTTGCCGGCCACCGACTGCCGGACCTGGTCCCGGACGCTGAAGGTGACGACGGCGAACACGAACAGGAGAATCAGGACGACCGTGCCGAACGTGACCGCCAGCGTCTTGGTGACCAGCCGCGGCGGCGTACGCCGTTCGCTCATTGGCGGTCCTCGACAGGCAGCGACAGGTCGACGGTGACGGCCTTCCCGCGCTCGACCCGAACGGTCGTGGTTCGCTCGCCGACGCGCTCGTGCCAGCCGACCAGCGTGTACTGCCCCGGAGGCACATTCGCAATCTCGAAGCTGCCGTCCTTCTCGGGGATGGTGAAGTACGGGTTATCGAGTACCAGGATCGTCGCGCTCATGTGCGAATGAATGTCGCAGAACACTTTGACGATACCGGCTTTGGTGAACCGCCAGGGCTTGCTCTGTCCCTTGGGATAACGTCCGAGATTGAAGTTGGCGGCTCCCGACAGCGAGAACACGTTGTGAAAAATCGGGTCGTCGTTGGGAAATTCGACGGTCGAACCGCGGGTAATGGCCACGACGTGGGGGATAAAGGTTTCGTGTTCCTGACGCAACTCCGCTTTCCTGAGTGGCAGGGTACCGCGGAAAACCACGTCCTTCAGGTAGACGACGACGTTCTTGATTTCGGGAATGGTCGGCGGTTCGTGTTGTCCGACGGTTCGGCCCGGATAGGAGGCGGACGGCATCGGGACGCCACGCACCTTGGTGGTGAGGGTGACGTGGCCGACGATGCTCCCGGTGTCGGCGGTCTGGCCGCGAGGCACGGCGGTCAACAGAGTCGTGACGAGCGCGGCTACCGCGATCAGGGAACGTCGCATTCGGCGTTCGTCATTCTACGTCGTCGGCGGTGTTCGGGGCAGCGCCACCTTCAGTACGTCCTCGAGTGTGCGTGCCGGGACGAATTGCATTCCGTCCTTGACCTCGGGCGGCAGTTCGGCCAGATCGGACTCGTTCAGCGCCGGCAGGATGAAGGTCTTGATGCCCTGCCGCCGGGCCGCCAGTACCTTCTCCCGGATGCCGCCGACCGGCAGCACCAGTCCGCTGAGCGTAATCTCGCCCGTCATCGCCACGTCCTCGCGCACCGTCTGCTGACGCAACGCCGACACGATTGCGGTCGCCATGGTGACGCCGGCGGAGGGACCGTCCTTCGGAATCGCGCCGGCAGGGACATGGATGTGCAGATCGTGTGAATTGAGAAAGTCAGCCGAGACGCCGAGCTCACTGGTGGTCGATCGGATGTGGCTGACCGCGGCGCGCGCCGACTCCTGCATCACGTTGCCAAGCTGACCGGTCAGCGTCAAGTGGCCGTGTCCCTCCGGCAACAGGCTCGCTTCGATGAACAGGACGTCGCCGCCGCTCTCCGTCCAGGCGACGCCGGTCGCGACGCCGGGGCGCGACACGCGGAACGCGACCTCGTCGTGGATCTTCGGCGGACCGAGGTAATCGACCACGTCGGTGGCGTGCACGATGGCGCTGCCGCTTTCGTCCGCCGCGGTCGCGACCCGTGCCGCCACCTTGCGCATGACCGCGCCAATTTGCCGTTCAAGACTGCGGACGCCAGCTTCGCGTGTGTACTGCGCGATCATCCGGCGCACGGCGTCATCCTCGATCGTCAATTGAGCGGCGGCGAGGCCGTTTTCTTCGAGCTGCCGAGGAATCAGGTACTGGCGCGCGATGTGCACCTTGTCTTCCTCGGTGTAACCGGCGAGCGAGATGATTTCCATCCGATCGAGTAGCGCGGGGTGAATCGTCCCGAGCTGGTTGGCGGTGGCGATGAACAGCACTCGTGACAGGTCGATGTTGATCTCGAGGTAGTGATCGCGGAATGAATGGTTCTGCGCCGGGTCGAGTACTTCGAGCAGCGCTGCCGAGGGGTCTCCCTGAAAGCCGCCGGCGGTGACCTTGTCGATCTCGTCGAGCATGAATACCGGATTCATCGCACCCGCCTGCTTCAGCGCCTGGACGATGCGACCGGGGATCGCTCCGATATAGGTACGGCGATGACCGCGGATCTCGGCTTCGTCGCGGACGCCGCCCAGCGAGATCCGCACGAACTTCCGATTCATCGCGCGCGCGATCGACTGGCCCAGCGACGTCTTACCGACGCCAGGTGGTCCGACGAAGCAGAGAATTGGACCCTTGATCTGGGCCGACGCGGTGCGCCGCGCCTTCAGCTTCTGCACGGCGAGATACTCGACAATCCGTTCCTTGACCTTGTCGAGGTCGTAGTGGTCCTGATCGAGTGCGGCGCGTGCAGCGATCGGGTCGAGCCGGTCGTCGGTGACGGTCGACCACGGAATATCGAGCACCCAGTCGAAGTAGGTGCGAATCATCTGATATTCGGGCGATGCGGGCGACATCCGCTCGAGACGATCGAGCTCCCGCTGCGCGATCTCGGTCACGGCTTCGGGCAACCTGGCCTCGGCCAGCCGTTTCCGCAACTCCTGGCTTTCCGGCTTCTCGCCCTCGCCGAGCTCGTCCTGAATCGCTTTCAACTGCTGGCGCAGGTAGTACTGACGTTGCGCGTCGGTCATTTCCTGCTGCGCTTCCGATTCGATCTTGCTCTTCATCTCGAGCAGCGCGATCTCGCGGCCGAGCGCATTGGAGACCGACTGCAGCTTTCCGGTGAGCGACTCGCTCTCGAGAATCAGCTGCTTTTCTTCGGCTTTCATGTCGAGCAGGCTCGCCAGCAGGTACACCAGTCGCAGCGGATCGTCGATGCCGGCGACCATCCCGCGCAATTCCTGCGAGAGGCCGGTCGCGAGCGACAGCGCACGCTCGATCAGTTCCTGCAGACGCCGGAGGTAGGCGTCGACCTCGAGCGTCCGTTCCGATGCGTCGGGCGCCGGCGATACGACCGCGCGCAGCGACACCTCGTGCTTCGTGATCACGTCCGCCTTGGCCCGGGTCAGCCCCTCGACGATGATGTGGATGCCGCCGGACGGAATCTTGGCCATCTGCCGAATCGCCGCGATGGTGCCGATGGTGCGCAAATCGCCGGGACCCGGCTCGTCGGTATCGTTTTTTTGCAACGCAAGGAAGAGGAGACGATCCCCGGCCAGCGCGCGGTTGACCGCGTCGATCGACTGCGGCCGATTGACCGCCAGCGGCTGAAGCGTCAACGGCAGGCTGACGGTTTCTCGCAGTGCCAGAAGTGGCAGTTCACTCGGGTAGGTACGGGCCGGGTCCGGAGCCATTCTGCGTAGTGTCCGGCTTCCGCCGGACCTGCGTCAATCGGGTATGATCCCGGGATGGCGCTCGATGAACGCGACTTCTTCAATGGCAGGAACGAAACGCGGACTGACAAGCTCCCATGCCCGCGCTGCAAACGTACCAACGACTACCAGATGCGCTGGGTCGTCCGGACGAAAAAGGATCGCCTTCCGCCCGGCGCCGACGAGCGCGACCGCGCGCTCTACGCGAAGTTACGCGACTACATGATCCGCGTTGACGATAGCGTCACCTGCAAAACCTGCGGCAAGAAGTTTGACATCCCATCCCAGCATTCGATGGTGTTCATCGACAAGGCCGGCGCCGCCGAAAAAACCTACACCGGCGGTGACGATGAGGATTCGCGCTTCAATAGATGAAGGGGACGATTCGCCAGCGGACGCTCCGGACGTAGCGGTCGTAGTCCTGCCCGAAGCTGCGGCGGAGTGATTGCTCCTCCCACGGCACCGCGACGACGAGATATGCGGTGGTGATGATGGCGAAGGCCACGCGGTCGCCGGTCATGTGTGCCGTTCCGAAGACGCACAGAACCCAACCCAGATAGAGCGGATGGCGGACCAGACCATACACGCCGGTCGCCTGCAGCGGTTCGTGCGCAGAAGGCGGACGGATGCCGGCAAGCTCGAGCGGATCCAGGTGGCGAACGGCGAAGGCGATCAGCGCGATGCCCGTCAACTGAATCGCCGCACTTACGATCGCAGCCACTCCGGCGAGGCGCCAGATCTCGCCCCCAATCGATCGCCATCCCAGGCACGCGACGATTAGCAGTGCGCTCGCGATCCAGACGTAGCAGGATCGAATCAGATCCGAGGCTACGGTCCGCGAGATCAAAGCTTTCATGGGTTCGCGCGCGAAGAGACTGTGATGAGCGGCGAACACGGTCAGGAGCAGCGCATCGACGGCGATGGCGGCTGATGAGGTCGCGTGTGTCACCGGACGCCCCCACACGATGAGGTAGCAGCCGGCGCAGACAGCAAGCGATGTCACGAATATTGCACCGCCAGCCCACGCGAACAATCTCGCGACGTACTGCATTCGCCTTAGTATAGGTTTTACTTCATGCCTCAATCCGGCGCCCCGCGCATCGTCATCACTGGCATCGGCGTGGTTTCGCCCTTCGGCGTCGGCCGCGAGCGCTTCTGGAGCCACGTCAGTCGCGGTTGCAGCGGCACGAAAGCAATTACGGATTTCGACGCGTCGGAATTGCCGTGCCAGGTCGCGGCACCGATCACCGGCGTCACCGTTGACGACCTGCCAAGTCTTGAGGGCGATGAGCAGCGTGACAAGAACAACCGCGCCGATCCGAAGCGCTATTCGCGATCGGCGCTCATCGGTGTGATCGCCGCGCGCGAGGCGTGGGCGGATGCCGGACAGCGGATTGGCGAGCCGAATGCCGGCGTCGTCATCGGCAGCGGCGGCGGCGGCATCGACGTCGGCGAGCGTCAGTATTACGACTTCTTTGTCGAGCGGGGCAAGAAGGTGACGCCGTATGCGATCCCGATCTCGATCGTCGGAATGGTGTCGAGCGAAGTCTCGATTTCGCTCCGGCTCCGCGGTGTGAGTCACGTGCTGTCGTGCGGGTGTACGAGCTCGACCGACGCAATCGGCTACGCCGTGGCCCAGTTGCGGGCGGGCGACATGGAAGTGGTGCTGTCAGGCGGCACCGACGCCTGCGTGACGCCCGGCATGATCTTCGGGTTTTCGCGGATGCGGGCGCTGTCCACCGCCTACAACGATCGGCCGGCGGAAGCATCGCGGCCATTCGAAACCGGACGCGACGGGTTCGTGCTGGGCGAAGGGGCCTGGATGGTCGTGCTCGAACGCGAAGATCGGGCCCGCGCACGCGGCGCGAAAGTGTACGCGTCGATCGACGGCTACGCCTCGACCTGCGATGCCTACCACCGCGTGCAGATGGCTCCGGACGGCGAAGAGATCGTCCGGGCGATGACGCTTGCCGTGGAGCGGTCCGGCAAGTCGCTCGAACAAATCGGGTACGTGAACCTGCACGGAACGTCGACGCAGATGAACGATGCCGTCGAAGCGCGTTGCGTGCGCGAGGTGTTCGGTGCGCACACCAATCACCTCGCCGGGTCGTCGGTGAAGTCGATGATCGGCCATCCCCAGGGCGCGAGCGGTGCGGCGGGAGTGGTGACGTCGGCGCTGGCGTTGTCCCGCAATTTCCTGCCTCCGACGATCAATCATCGCCATCCGGATCCGGACATCGACCTCGACGTCATTCCCAACATTGGCCGGGTCGCGGACGTCGAAGCGGCGCTATGCAACTGCCTCGGCTTCGGATCCAAGAACAGCGCATTGGTGCTCGGGAAAGCCTGACGCGGACGTGGCGGGCTGCGATGTCCTGATTGTCGGCGCGGGTCCGGCCGGCGCCGTCGCCGGAACCATCCTCGCGCGCGCAGGGGCACGCGTGCGCATCGTCGATCGTGCGACGTTTCCGCGCGACAAGTTGTGCGGCGACACCGTCAATCCGGGGACAGTCGCGCGCCTCCAACATCTGGACATGGCGGGCGATCTATGCGAGCGGAGTCTCCGGGTCTGCGGCATGCTGGTCACCGGCGAGCGTGGCGTCACGGTCGAAGGGCGGTATCCGGACGGCCAGTACGGGCTGGCGATTCTCCGGCGCGATTTCGATTGGATGTTGTTGCAGCATGCGATCTCGGCAGGCTGTGTATTCGAGCCCGGGGTCACGGTGAGACGCGCGGTGCTCGACGACCGCGGCCCGACGCGGAAAGTGTGCGGTGTGATCTCCGCCGCGCCTGCAGGCGAGATCGAGTGGACCGCGCCGGTGACGATTGCTGCCGACGGACGTCATTCCACGCTGGCATTCAGTCTCGGCCTGGCGCGTCACCCGAGCACTCCGCGACGGTGGGCGATCGGCGCCTACTACGAAAACTTCCGACCGGACGGAATGCGCGCGCCTTCCATCTTCGGCGAGATGCACATCAGGCGTGGACGTTACATCGGGATCTCGCCGGTCGCGGGCGGGACGACCAACGTCTGCCTGGTGCGGCCGTCCCAGCCTGCCGACGCCGAGCTTCGCGATCCCTCGGCTCTTCTCGATCACGAGTTGGCACGCGACCCGTTTCTCCGTGAGCGCGCGGCTGGCGCGCGACGGCTCGCGCCGCCGGTTGTGCTCGGACCGTTAGCCGTGGATCCAACGGGTCACTCGATCGACGGACTGCTCACGGCCGGTGACGCCAGCGGCTTCATCGATCCGATGACCGGCGACGGGCTCGGCTTCGCCATTCGTGGGGCGGAACTGGCGGCCGCGTCGGCACTGCGATCGCTCGAACGCGGCTGGTCTGGCGTCCACGCCGACCTGGACGATGAGCGACGCCATCTCTTCCGCGGAAAATGGCGCTTCAATCGCGCACTGAGGGCGCTGGTCGCCTCTCCTCGTGCGGTGGAGGTTGCCGCGATCGGCGCGCTCCTGGCGCCGGCTGTTCTGCGCGCCGTCATTGCACGGGCCGGCGACTGTCACCTTGTCCCAGGCTGATGATCGCCATACTCTTCGCGATCGTGTTTGGCACCATGATCGGCGAGTCGATCCGGGCGTCGCGCAACGAGCGGGCCCAGTTCCAGCTCGGCGGCGTTGAACCGCCAGACGATGTTTACCAGGTGATGCGGATCATGTATCCGGGTGTCTTCCTGGCGATGTTTGCGGAGAGATTGATGACCAACTCATCACCGCCCTTGCCGGTCGCGGTTGCGGGAGCGGTGGTGTTCGCTGCGGCCAAGACGCTGAAATGGTGGGCGATTCGGTCGCTCGGTCGCTCCTGGACCTTCCGGGTCATCGTTGTACCGGGCATGCGGCTGGTCGTGCGCGGTCCGTATCGTTGGTTGAGGCACCCGAACTACGTCGGGGTCGTGGGAGAACTCGTCGGCGTCGCGCTGCTGCTGGGCGCGACGATTACGGGACCACTGGGTCTGGTCGCGTTTTCGGGATTGCTGATCAAACGGATCGCGGTCGAGAATCGGACGCTCACTCAGGCGGCCCGATGACGTTCGGACGCGTCTAAATGGCATGGCCAAGGACCGGCGCATGAAGCGACCGACCTTACCCTCGCGGCCTATAATACAAAGGCGATGAGTTCCCCTGACCGGCCGGCGCGCGGATGGTCGGATTTCCCGGCATCGCGCCGTACTTCTGTCCTGCTGCTGATCGCGGCGGTGGTGTTTCTCGTCCTGCCGTCCTCCGGCACGGCGCAGGCGCCGCGCCGTCCGGCGACGCCGCTGCAGACGGCTGTTCGTCTGCTCAACGAGGGCAAGTACGACGAGGTTGATGCGGCGGTCGAGAAGCTCGACCAGCGCGATCCAAACGTCACGGCGGTCAAGGCGCGGGCGGCGATCGCTCGCGGACATTACGGACCGGCAGAAGAAATGCTGCGACCGGTCGTGCAGCGTGCCCCGACCAGCGAAGCGGCGCTCGAACTCGGCTTGCTCGACCGGATGATGGGCCGCGATTCCGCCACTCCGATCCTCGAAAAAGTGGCGACGCTGGCTGATGCGAGCGACAGTCCAGCCGAAGTGGCCCGCGGTGCCCGTGCTCTGCGCGCGCTTGGACGATTCCAGGAATCGAACGCCGCCTATCGAGACGCCGCTTCCGCCGCGCCCGGCGATCCCGCGATCCAGACCGGCTGGGCGGATCTGTTCCTCGAGAAATATCTGCCCGCTGAAGCGCTGAAATCTTACGAGGATGCGCTGCGGGCGGATCCCAAATGGGTGCCGGCGTTGACCGGCTCGGCGCGCGCGCTGTCTGACGATAACCCACCGAAGGCGATGAACTTCGCCAAGCAGGCACTGGCGGTCAATCCCTCGTCCGTGGAGGCGCAGATTTTCATCGCACGGGAGGCGATCGACGCCGATCACCGCGACCAGGCGCGGGAAACGCTGGCGAAGGCGCTCGTCGTCAATCCATCCAGCCTCGAGGCGCACGCCTTGATTGCGGCCCTGGATTATGTCGACGACAAGGAGGACGCCTTCGAGGCGAGCGTTGC
>DASXGC010000464.1:0-12851 GCA_036489235.1 Vicinamibacterales bacterium
ATCACTATAATCGCGTTCATCGCCTTGGAAGCAGAACGCATCGGCCGCCTGAATTCGTTGCCACCGGTTTCCCGGAGCGCCGCGTTCCCGCGTCTCGATCCGTATGTCGTGACGCTCATCTTCTCGGCGTTGACGATCGCATTCACCTGGCCGCTGGCGAAGGGACTGACCCGCGACATGCCGGGCGATCTCGGCGACCCGCTGTTCAGCGCCTGGGCACTCGCGTGGGACGCCACCCACTTTGGCCGCGGCTGGCTCCAGGCCAACATCTTCTATCCGCACCCGCTGACGCTGGCCTACTCCGAGCTTCTGGTGCCGCAGGCGCTCCAGATCCTGCCGGTGTATGTCGCCACCGGCAATCCATTCCTCTGCTACAACCTGGTGTTCCTGTCCACGTTCGTTCTGTCAGGGCTCGGTATGTTCCTGTTCTGCCGCGAACTGACCGGCAGCAGGACAGCGGGATTGGTCGCCGGTCTGGCATTCGCGTTCGCGCCGTATCGAGTGACGTCGATTCCGCACCTCCAGGTGATGTCGGCGCAGTGGCTGCCATTCGTACTCTTTGGTCTGAGACGCTTCTTCGACACCGGCCGCAGCACTGCGCTGGCGGGCGCGACCGCAGCCTGGGTCGTCCAGAATCTGTCGTGTGGTTACTACCTGTTCTTCTTCAGCCCGGCGATCGCGATTTACATCGTCTGGGAAGTGACGCGACGGCAGCTCTGGCACGACACAACCCTTCTGCGGCGGCTCGCGGTGTCGTGGGCGGCGATGTTTGTCGCGACCGCGCCGTTCCTGCTCGTCTACTACCAGCTTCGCCGTCTCGGTTTCGAAGCGCGCTTTCTCGCCGAGGCCCAGCGCTACTCGGCGGACGTCTACTCTTACTTCACGGCTGATCCCGACCTGAGGCTGTGGGGATCAATCGCCCGGGCATGGCCCAAGCCGGAAGCGCTGCTCTTTCCAGGCGTGACGATCGTCGTGCTGGCAGTGGTCGGCGCCACGCCGCGCGCCGCGGGTGCGCGAACGGCATCGATAGCGGTGACGCTCGCGCTGGTTGTCCCCATCGCGCTGCTGCTCCTCGGCGTGCCGATTCGCCTGCCCGGACTCAAGATCACAAGTCTGTGGCGCGCGCTCACCGTCGTCGCCGCTCTGATCGCGATCGCTCTCTGGCGCCGGCCCGACCAGCGGCGTGTAGCCTTGCGCTGGCTGGCATCGCCCGGTGGCTTCTTTGCGCTGCTCACGGCGTTCGCGCTGGTGATGTCGTTCGGTCCCGCGATCCACGCGCGTGGCCGTGTCGTGGCGTCGCCAAGCCTCTACGCATTGTTCTACTATGCCGTGCCGGGTTTCGACGGTCTGCGCGTGCCCGCCCGTTTCGCGATGCTCGCCGCCTGCGGTCTCGCGACACTGGTCGCGGTCGCGGTCGCGGCGATCGAACGCACTCGTCGGCGACGTGCGCAGTGGCTGGCCGGCGCCGCCGGCGCACTGATCCTGTTCGAATCGCTCGCGGTTCCGATTCCGATCAACCAGAACATTCCCAGCTACACCCAGGCAGGCCTGAGCGCGCTGCCGGAATCGATCGACATTGGCGCGGGTCTTCCGGACGTCTATCGGTTCGTGGCGCGGTTGCCACCGGACGTGGCGATCCTCGAACTCCCCGTTGGCGAACCGGCATTCGACATCCGCTACATGTTCTACTCGATTCGCCATTGGCGTCCGCTGGTCAATGGCTACAGCGGCGGCGCGCCGAAGGATTACGAAGTGCTCACGGAGGCGATGAAGGATACGGAAACGCGGCCCGAGCGCGCGTGGACCGCAATCCGTTCGTCGCTGGCCACCCACGTCATCGTTCACGAGGGTTTTTATCTCGGCGACGATGGCCGGCGGCTGAGTGAATGGCTGCGATCGCACGGCGCCCGTGACGTCGCGGCGTTCGGCCGGGATCACGTGCTGACGCTGCGCTGATTGATCGTGACGGCCGCTTTGGCCGCGAACTACACTGGCGCGATGCGTCGCGATCCCCTCGCTTTTCTCGGCACTGAACTCGATTCGCTGAAACAACAAGGCCTCTACCGGCGGCTACGCGTGCTCGACGGCGAACAGGCCCACAAGAGCTCGTTCGACCACCGCCAGGTCGTCAACCTCTCGTCGAACAACTACCTTGGTCTGACGACGCACCCGGCGTTGCGGGAGCGGGCGCTCGAAGCCACTCGCACGCTGGGCGTCGGCAGCGGTTCGGTGCGCACGATTGCCGGCACCATGGACATCCATATGGAGCTCGAACGCCGGCTGGCGGCGTTCAAGCAGACCGAGGCGGTCGTCGTGTTCCAGAGCGGCTTCGCCGCGAACGCGGGAACCGTCGCCGCCGTCTTATCCAAGGATGACGTCGTGGTCTCCGACGAGCTCAATCATGCGAGCATCATCGACGGCGCCCGGCTCAGCCGGGCCACCATCAAGGTGTTCCCACATAAGGACGCCGGCGCGGCCCGCACCATCCTCCAGGCGCTGCCGGCGGCGCAGCGCAAGCTGCTCATCACCGACGGCGTGTTCAGCATGGACGGCGACCTTGGCGCCCTGCCCGAGTTGTGCGTCCTCGCCGAGGAATTCGGCTGCATCATGATGGTGGACGATGCGCATGCGAGCGGCGTCTTCGGGAAGAACGGCCGCGGCACGGTCGATCATTTCGGGATGCACGGGCGCGTCGACATCCAGGTGGGCACCTTGTCGAAGGCGATTGGCGTGCTCGGCGGCTACGTCGCGGGCAACGCCGCGCTGATCGACTTCCTTCATCATCGCGCGCGGCCGTTTCTGTTCTCGACCTCGCATCCGCCGGCGGTGGCCGCGGCGTGCATCGCGGCACTCGACGTGCTCGAGCAGCAACCGGAGATCATCACCCAACTCTGGGACAACACCACGTTTTTCAAGGCCGGCTTGAAGACGCTCGGCTTCAACACCGGCCTCAGCGAAAGCCCGATCACCCCGGTTATCGTCGGCGACGGCGCGCTGGCGATGAAGCTGTCGGATCGGTTGTTCGAAAAAGGCGTCTTCGCCCAGGGCATCGCATTTCCCACCGTGGCGAAAGACAAGGCGCGCGTTCGCACCATCGTCACCGCGACCCACACGAAAGACGAACTGCAGTTCGCGCTCGACGTGTTCGGTGCGGTCGGACGCGATCTCGGGATCCTCCATTGAGACGCGCCAATCAGCTCACGGACTTCTTCGACAGCTACACGAAGGGTCTCAAGGCTGAGGATCTGCAGCGTCTCTTCACGCACGATACACGCGACGCCTACCGCTTCTTTACGCGCGGCTCCGAAAGCGAGGCGCTGAAGCGCCTCCCCTGGCACAAGCGCATTGTCGCCGAAGTTCGTATTCTGTTTCTCGCGTTCACGATGAAGCTGTCGCCGGCGCGCCGCGTGGTCTTTGGCGCGGCGCTGCTGTTTGCGATGGTCGGGCTCTTCGACCTGTTCCGCGGCTTCGGCATCATCGAAATCGCGCGGTTCCCGTTCGGGGTGACCGTCGGGCTTCCCGGCCCGCTCTTCCGAACCGGCACCTGGCCGCTGCTGTTCGCGTTCGTGCTGATGAACCTGCTGGTGCTGCTCGAAGTCGCCGATCGCCTGTCACTGAAGAACGATCTGGAAATTGCCCGCGACATCCAGCAGGCGATGCTGCCGAGCGGTCTCTATAGCGCACCCGGCGTCGAGACTTACGGGACCAGCCGACCAGCCAACACGGTCGGCGGCGACTTCTTCGACATCCTCCCGCTCGATGATGGGCGCCTGGTCGTCGCGGTGGGCGACGTGGCCGGTAAGGGCAGTCCGGCGGCGCTGTTGATGGCCTTGTTGCTGGCGATCCTGCGGACGCTGGTGGATGAAAAACTCGAGCCCGCGGAACTGGTCACGCGGCTGAATGTGCAGGTGTGCCGCCACGCGCCGAGTTCGCGTTTCATCACGCTGTTCTATTCGGTCTATCAGCCGGCGACCGGCGAACTCACCTACGTGAGCGCCGGTCACATGCCGCCGCTGATCCTGCGCCGCGACGGCCGGGTAGACCGGCTCAGCGACGGCGGCATCGCGCTGGGCATGTTCGACGGATCAACTTACGTCACCGGCCAAACCGTGATCCAACAGGATGAATTGATCGCGATTTACAGCGACGGGATCACCGAAGCTGAAAGCCCAGCCGGCGTCCCGTTCGACGAGATCGGGCTCGAAACTGCCCTGAAAACCAATCGCCGGAGCAGCCTGTCGGCGATTGGCGCCGCCGTCGAGCGCGCAGTCGAGCAGCACACCGACGCGCGGCGTTTTTCCGACGATCTCACAATTCTTCTGCTCCGCCACGCGCCAGTCCTGCCAGTATGAGTGTCTAAGATCTCGCCGGCGGCAAAAGACACAGTGGTGATTAAACGGGCTCCGGTCGTCATCGCGATCATCGGGCTGCTGTTGCGCGCCTCCAGCGTCGCGGCACAGGAGAACGACGGCATTCGTATGCTGTTGTCGCGCATCGAGAGCGTCACTCAGGCCGGCGACACCGTCGGCTACTTCAACCTGCTCGCGCCGGCGGCCAACCGCGACCGCGCGCGTGAGTTCGCGTCGACCGAACTGTTGCCGGGCGCGTCCCGCGCGGTCCTGCAGGAACGCGATCGGATTCCGCTCGGCTCGGTGTCGCCAACCGAGACCGGCTTCCGGGTGCTGGTGGACGTCTTCGCGGACTTCGGGAGCCGCGCCCGAATCGCGACCTGGCGCATCGACGTCCTCAAGACCGGTGATGCCGGCACCGAGCGTGAGTGGTCGATCGTGGACGAGGACCACCTCTCGTCGGTCGAAAACATCTATCGCCTGACGCTCGACACCACCAAGGCGTTCGCCGCACACGATCTCAAGCTGACCGCCGAGGACCTCGATTTATCGATGCCTGAGGGCACGGTCTTCGTCGCGAGCGTCGATCAGGGCGTGACCGGACTCGTCCTGATCGGCCGCGGCAGTTTGTCCTTTCATCCCGCGCCTGCGACCGAGCGCGGGCAGGTGAAGGTTTTTTGCGGCAGCGAGATCCTCGAAACCCGGTTCGAGACGGTCTACGTCCGGATCAACCCGAACGATTTCGAGCGCACGGTCAATACCGCCCAGTTGGAAGCCAAGCCGGTCGATCCGCGCGAGCTGCGGCGTGCCCAGGACGTCTTCCGAGAGGAATCGCCGAAGTCGTTCGTCATCGACCTCGGCGATCTGAGCCGCGACGCATGGTCGCTGTTGCCGGGGCAGGGAGACTTCCTCGCCGAGGTGCGGACCAAGCGCTTCGATACGCTCACCTATGCGAAGTCGGCAAGCGAGGCCGAGGACATCACGCTGTTCGATCGCCGCCACCATCACAACATCGCGCTCTATGCGTCGGTGCAGAAGCTGGCGACGCGGGGCCGGTTCTACAACGAAGACGAACTGGTCGAGTACGACGTGCTCGACTACGACATCGACGTCGCGGTGACGCCCGATCGGAACTGGATCGACGGGCACGTGCGGATGCGCCTCAAAACCCGTGCCTTCGCGCTCGGCGTGCTCAAGCTCCGGCTCGCCGATTCGCTGGTGGTGCGTTCCATCGTCAGCTACGAATACGGACGGCTGTTCGGCATCCGCATCAAGAATCAGAACACCTTCCTCGTCAACCTGCCGGCGACGATGCCGAAGGATCGCGAGCTTACGCTGTCGATCGCGTACGGCGGACGCCTCGAGCCGCAGACGCCGGATCGGGAAACGCTGACGCTCGACCAGCGCGTGCAGTCGGAAGACACACCGCTCGTCAGTGCCGAGCCGAGCTTTCTGTACAGCAGCCGGAGCTTCTGGTATCCACAGGCGCCGGTCAGCGACTACGCCACCGCGCGCATCCGGATCACGGTGCCTTCCTCGCTCGAGTGCATCGCGAGCGGCGAGCTCGAGCCGGGGTTCCCCGGTCTTCTCGTAGGCGACGAGCCGGGACAGAACCGCAAGGTCTACCTGTTCACGGCCTCGCGCCCGCTCCGCTACCTGGCATTCATCGTCAGCCGTTTCGAGCGGACCGAGGCGCCGACGCTGAAGTTCTCCGGGGTGCGGCTGAACGCGCTGCCCGGCGCCGCAGGGCCCGACAACCGGAGCATGAAGCTGGCGGTCGAAGCCAATCCGCGCCAGGTGCAGCACGGACGCGAGGTGGTCGATCACGCCGCGGACATCGCCAGGTTCTACGAATCGATCATCGGCGACAGTCCGTACGCCAGCTTCACGGTCGCGCTGATTGAGAACGATTTGCCTGGCGGCCACAGTCCGGGCTACTTCGCCGCACTCAATCAGCAGTTGCCGACCTCGAACCTGTCGTGGCGCAACGATCCGGCGGCGTTCAGCGGCTATCCGGACTTCTTCCTGGCCCACGAGCTCGCCCATCAGTGGTGGGGACAGGCGGTCGGCTGGCGCAATTACCACGAGCAATGGATCAGCGAAGGCTTCGCGCAGTATTTCGCGGCGCTCTACGCACAGCACCAGCGCGGAGACGAGGGATTCGCGACGGTGTTGCGTCAGTTTCGCAAATGGGGAATGGCCGACAGCGATCAGGGCCCGATCTATCTCGGCTACAGGCTCGGCCACATCCACGACGACAGCCGCGTGTTCCGGGCGCTCGTGTACAACAAGAGCGCCGCGGTTCTCCACATGCTGCGCCGCTACGTCGGCGACGAGTCGTTTTTCAGCGGACTCCGCCGGTTCTACCGCGAAGCACGGTTCCACAAGTCCGGCACTGACGAATTCAGGCAGGTCATGGAAGCCGAGTCCGGCGTGCCGCTCGACCGCTTCTTCGAGCGCTGGATTTACGGCTCGACCCTGCCCAGGCTGAAGACCAGCTCACGCGTCGAGGGCGACGAAATCGTGCTCCGCGTCGAGCAGGTCGGTGAAGTGTTCGACCTGCCGCTGACGTTCGCGATCCAGTACACCGATCGCAAGCCGGTGGAGGTGATTGTCCGGGTCAACGATGCGGTGGTCGAAAAACGTGTGCCGCTGGCCGGCACGCTGCGCAACGTCGAGATCAGCCGCGACGATGGGACCATGGCCGAGATCGTCAAGAATTGACGCGGACTTGATATGATCGTGTTCTTATGGAGACCGTCACCCTCACGATAGACGGCCAGCAGGTCACCGTCGAAAAAGGCAAGACCGTCCTGCAGGCGGCCATCGAAAGCGGCATTTCCGTCCCGTACTACTGCTATCACCCCGGCATCGGCGTCGACGGTTCCTGCCGCGTTTGCGTGGTCAAGGTCGAGAAGATGCCAAAGCTGCAGACGTCGTGTTCGACGACCTGCACCGATGGGATGGTGGTCTCGACACGGTCCCAGGAGGTCGTGGAGGCGCGCGCCGGCGTGTTCGAGTTCCTGCTCGTCAATCACCCGCTCGATTGTCCGGTGTGCGACAAGGGCGGCGAGTGTCCGCTTCAGGATTTTTCCTACGCGTTCGGCCCCGACGCCAGCCGGATGGATTTTCCGCGGCGCGAATTCGACGGCAACGGCGTCAAGGCCGACGTCGACTTCGGACCGACGCTGATGCTGAATCGCAACCGCTGCATTCTTTGCACCCGGTGCGTGCGGTTCATGCGCGAAATCGATTCGGACGCGCAAATCAACATCGTCGATCGCGGCAACGGCAGCCAGATCGCGACGTTCCAGGAAGAAGGCGTCCACTCGCTGATTTCCGGCAACCTGATGGACGTCTGTCCGGTGGGTGCGATCACCACCCGTGACTACCGCTTCAAGTCGCGACCGTGGGACAACCCGCTGGCGACCGACACCATCTGCACCCAGTGCGAGAAGGGCTGCAGCACGACCGCGTGGGTCAAGGCCAAGCCGGAGTGGGCGAAAGGCGAACGCCTGATCCGCATGACGCCGCGCTTCAATCCCGACGTCAACGGCTATTGGATGTGCGACATCGGCCGGTTCAACTATCACTGGATCGAGGGCGAGGATCGACTGCTGCAGCCGCTCGAGAAGAACGCGCAGGGATCGCTCCAGCCGATCGCCTGGCACGACATGACCGCAAAGCTGCGGGATCGGCTGTCCGCGGCAGGCACCGCCAATCCTGATGGCGTCCGTTTCCTGCTGTCGGCGCACGCCTCGCACGAGGAGCTGTTCCTGTTCCATCGGCTCACCGGAGAGCTGCTCGGCAGTCAGAAGGCGGTCGGCGTGAGCTGGCGGACTGAGGAGAAGGTGCAGCCGGCGGAGACCACGTTCAAGGTGCCGGCCGTGGACGCGCCGAACGTCAACGGCGCTCGCATGTTCGGCCTCGTCTCCGGTAACGTCGGCGACCCCGTGGCGGAGGCCGACGTATCGGTGCTGCGCCAGGCGGTCGAAGCCGGGCGGGTCACCGCGTTGTATGTTTTCGATCCGGGGCCGGACGGCTCGATCGGCGACACCAGCTGGATTGTCGAAGCGAGGACTCGCGGCGTGTTGTCCCTGCTCATCGTCCAGGGTGTGCTGATGACCAGGCTGGCGATGGCAGCCGACCTCGTACTGCCGGGCGCATCCTATGTCGAGAAGGAAGCGTCCTATACCAACAGCCAGGGCCGGTTGCAGGGAACGGCGCGGGCGATCGCGGTGCAGGGCGACGCGCAGGAAGACTGGCAGATTCTGGTGAATGTCGCGGCGGCGCTCGGCGTGCCGTTCGGCTACACGAGCAGCGCGGAGATTCGCGCGGACATTGCAGTCCGCTTCCCCGGCATCGAAGGATTGCAGGGATTGCCCATGCTGGCGTTCAGCCGGCCGCTCGAAGCGCGGCACTGGCTGCAAGCGTCCAACCCGTCCGAGCGCTGGAAATGGGATTTCATGTATCAGGATCTGCCGCCCGTCAAAGGTTCGGTCGATCCATCGTCGCTTCCGCTGCCGCCCGGGGCGATTCCGCTCAAACAGTTGTGATCAACTATTTGCTGTGCGTCCTCTGTGTCCTTGGGGTCGAAGGATTTCTCCTCCCAACACCAGCGGCCGCGCAATTCAAGCGACCGAAGGCTGACGTCACGCCGCTGGTCGAGCAGTCGTCGGTTCGAGCGGGCACGCATGCGCGCGTGGCCCTGAAGGTCTCGCTGCCGGAAGGCCTCCACACCCAGTCGAATACACCGCGCGATCCAAACCTGATCCCGACCGTCCTGACGGTTGACGCGCCGGCGGGCGTCAGCGTGGACGAGATTGTGTTTCCGGCATCGACCGACCTGAAGCAGGCCGGCGCCGATCAGCCGCTCGCGGTGTTCGAGCAGACGTTCGCGATCGGCGTGCAACTGTCGCTTGCCGCGACCGTTCCAGCCGGCGACATCGTTGTGCCCGCGCAGCTGCGTTATCAGGCGTGCGACGCAAACCTCTGCTACGCGCCGGCGAATGCCGAGGTGCAGTGGACGCTCCACGTCGTCACCGGTGAAACGACTGCCGGAACGCCGGATGCGATGTTTGCGGGCATCAAGTTCGGAACGGGGTCAAAGCCCGGCGGCGGCAGTACGACTCCAAGCGCTGCGACGCCGGGCGCTGCGGCGGCGGCCGCGACCAGTGCGGCCGGCGGCGCAGAGCTGCTGGAAGGATTCGAGGTCCGCGGCACGACCGGCGGCTATCAGAACACGGCGGACTTTCTCGGCTTCATTCACGACGCCGAATCTGGTACCAAGCAGAAAGGCATGTTCGAGGGACGTGGCCCGCTCGCGATTTTGTTGCTCGTGCTGATTGGCGGGCTGGCGCTGAATCTGACGCCGTGCGTGCTGCCGATGATTCCGATCAACCTGGCGATTATCGGCGCCGGCGCGCAAGCCTCGTCGCGCGGCCGTGGCTTCCTGCTCGGGTCGGCGTACGGCGGCGCCATGGCGATCGTCTATGGCGTCCTCGGACTGGTCGTCATCCTGACCGCTGGTTCGTTCGGCACGATCAACTCGTCACCGTGGTTCAACCTCGGCATCGCGATCCTCTTCGTCGTGCTTGGACTGGCGATGTTCGACGTGCTGCTGATCGACTTCTCGAAATATTCGGCCGGGATCGGAAGCTCGTCGAGTCGCGGCTCGTTCGCGCTCGCGTTCAGCATGGGCGCGGTGGCGGCGCTGCTGGCCGGAGCGTGCGTGGCACCGGTCGTCATCCAGGTGGTGCTGTTCTCGAGCAACCTCTACGCGACCGGCACCAGGGTGGCGTTGGCGCTGCCATTCTTCCTCGGTGTCGGCATGGCGATTCCCTGGCCGATCGCGGGCGCCGGGCTCGCGGCTCTGCCCAAACCCGGCATGTGGATGGTGCGGGTGAAGCAGGCATTCGGCGTCTTCATCCTTGCCACCGCGGCCTACTACGGCTACGAGTCGTACTCGATTTTCGCGAACCGCTGGGTCGATCCGTCCGCCGTCAGCGCCAGCGTCCAGGAGGAACTGAAAGCCGGCTGGCATGCGTCGTTGGCGGAAGGTCTCGAGACGGCACGCCGCGAAAACAAACCAGTGTTGATCGACATGTGGGCGACCTGGTGCAAGAACTGCCTGACCATGGATAAGACGACGCTTGCGGGCAGCGACGTACAGGCAGCGTTGAACGGCTACGTGAAAATCAAATACCAAGCTGAAGATCCAGACGCGCAGCCCGCCAAAGGCGTGATGCAGAAGCTGTCAGCGCCCGGGCTCCCCGGCTACGCCATCCTCCGGCCGAAGTCCTAGAGCCACCATCACGAAACACGGAGAACAATCCTCGTGATCTTCGTGTCTTCGCGATGAAGAGCCCTGAATGTCACGCGCTGCGTCGCGAGCTCGAGGCCGGCATCGCCGGCGAGGTTCGCTTCGATCAGGTCTCGCGCGCGCTCTACTCCACCGACGCCAGCGTCTATCAAATCGAGCCACTCGGTCTCGTCGTTCCGCGGACGCAAGACGATGTGGTGCGGACCGTGGAGATTGCGGCGCGACACGGCGTGTCGATCACGGCGCGCGGGGGCGGTACGTCGCAGGCCGGGCAAGCCATCGGCACCGGGCTGGTTCTCGACACCTCGAAATATCTGAACCGGATTCTGGAGGTCAACCGTGACGAGCGCTGGGCCTGGGTCGAGCCTGGCGTCGTGCTCGACGAGTTGAACGCACGCCTCAAGCCGGACTCGCTGCGTTTTGCGCCTGACATTTCAACCGCCAGCCGCGCCACGCTCGGCGGCATGATTGCCAACAATTCGAGCGGTGCGCGCTCCGTCCTGTACGGCAAGACCATCGACCACGTCCTCGAACTACGCGTGGTGCTGTCCGATGGTTCGACGGTCCACCTTCGATCGCTCGATCCATCCGAGCTGGCGGAGGCCTCGTCCCGCGACACGCTCGAGGCGCGCTGTTATCAAACCGTTCGCGATGTCGCATCCGGCTGCCGTGTCGAGATCGATCGGCGCTTTCCAAAAGTGCTACGGCGGGTCGGCGGATACAACCTGGACGAGTTCACGGATCCGTCCAGGCCCTTCAATCTCGCGAAGCTGATCGTCGGGTCGGAGGGCACGCTCGGCATCGTGGTCGCGGCGAAGATCAGTCTCGTGGCGTTGCCGGCAGCCAAGGCGGTGTTGACCATCGAGTTCGACGAATTGCTCGATGCGCTGGCGGCGACGCCGCTGGTGCTCCGCCATCAGCCGTCCGCAATCGAAGTGATGGACCGGTTCATCCTCGACCACGCGCGCGAGAGCCCCGCGCTCGACGCGCTGCGGCGCAGCATCCTGCAGACCGAGCCTGGTGCGCTGCTGTGCGTCGAGTTCTACGGCGATCGGCCGGAGGATCTATTGCGCCGGCTCGAGCAACTCGAGCGGGAACTTGCCGCGTCAGGCTTCCGCTGTTGCTGGCGCCGGGCCACCAGTGCGGCCGATCAGGCGCGCGTCTGGAGCTTCCGCGAAGCGTCGCTCGGGCTGTCGATGGCGATGAAGGGCGATGCCAAGTCGTTATCCTTCGTCGAGGACACCGCGGTCGCGCCCGAGCGGCTGCGCGACTACATCGAGCGGTTTCTGAAGGTCGTTCGCGATCACGACACGGTCGCCGGCATTTACGCGCACGCCTCGGTCGGCTGCCTGCACGTTCGCCCGGTGGTGAACCTGAAAACCGCCGAAGGGGTGGCGAAATTTCAGTCGATCGCCAACGCGATTGCCGACCTGGTGCTCGAATTCGGCGGCGCACTCTCGGGCGAACACGGCGACGGCCTCGTTCGCGGCGCGTTCACGGAGAAAATGTTCGGTCCGGTTCTCTACGATGCCTTCCGCCGCGTGAAGCAGGTGTTCGATCCTGACGGACGGTTCAATCCCGGCAAAATCGTCGACACGCAACCGCTGACCGCGAACCTTCGCTACGGCTCCGGATACGACACTCCGGATCCCGCAACCCGCTTCGACTACACCGAACACGGCGGCATGGGTCGCGCTGTGGAGATGTGCAGCGGCCTGGGCGTGTGTCGCAAGACCCTGGACGGCGCGATGTGCCCGTCGTACATGGCGACGCGCGAAGAGAAACATTCGACCCGCGGCCGGGCGAACACGCTGCGGCTGGCGATGGCTGGCAGGTTGGGAGAGTCGGGGCTCAGTGACCACGACGTGCACGACGTCCTCGACCTCTGTCTAGAGTGCCGCGCCTGCAAGGCCGAGTGTCCGGTCGGCGTGGACGTCGCGCGATTCAAGAGCGAGTTTCTCGCGGGCTACTGGGAGCGCCACGGGATGCCGCTGCGGACGAGAGCGATCGGTCACGTGCGGACGCTGTCGGAATGGGGCAGCCGGCTGGCGCCGATCGCGAATGCCGCGGCGCAAAGCGGGGTCGGGCGCTGGATCAACGAACAGTTCCTCGGTATCGATCGACGAAGGACGCCGCCGGCGTTCGCGCGTCAGACGTTCGCGCAACGCTTCGCGAGGCGG
>DASXGC010000210.1:0-6650 GCA_036489235.1 Vicinamibacterales bacterium
CTTGGGGACGTGCTGAGCGGTGACGACCTCCGTCTCTACGAATTGATCTGGAAGCGGACCATGGCTTCGCAGATGGTGGACGCGCGGGTGTTGCGGACCAACGCCGAGATCTCGGCGCCGGCCGGAAACGATCAAACTGCAATCTTCGCTGCATCGGGCAAGGCCATCGAGTTCGCCGGCTTCCGCCGCGCCTACGTCGAAGGCAGTGACGATCCGTCGGCGGAGCTCGAAGAGCAGGAAACGGTGCTCCCGGCGCTGGCCGTCGGCGAGCGCATCGCCCGCGACGGTACCCGCGTGCGGCTGGCGTCGCTCGACGCCAAGAGCCACGAGACCAGTCCGCCAGCGCGTTATACCGAAGCGTCGCTGATCAAGGAGCTGGAGCGGATCGGCGTCGGCCGGCCCTCCACGTTTGCGGCCACGATCGGCACCATCGAGCGGCGCGGCTACGTGTTCCGCCAGGGCAAGGCGCTGGTCCCGAGCTTCACCGCGTTCGCCGTCACGCGCCTCTTGCGGGACCATTTCGGCGATCTGATCGACACCGAGTTCACCGCGGAAATGGAAGAGGACCTCGATCAGATCTCGCGCGGCGAACGCGAGTGGCTCGACTTCATCAAGCAGTTCTATCGTGGCGACAAGCATCACCGTGGTCTGGAAGAAGCGGTCAAGCAAGCGCAAGAAAAAGCCGATTACCCACTGATCGACGTCGGCGCCGATCTCGAGTCGGGTGCGCAGGTCCGCGTCCGCATCGGGCGTTACGGTCCGTTTTTGCAGCTCGGTGAAGGTGGTCCAGGAAAAACCGCAGGGTTGCCGCCGACGCTGGCGCCGGCCGACCTGACGATCGAAAAGGCGATGACGCTGATCCGCGCGAAGGCCGAAGGCCCGCGCACGCTCGGCGACGATCCGAAGACCGGCATGAAGGTCTATGTGATCAACGGCCGGTTCGGCGTCTACGTGCAGCTTGGCGAGACGCCGGAGAAGGGCATCAAGGAGAAGCCGAAGCGCTCATCGCTGACCGGCAGCCTCACCGAGTCCACGGTCACGCTCGAGGACGCACTCAAGTTGCTCGAGCTGCCGCGCGATCTCGGCGCCGATCCGGAAACCGGCGAGGTCATCGTTGCCGGCCTGGGCCGGTTTGGTCCGTATATCAAGAAGGGCGACGACTACCGCTCGCTCGAAGCCAGCGACGATCTGTTCACGGTCGATCTCGAACGCGCGCTCGCGCTGCTGGCCGCGCCCAAGCGGTCTTCGCGACAGGCGCAGAAGCGGGTGATTCGCAAGATTGAGGTGCCTGACGGCGGCAATGCGCTGCAGGTGCTCGAGGGACGCTTCGGTCCCTACGTCACCGACGGCGAGGTGAACGCGTCGATTCCGAAGGGCGGGGATCCGGCGACGATCACGCTCGAAGAAGCGCAGGCGCTGCTCGAGGCCCGCCGGGGCGCGCCGCCGCGCGAGCCGCGCAGGGGTCGCCGCGGCTCTGGCGGCACGGCGTCCCGCGGACGCGGCAAACGTCCGGCTAAACCGGCCGAGGAAGCGGCAGCGAAGCCGGCCTTGAAAGCCAAGGGCAAGCTGAAAGCCAAGTCAAAGGCCGCTGCCGGGAAGCGCGCGGTTCGCAAGCGCGCCAGCTGATGGCCGTCCGGATTGTCGGCGGGGGCCTCGCCGGATCCGAGGCCGCCTGGCAGGTGGCCTCGCGCGGCGTTGCGGTCACGCTCTACGAGATGCGGCCGGTGCGCGCGACCGCCGTCCACAAGACCGATCGCCTCGCCGAACTCGTCTGCAGCAATTCCTTTCGCGGCGACAAACTCGACAACGCCGTCGGCCTGCTGAAGGAAGAAATGCGGCGGCTCGATTCGCTCGTGATGCGGGCCGCGGAAGCGAGCCGCGTCCCTGCCGGCGCGGCGCTTGCGGTCGATCGTGAGCGGTTTGCCGACACGATCACGCAGACGCTCTCCCAGCATCCCCTCGTCACCATCGTCCGCGAAGAAATCACCGCGATTCCCGCATCGAGCGAGCAGGAGCCGGTGATCGTTGCGACCGGACCGCTGACGTCCGACGCCTTGTCAGTGGAACTCGCGTCGATCGTTGGACAGGGCGCGTTGTATTTTTACGACGCGATCAGCCCGATCGTCCTCGCCGAGAGCATCGACCGCTCGAAGGTGTTTCGTCAGTCGCGATGGGACAGGAGTCTTCGGGGCGGCAGGGACGTAGCGGCGGAGCTCGCTCCGCTGGGTTTTCAGGGCGGAGCAAGCTCCGCCCCCACCGGCCCTGCGTGCGGGGTGGACGATGGCGCCGGCGACTATTTGAATTGCCCGCTGACACGCGACGACTACGACCGTTTCTACGACGCGCTCGTCGCTGCCGAATCGGCCACCGTCCACGACTTCGACAAGGAAAAGTTCTTCGAGGGCTGCCTGCCGATTGAGGTGATGGCGCATCGCGGCCGCGACACACTTCGGTTCGGGCCGATGAAGCCGGTCGGCCTGACCGATCCGCACACCGGCCGCGAGCCCTACGCCGCTGTCCAGCTCCGGCAGGACAACCTCGCCGGCGACCATTTCAGCCTGGTCGGGTTCCAGACGCAGATCAAATGGGGCGATCAGGCGCGGGTGCTGCGGCTGATTCCCGGCCTCGAACAGGCGGAGTTCGTGCGCTTCGGCATGGTGCACCGCAACACTTACGTGAACGGCCCGACCGTCCTCGCCGAAACCTGGCAGGTTCGCAGCCGGCCGACGCTGTTTTTCGCCGGACAGATGTCGGGCGTCGAGGGCTACGTCGAGTCGGCGGCCTCGGGGCTGCTGGCCGGCATCAATGCCGCCGCGCTCGCATCGGGCCGGGCGGTGACCAGCGCGCCGCGCACCACCGCGATCGGCGCACTGGCGTACTATGTGTCGCACGCGAACCCGGCGCATTACGAGCCGTCGAACATCACGTTCGGAATCATGCCGGCGCCGGAGCAGCAGATGCGCAGCAAGAAGCTTCGGAATCAGGCGCTGTCGGAGCGAGCGCTGGCGGACCTCGAGGCCTGGCGACGATGATCGAACACCTCAAATCCTTTCTTCGGTTTCTGGCGTTGAACCGCAACGTGTCCCCGCATACGGTGCGCGCCTACGACAGCGATCTGTCGCAGTTCATCGCGCACGTCGCGACCGCGGCCGGCGTCAAGCGCGCGGAACTGGCGCCGGAGCGGCTCGATCGCCCGGCGATTCGAAGTTTTCTCGGCGAGCTGCACAAGGCCGGGCAGTCGCGGGCGTCGGCTGCCCGCAAACTTGCAGCGGTGCGGACGTTCCTGCGTTATCTGCGTCGCGAGGAGCTGATCGCCGACGATCCCGGGTCGCTGGTTCCGACCCCGAAACGCGATATCCGCATGCCCGCCCATTTGTCAGAGGACGAAATGAGCGCGCTGCTCGACGCGCCGGCCGATACGCCACTCGGTCGCCGCGATCGCGCCATCCTCGAGCTGTTCTATGCCTCGGGTCTGCGTCTCGCCGAACTCGCCGGGCTCGATCTCGAAGACGTGAATCTCGGCGCCAAGATGGTCCGCGTCCTGGGCAAGGGCGGGAAAGAACGCATCGTGCCGTTCAACACCGCGACGGCGAAGACGATTCGCGCTTACCTGAACGATCGCGAGTCGCTGGTGCGGGGCGCAACGAAGAATGGGTCAAGAGTCATTCCGCCGAAAGCCGGTCACCACAGACCTGCAGACCGGAGAAAACGGGACCCGCTGTTCGTGAACTATCGCGGCACCCGGCTTACCGTCCGCAGCGTCGATCGTCTCGTACGGCAGCACGTTGCGGCCAGCAGCACGCGAACCGGCATCAGCCCGCACGCGCTGCGGCATTCGTTCGCGACGCATCTCCTGCAGCGTGGCGCCGACCTCCGCGCGATCCAGGAACTGCTCGGTCACGCCAGGCTCAGCACCACGCAGCGCTATACGCACGTGAACGCGGCGCAGCTGCTGGACGTGTACAACAAGGCGCACCCGCGCGCGAAGTCCTCGACCTAAATCACGGCGACACCACACGAGGCCGAACCAAACGGGCCAAAGGAGCACGGTCATGAAGTCGCGGCATCTTGATCGGCGTCAATTCGTTCAGACGGTCGGTACCGCCGGCATGATTGGCGCCGTAGGCGGCGCCGGCGGACTCGGATCGCTCGGCGCACAGGCCGCCGGAGCGGCCCAGGCTCGGCCCGCACCGCCAGCCGGTCCAGACGATTTCGCCAAGCCCGCGGGCCTACGCCCAGGCGGTCAGCTCGATTCGCGTTTCCCGGTCAGTTTCGCGACGCCGGTGTCTGAAGGCTTCCGCCTCGTCACCGAGTACTTCACCGCGCTGAGCCAGCGGGACGTCCAGGGCATCGCCCGCACGCTCCACTTTCCATTCGCGATCTACGAAGACATCGAGCCGATCGTCGTCCAGTCCGCCGCCGATTTCGCGGCCACGCCGCCGCCGTCGCTGAACGCCGCGGGATCGGGAAAGAGCAAGATCCTGCGCGGCTCGTATGATCTGCTCGAGGGCATCAACGTCCACCTGTATTGCCCGGTCGGGGCCGCGTTCTCACTGTCCTTCGCGCGGTACACGCCCGACGGTCAGAAGCTGCTGGTCTGCGACGGCGTCTACTCGGTGACGAACAACGATGGCCGCTGGGGCATCCAGCTGGCCTCGACCATCATCCGCGAGGTCGATTTCATCGGCATCTCCTATCCCGACGCCGAGAACGCGACGACCAGAGCGGAGCAGAACTATCTGGGAGCGTTCGGCTACGGCAACGAGGCGATCCTGAACGATCCGACCACCAGCCGGGGCACCTACGAACCGCCATTCCCGGTCGGGACGCGGACTGCCAGCGTCAACTTCGGCTATGGGCCGCGCGAACGTGCGCGTGACGCCCGCGAAGGGCATCCGATGTCGGGGTGGAAGGTCAAAGGCGTGAAGAGCCGTCTGACGGTGACCACCCGACGCGCGGAAACTCAGAACCGGGCCCTCGACACGAACCTGCCGGAGTTCAACGAGCTGGCCGGCGGCGCGGTCGGCACCTACGCCTACACCCGCGATCGTCCGGTCCGCCCGGTCGTGATTCACGCCACCCACGACAAGGCGCACACCCTGGCGGGCTACTTCCGCTACACCGCCGACGGGACGCTGATTTCAGAAACCCGTAGCGTGGGTATCAGGATCTACAAGGTGGGACATTGGGGCAGCGCCGGCTCGCTCGGACAGGTGACTCACCACGATCGGTCGAACTCGAAAGCGTGATCGGCCGTCAGTCGTCAGTCCGGAAAAACGCGAAGGCACGAAAACCACCAGGCGGCAGCCTGAATGATCTTCGTGCCCTTCGTGAACTGCGCGTCTTCGAGATGAAGAATCGCGCTAGCTGGCGGCGGCGACGAGCGGCGCGGCGCGGCGGCCGCGTGGAAACTCGATCGCCAGTGTCTTGATCTTGTAGTTCATCACGCGCGGGCTGATCGCCAGCAGCTCCGCCGCGTCCTTCTGAACCCAGTTCGACATCTTCAACGCCTCGATCAGCGCGTGCCGCTCGATGTCCTCGAGAGCGATGCCGGTCGGTGGAATCTTGACCACCGAGGTGTGACTCTGTACGGCTCCGGCGGTCGGCGCCTCGCCGAGCCGCAGGTCCACCGAGGCGATCGCTTTTCCTTCTGACAGCAGAATCGCCCGTTCGATGGTGTTCTCGAGCTCGCGGATGTTGCCTGGCCAGTTGTAGCGCATCAGCAGCTTCTGCGCTTCCGGCTCGAGTCCGTCGATCTTCTTCTTCAGCTCGCCGGCGAACCGGCGGATGAAGGTCTGCGCCAGTGGCACGATGTCGTCCTTGCGCTCGCGCAGCGGCGGCATCTCGATCGAGACCACGTTGAGGCGGTAATACAGGTCCTCGCGGAAGTGTCCGGACTGCACCATCGCCGACAGATCGCGGTTGGTGGCGGCAATCAGCCGCACGTCCACCTTCAGCGTCCGGGTGCCTCCGAGCCGTTCGAACTCGTGCTCCTGCAATACCCGCAGGATCTTCGCCTGGGTGCTCGGACTCATGTCGCCGATTTCGTCGAGGAACAGCGTGCCCCCGTCCGCCTGCTCGAAGCGGCCGATGCGCTGCTTGTCGGCGCCGGTGAACGCGCCCTTCTCGTGCCCGAACAGTTCGGATTCGAGCAGGTTTTCCTGCAGCGCCGCGCAGTTCACCTTGACGAAGTTCCGCCCCGCACGCAGCGAGTTGTGGTGCGTCGCGCCGGCGATCAGCTCCTTGCCGGTGCCCGTTTCGCCGCGGATCAGCACCGTCGTGTTGCTCTTCGCCACCTTCTTGACGATGTCGAGGACGTGCTGCAGCGCGGCGCTGGTGCCGACGATCTTGTCGAACTCGTAAATGTCCTGCTGTGTGCCGCGGAGGTATTCGAGTTCGTGCTTGAGGCGTTTCACCTCGAGCGCTTTTTCGATCTTGACCTCCATTTCCTCGATCTCGAAGGGCTTCTGCACGTAGTCGAACGCACCGATCTTCATGGCCTCGACGGCCGTGTTCACCGATCCGAACGCCGTCATCAGGATGACCGCCGTCGTCGGATGCAGCGCCCGCGTCGTGCGCAGCACGTCGAGGCCGTCGCTCCCGCCCATCTTGAGGTCGCTCAACACGACGTCGAAGTAGCTGTCGTGCAG
>DASXGC010000214.1:0-7806 GCA_036489235.1 Vicinamibacterales bacterium
TGCTCGGCATCGAGGAAGACGACGACCGCTGGGGCGAGTTGATGACGCCCTTGGTGGCGCTGCTCGAAGACCTCCTGCTGGTCGGCGATTTCGACGCCGCGCTGGCGCTGATTGCCGCACTCGTGCAGGTGAGCGGCGGTCACGGCAGTAAGATCAAACGTCAGCACGCGATCACCGCGATCGACCTGCTCATCGCCGGATCGATGATGCGCCACGTCACCACTCATCTCGCCACCATCGACGATGCCCAGTTCGAACGGGTCAAAGCGATGTGCGTGTCGCTCGGCGAGGTCATCGTCCGTCCGCTGGCCGAAACCCTGTCCGAGGAGCAGCGGTCTCGTACGCGCGAACGCCTGACCGCCGTCCTGCTCGCGTTCGGATCGATCGGGCGGCGAACCATCGAGCGCCTCAAGAACTCCCCTAATCCGGCCGTACGACGCACCGCCATCCAACTGATGCGTCAGGTTGGCGGAAGCGAGGCGTTGCCGGATCTGACCGAGTTGCTCGACGACAACGAGCAACAGGTGCAGCGCGAGGCCGTGCGCGCCATCCTGAATGTCGGTACGGACGCGGCCTATCGCATCCTCGAACAGGCCTTGACCTCAGGCACCGAACGATCGCGCGAGGCGATCATGCAGTCGATCAGCCTGGTTCGCGACGAGCGGGCGGCGCCGCTTTTTGCCTATATTCTCGGCCACGTCGATCACAAGGGCGCCTTGTCGTCGATTTACCTGCGCGCCATCGAATCGCTGGGTGTGCTGCGCGATCCGGCTGGCGTGACGCCGCTGCAGACCGCGTTGTATAAGGGCGAGTGGTGGGCGCCGCGCCGCACGTCAGAGATCCGGCAGACGGCGGCCGCGGCGCTGGCGCGGATCGGAACCGCGGAAGCGGTCGCCGTCCTGGAAGAGGCGATTGCCAGTGGGTCGCGCGGCATTCGATCCGCGGCCCGTGCCCAACTCGCCAACGTGCGGCCATCCCGGCCCGAGTCCACCGCGCGGGACGGTGAATCGTGAGCGCGCCGCGCCTGCAGCTCGCCGACGAATTGCTGCGGAGGTTCGCCGCCGCCTTACGCTCGGCGCAGCTCTACTCGAAGGGCCATCCAATCATCGCGCGAAACCTGGACTCGCTCTCGGGCGCCTTCCAGCTCCTTCACAGCCTGCAGCCGGTGGTCGTGATCGGACTGGTCGGCGACGAAGTGATCGTGGATGACATGCCGATGGCGCGAGCCGACGCATTGGGACCGCTGATCAAGCGTCTCCAGCAGAGCGGCGTCGAGCGGATCACCGTTGAACGCGGGGTCACCACCGACGAAGTGGCGGCGTTCATCGACGCGGTGATGTCGGTCGATCCGATCACGGACGGCGAGGCGGCCCCGTTCCCGCCGATCACTCATTTCCGCGTCGGCCGCGTCACCATCGGCCAGCGTGTCGCCGCCGATCTGAGCGACATGGCCACGATCAAGCGGCTCTACTCTGACGCGGTCGAGGCGGCGGGGAGTGTGTGGGACAGCGCCCTGACCGAGGGCAAGCCCGACGCCGCGGTGGCGCGCACGATGATCGACGGCCTCGCCCAGGCGGTCGCGCAAAATCGAACGGCCCTGCTGGCGCTGACCACACTAAAAAATTACGACAACTACACCTTCACGCACATGGTCAACGTCTCGATTCTGACCATGGGCCAGGCGAGAGGACTCGGAATCGACGGTCCGCTGCTCCGAGAGTTCGGCCTCGCAGCGCTGATGCATGACATCGGCAAGGTCAAAACACCGATCGAAATCCTGAACAAGCCGGAAAAGCTGACAGACGCCGAGTTCACGATCATGAAGCGCCACACGGTGGACGGCGCTGAAATCCTGCGGATGACGCCGGAGGTGCCGACGCTGGCGCCGATCGTCGCCTTCGAACACCACCTGCGGATGGACGGCTCTGGCTATCCGGACGCCGCAAAACGCGCAACGCTCAACATCGGGACCATGCTGTGCAGCATTGCCGACGTCTACGACGCCATGCGATCGCAGCGCCGCTATCAGAAGGCCTTTGCGACCGACCGCATCCTCGAAGTGTTGAAACGCAGCGACGGCACCCAGTTCGATCCGCATCTGGTGCGGCGCTTCGTGCAACTGGTCGGCATCTATCCGGCAGGTAATCTGGTCCGCCTCAACACCGGCGATATCGCGGTCGTGCGCACCATCAACGCACCGGATCCCTATCGGCCCGCGGTCCGGGTGCTGATCAACGCCGAGGGCAAGCGTCTCGACCTGCCGTACGAGATCAACCTCTGGGAACACAGCGAGAACCCGGCGCTCGCTGGATCGATTGTCGCGCCGCTCGACCCCGCCGACTACGGCCTCGACCCGTTGATGCTGATGTAAGATCCCGAGCGTGAACAAGTTGCTGCGCGCCGCGGTCGCGGCGCTGCTGTTGTCGAGCGGGCCGGCCGCGGCCGCCGGCGCCCCGCCGAAGCTTGCCGTGATCGTCGTCGTCGATCAGATGCGAGCGGACTACATCGATCGCTTCAAGGCCGACTGGACCGGTGGGCTTCATCGCCTGGTCGAAGAAGGCGCGTGGTTTCAGCAGGCCGCGTATCCGTACTTATCCACCTTCACCTGCGCCGGACATGCCACCATTTCGACCGGTGCGTATCCCCACCGCCATGGCGTGTTCCAGAACGGCTGGTGGGACCGCGATGTCGAGCGCCAGATGACCTGTACGCAGGATCTTCACGCCGCTGACATCAGCTACGGCGTCGAGGTGAACGGCGGCGACAGCGCACATCGACTGGCGGTGCCGACCTTCACCGACGTGATGCGCACTGAGCACCATGCGCACGTCGTGTCCCTCTCATTGAAAGATCGCAGCGCGGTCATGCTCGGCGGTCATGGCGGAGACGCCGTCACCTGGCTGAGCAACTCGCTGGACGCGTGGGTCACCTCGTCGGTCTATGCGAACGGCCCCGTCCCTCAAGTGAAGAAGTTCGTCGACGCGAATCCGACTACTGCTGATTTCGACAAGACGTGGGAGCGGATGCTGCCGCTCGAACGCTATTCGGGTCCTGACGCCGGGCTGGCCGAAGCAGCGCCGCCCGGCTGGACCTCCACGTTTCCGCACCCCCTCAAGGCCGCGTCGGTAAAGCCCGACCTGGCGTATTTCACCCGGTGGGAACGCAGTCCGTTCGCGGATGCCTATCTCGGCCGCTTCGCCGCAGCGCTCGCCGAATCATTTCATCTCGGCACCCACGATCACACCGACGTCTTAACCGTCAGCTTCTCCAGTCCCGATCTGGTGGGACACGCGTTCGGCCCGCGCAGCCACGAGATTCAGGACATGTACGCGCACCTCGACCTGACGCTCGGCCTGTTGTTCGAACGGCTCGATGCGCTGGTCGGCCGCGATCAATGGGTCGTCGGCCTGACCGCCGATCACGGCGTGACGCCGATTCCCGAGCAGCTGGTCGCCGAGGGACACGACGCCGGACGTTTCAGCACGCCGGGCGTCACCGCCGCGCTCGAGAAGGTGTTGACGCCCGCGCTTGGCGACGGCAAGCACGTCGCGGTCGTCGACAGCAACGACATCTACTTCCACCCGGGTGTCTATCGCAAGATTGCCAAGTCCGCGACGCTGCTGAAAGATGTCATGGCGGCGGTCGCGGCCCAGCCGGGCGTGCTGCGTGTCTTCAGGCACGAGGAACTGACCGCCGCCGCGGCAGCCTCGAACGACACGTTGTTGCGCGCCGCCGCATTGAGTTATTTTCCAGGACGCGGCGGCGATCTGATCCTGGCCCTCAAGCCAGGCTGGATGTTTTCGGCCAACGGCACGACCCACGGCTCGGCAAGCCAGGACGACCAGCGAGTGCCGATCCTGATCATGGGGCGAGGCGTGAAGCACGGCGTCTATCGCGAGCCCGCTTCTCCGGCTGACGTCGCCCCGACGCTGGCGGCGCTCTCAGGCGTGACATTGCGTAAGGCGGAGGGTCATCCGCTGCCATGCCTCGAGTAGCGGCCGCACCCGACCGCTTCGCGGCGAAAGTGCTCTCGATCGTCCGGCGGATTCCGCCGGGGCGGGTTGCCGCTTACGGCGAGATCGCGCAACTGGCCGGGAGCCCGCGAGCGGCGCGGGCCGTGGGCAACATCATGCGCACGTGCCACCGTCGAGACGTGCCCTGCCACCGCGTGATCGCCGCCGGCGGCCGCCTCGGCGGCTACGGGGGCAACGAGCACCTCAAGCGATCGCTGCTCATCGCCGAGGGCATCGTCGTCTCCGGGAAGCGGGTCCGCGAGCTCGATCGGGTGACCTGGAAGCCGCCGCGCCGGCGCAGGAGATGAACATTCAGGCCTGTTTTTCTCGTATCTGCTTGTGTGACCGCCGCGAAGCAACGCCCCCCGATACCGTTCTCGTCTAAGCAGTTGGAGCGTAAACCCGAGGATCGGAGGGCTGGCGCGCCGTTTCAGGTGGGAGACATCGAGGCGTTCGAAACCCTTTACCGGGAGCAGGCACCGCGCATCTTCAGTCTCGCCTGCCGGATGGCCGGGTCGACCGAGGACGGCGAGGATCTGCTGCAGGAGATTTTCCTCCAGGCCCATCGCAAGTTGGGCGGCTTCAAGGGAGAATCGGCGATCGGCACGTGGCTTTACCGTCTGGCTTTGAATCACTGCCTCGACTACGTTCGGAGTCGGCAGGTCAAGATGAGAAAGGTCACCGATACGCTGGACGCGGCTGGATCGTTCGAGCCGCTCGCGCGGCACGACACTCCCATCGCACGGCTGGATCTGGACCGGGCGCTCGAACGCCTGCCGGATGGATGTCGAGAGGCGTTCGTCCTGCACGACATCGAGGGCTACGACCACAAGGAGGTCGGCCGGATGCTTGGCATCGCGGAGGGAACGTCGAAGTCGCAGGTGTTCAAGGCGCGGCTCAAGCTGCGCGGGCTGCTGGGAAAGAGTTGACTGGTAGTGTCCGGCTTTAGCCGGACTCGAACGTAGTGTCCGGCTTTAGCCGGACCTGAAATATGCATCCGAACGAAGACATCCTCAACGCCTACGCCGACGCGACGCTCGATCCGGGCGAACGCGCCGAGGTCGAACGGCATCTCGAAGCCTGCGCGGTCTGTCGCAGTCTCGTCGAGGATTTGCGCGCGATCGTGAATGCGGCCTCGACACTCGAGTTCCGCGATCCGCCAGTCCGAGCGTGGGCGCGAATCGAACGGGCGATCGAGCTGGAAGCGGCCAACGACGGTCCGGCGAAGGCAGGACACCACAGGTGGCGCTGGCTGGCCGCCGCGGCTGTCCTGGTTACCGCGGTCGGTCTGACTATCGGCCGCTCGCAGTTCCGCTCGACAACGGCCGAACGGCCACCTGCCTCGGCCGGCACGCTCGCGACCGCGGCGCCGGATGCGGTCGCCAGCGGCGCGAGCGCCGATGTGCTCGAAAGCGAGATGCGTCAGGCCGAGCAGCACTACGAGAAGGCGATCAAGGGGCTCGAGCAGATCGCCAAGGACGATCAGGGCGCGCTCGACGGACGCACGGCGGCGACACTGCAGAAGAACCTGGCTGTCATTGATCAGGCGATCGGCGAGAGCCGCGCGGCGGTGCGATCGCAGCCGGCGAGCGAGCCGGCGCAGCAGAGCCTGATCGAAAACTTCAAAACCAAGCTGTCTCTTCTCGAAGACACGGTTGCGCTGATCAACGAAATGCGCAAAGGCAACGAGGCCGGGGCGGCCCGAATCGTCTCGGACCTCAAGACAAAGGGCGACTGACATGCGACTCATACTCTCGTTCGTCGTGGCCGGATTCGCGGCGACAGTCGTCCCGGCCGCCGCACAGCCTCCGCTGCCGCCCGATCCTCCGCGCGTCATCGCCCGCGACGCAGTGCGAACCTCGCACGCGTATCAGGGGCACAGCAACGGTGCGGAACAGACCGAGCGGTTCTCGCGCAAGATCAAGCTCGGACGGGACGGTCGCCTTTCCATCACGAACATCTCGGGCGACATCACGGTGACGGGCGGCTCTGGAGACGACGTGTCGATCGAAGCGGTCAAGCGGACGCATGGAGACAAGAGCGAGCTGGCGCTGGTGCAGATTACGGTGGACGACCGCCCGGGACGCGTCGATGTCCGGACCGAGACCGAGTCGAATCGCAGCGACCGCGGGCGTCGGGGCAATGGCGTTTCGGTCGACTACTCCGTGACGGTGCCGGCGTCGGCCGGCGTGGAGTTGCACTCGGTCTCCGGGACGGTGAAGATCACAGCCGTCCACGGCGCCGTGCGCGCCGAAACGATCAGCGGTGATGTCACCACCAGCGATACGCCCAAACTCGAGCTCGCCAAGAGCGTCTCTGGAGACGTGTCCTTCAGTGGCGTGGCGGACGGGGACGTCATCGTCGGCAGCATCAGCGGGAACGTCTCGGCCAAGGCCGTGAAGGTTCGCGGACTCGACGTGAATTCGGTTTCCGGCAATGTGACCCTTGGCGACGTCGCGTGCGAGCGATTGACGGTCAAGTCCGTGAGCGGCAACGTCGGCTACTCCGGAACGATTGCGAAAGCGGGCCGCTACGAGATCAATTCGCACTCGGGGAACGTGCGGTTGACGCTGGCCAATCCTCCAGGCTTCGAGCTGACGGCAAGCAGCTTCAGCGGCTCGATTCGCTCGGAACTGCCGCTAACGATTGGCGGCGACTCTTCACGCAACAGCTCGACCACCGCCGATGGCAACACCGACCGGCACCGCACGAGCTCCGTCAACAGTCATAACATGCGGGCCACTTACGGCGACGGCAGTGCCACCATCTCTGTCAGAACTTTCAGTGGTGACGTCGTGATCGCCAAACAGTAGACCTCGCTCGCATCGATCCGATACAGCCCGGCGGCCACAAAAACCAATAGATATCGGCTGTTTTAGCCGATTCATGTACGGCACCCGCTTTGCTCCGACATCGGTATAATGGCGGCAGTGGGCTCAGCTATCGGGCGTTTTAATCTGGAGGCCGGAATGAAGCGATTGATTTTGTTGGGTGCACTGGTTTCGGCGTTGGGCGTGACACCAGCCTTCGCGCAGGGCATGAAGTCGGACAACCCATCACTCGGCACCGTGAACATTGCCAAGAATGTGATGGCGGACGGCAAACCGCTCGCGGCCGGCACTTACATGGTGCGGCTGACGACGGAGGAGCCAAAGCCGGGCGTGGGACAGACGCAAAGCGCAGAGCGCTACGTCGAGTTCCTCAAGGGCGGCAAGGTCGTCGGCCGCGAGGTCGCGACTGTCGTGCCGGCCGACGAGATCGGAAAGATCGTCAAGGGCGCGCACCCGAAGCCGGGCACCTCGATGTTCCAGCTTCTCAAGGGCGGCGACTACGGCCGCGTCTGGATCAACAAGGGCGGCACGAACTACATCATCAATTTACCGGTGTCGGCGGCCTAAACCGCCATTACATCGAACTGTTCGTGATGGAGATGGACGTCAGCCTTGATGGTGACGTCCTTTCCAATCGCCTGTCGTAAGTCCTTCATCACGCCGCTCTCCTCTTCCTTCAGCGCACGTGCGATGTCCGGGTTCACCCGCAGCAGCAGCCGGTGGCCGTTGATGTCGGGACTCACCTTCTTCACTTCGTTCAGGATCTCGTAGCAGATCGTCGAGCTCGACTTGATCACGCCAGTGCCGGCGCAGTATGGGCACGGCTCGGTGAGAACCCGCTCCAGGCTCTGCTTCACGCGCTTGCGCGTGACAATGACCAGGCCGAAATCGGAGACCTGCAGGGCCTTGGACGGCGAGCGGTCCTTTTTCAGCTCCTGCTCCACCGCGGCGTAGACCTTCTG
>DASXGC010000078.1:0-1882 GCA_036489235.1 Vicinamibacterales bacterium
CCCAGCGTGCACATCGATAACGCCAAGGCCGCGGCTGAAGCGATGGACTATCTCTACCGGCTGGGCCATCGCCACATCGGCATCGTCACCGGGCCGCTGGCCAGCCCGCTCAGCCGCGATCGCCTGCGCGGCGCGACGGCGCGCGCGAAGCTTCAGAAAGCGGAGCGCGATTTCATCGTCATGAACGGCGACTTCTCGATCGAGTCGGGCGCGGCCTGCGCCGAGCGCCTGCTGGGGCGGCGGGAACGGCCGACGGCGATCTTCTGCTTCAACGACGAGATGGCGATGGGCGCCGTCGAAACCGCCAAGCGCCGCGGTCTGCGCGTGCCGCTCGACGTGTCGGTCGTCGGGTTCGACGACATCCGGTTCGCGCGCTGCATCGAGCCACCGCTGACCACCGTCGCCCAACCGATGCGCGCGATCGGCGAGGGCACGGTGGCGCTCCTGCTGGCGATCCTGGCCAGCGACGCGAAGGCGCCAGAGTCGGTCACGCTGCCGCACACGCTGACGATCCGCTCGAGCACCGCGCCGCCGCACGCCAGGCGCAAGTAGCGCAGGTACGCGCACCCTGGTCTCGTCAGGCCTGCCATCTGGTTCGACGGTGCCGGCGGTGTCCTGCTTCAGCCGACTCCCGACGCGATCACGGGCTCGCTCGGGCGCCTCCGCTTCGCGCGCCGGGAAGTTGGCCTCCGCTCGAACGGAGTCGCCTCTGGCGACCGGAGGGACGGCATCTCACGCCGCAAGCCTTTCGTCAGACCGGAAAAACGGCGCTGCGCTTTGACCCTGGCGGGTGGTCGCGGCGGTCCCGGTTATCCGGGCATCGCTCCGATCAACGATCGGCAGCCGGGTTCTCCCCGCGACTTTGTGACCTTCGATCAGACCGCCGCGAAGCGCCACGCTCCGCGCCGTTTTTCATGAACTCTGGCGGTTTGACTCAAACGGCTTGCGGCAATGAGACGCCGTCCCTCCTCCCCCACAATAGCCAAATCGAATCCTTGGCTGGCACGAGAACGCGCCAGAGCGCGAGGTGCTGAAAGGGAATCGGCGTGGACCGTTCGCAATCGGCTGCGGTTCCGCGGAGCGCCTCAGGGATATGGGGCACAAAATCGTGTGAACTTGCCGACGACGTCATCGCCTACATAGCGAAGGCACGTCTCGATGACATCCACGACAGATCGATTACCCCAGGACCCTTCGTCTCTAAAAGCGAGAACCGTCCGCCCTTTGGCTTCGACCCGCACACCATCTCGGACGGTTGCCGGCGGAATCGAGAGCGTAATCGACTGCCAATTCTCCCCGAACATCGGCTGGTCTGACCTCACAAGCAAGTGGCGCCCGTCGTTGGTGTGGATAAGAAACTCGGTATTGGTGCTGAAGCCAGACGTCAATAACGCCGCGCGATGTGTATCTCGGTTTCGAAGAACATTGAGAATGTTCAAGGGATCAATCGCGATGGACGCTGGTGGACGATTGAACGGCTGACAATCCTTGATCACTCTCTTGGCGTCGGCTTGAACACCGCGCAGCGTATTCGATGAGTCCTTCCAGTCGGCGGCAGATGTCAGGATTGGAAAGCTCCGGTACGCACAGTCGTCGTCACGTGTTTTCAGTCGAACGAGGCCGCAGATCAGGTTGTCCAGAGCGGCGCGAATAGAGTCCTGTCAAGCGTTCTGCTTCACGCGATCGCGGGCTCGATCGGGCGCCGACTTCTGAGCCCGAGCGATGCGCGTGTCCGCGATCGCCAATGGTTTCTTCAAGTGAGGCACCGGTGCTGATGACGAGTCGCGATGTCGGCTTCGGCCCGTCGGAGGGACGGCGTCTCATGCAGCAGGCCGTTTGAGTCAGACCGTCCGGTTCACGAAAAACGGCGCGGAGCGTGGCG
>DASXGC010000114.1:0-8169 GCA_036489235.1 Vicinamibacterales bacterium
TCGGACGCTACAATGTCGTCGGCTAGGCACAACTGTCGTCGACTAGGCGCTCCAGCCGGCTCGCAGTTGCGCCGCGGTCAGCGTGTTGCGCAGCAGCAGCGCAATCGTCAGCGGCCCGACGCCGCCGGGGACCGGCGACAATGCGCCAGCAACCTCCGCCACGTCCGGATGCACGTCGCCGACGACGATCGACCCGCGGCGTTCGAACACCTCCCGACGTTTCGACTCGGCACCGTACAGCCGCTCGACCGTCGCCCGATCGACGACCTGGCTGGTGCCGACATCGATCACCGCAGCGCCCGGCTTCACAAATGCCTGCGACACGAACCCGGGACGGCCAATCGCCGCGACGAGGATGTCGGCCTCGGCGCAGACGCGCGGCAAATCCACCGTCCGTGAGTGGCAAACGGTCACCGTGGCATCACGGTGCAGCAGCAGCAACGCCATCGGTTTGCCGACGATGTCGCTGCGTCCGATGACGACGGCTCGCTTCCCGGCAATCCGAATCCCCGAACGTTCCAGAAGCTCGATGACGCCGGTCGGTGTGCAGGCCACCAGCCGGGCGCGATTCTGCACGAGGTAGCCGACGTTGATTGGATGGAAGCCGTCAACGTCCTTGTCGGGCCGGATGACATCGAACACGCGGCGCTCCGCGTCAGGGCCCATGGTCGCAGGCAGCGGCGACTGGACCAGAATCCCGTCGTGGACGTCGCTGGCGTTCAGGCGCTCGACGGCGGCCAGCAACTGGTCGAGCGTGGCTGACGCCGGCAGGCGTTCGAGATCGGCGCGTAGCCCGGCCTCCCCCGCCGACTTCAACTTGCTGCGGACGTAAATCTCCGACGCCGGGTCCTCGCCAACGAGGACGATACCCAGCCCTGGAGGCCGGCCCGCTCGCGCCGCGAAGGACGCGACCGCCGGTCCGGTTTCCGCGCGGATTGCCGCCGCGACTGACGTTCCGTCGAGTAGACGCGCCGGCATCAGGCGGACACTCCGATGTCGTACATCGTTCCGGAATCCACGCGCTTCACGAGACCGGAATCAGCGACCGGCTTCCTCTTGGTGTAACTCCAGCCGGCTGTGCTTGATGCCGTAGGAGAAGTAGAAAACCAGTCCGATGACCAGCCAGGCACCGAGCCGGAGCCAGTTGGTCCAGCCCAGTCCGTAGATCATTGCGCCGCAGACGACAATGCCGAGCACGGCGACCAGCGGCAGCGCCGGCACCCTGAAGCCGCGGACAAGTTCAGGCCGGCGCACACGCATGATCCAGACGCCCGCACACACCAGAATGAACGCGAAGAGCGTGCCGATGCTGGTCATCTCGCCGACGATGCTCTCAGGCAGAAACGCCCCGAATAACGCGGTGAATACGAAGAACAGCATGTTCGCCTTGTACGGCGTCTGATACTTCGGATGCACCTCGGAGAAGATGCCTGGCACGAGGCCGTCGTGACTCATCGAGTAGAACACGCGCGACTGCCCCATCAGCATCACCAGGATGACCGACGAGAAGCCGGCGAGGATGGCGATGGTGACGAACTTGCCGAGCCACGCGTAGCCCACCATATACTTGGCGATGGCGAAGGTCACCGACGCTTCCTTGCCCGCCGTGCGGAAGTCCTCCACCGTCGCCACGCCGCTCAGCACATACGAGAACAGCACATAGAGGACGGTGCAGATGACGAGCGAGCCAAGGATGCCGATCGGCATGTCGCGCTTGGGGTTTTTCGCTTCCTGCGCGGCAGTCGAAACGGCGTCGAAGCCGATGAAGGCGAAGAACACGACGCCGGCGGCGCCGAGAATGCCCATGATGCCGCCGTACGGGTGGCTGATGCCTTCAGACGTGATGTAGGTGGTGGCTGCGGGAATGAACGGCGTGTGGTTGGCCGGATTCATGAAGCCCCAGCCGATGGCAATCACCATCAGCACAATCGCCACCTTGGTGATGACGATCAGGCTGTTCACGAATGCCGATTCCTGCATGCCGCGGATCAACAACAGCGACATCGCCAGCAGGATGACCACCGCCGGCACGTTCATGATGCCGCTGACGCCGGCAGCGTTCGCCTCGAGTGGCGAATGACACCATTGATACGGCACGTTCAGACCGACGTATTCGAGCACCTTGTTGAAGTACTCACTCCAGGCAATCGACACGGTCGCGGCGCCGACGGCGTATTCGAGGCAGAGGTCCCAGCCGATGATCCACGCCACCAGTTCGCCCATCGTCGCGTACGAGTAGGTGTAAGCGCTGCCGGCGATGGGAATCATCGAGGCGAACTCGGCGTAGCACAGGCCCGCGAATGCGCAGCCAAAGCCGGCGACCAGGAACGCGAGAGTCACCGACGGACCAGCGCGCTCGGCGATGGCCGCGGCGGTGCGCACGAACAGACCGGCGCCGATGATAGCGCCAATGCCAAGAGCGATCAGCGATCCCGGACCAAGAGTCCGCTTCAGCGTCGCCTCGCCGCTTCCAGCGACGTCGGCCATCAGGCGATCGATTGATTTCGTTCGAAACAGTGCGCCAGCCAATATGTCCTCTCAGTCCGTGGATCGAGCGATGGGAGATTATACGCGGCCACGCCGCTGGTTGACGCGGGCGGCCTTTGACTGCCGCAGTTTGTGGCACAAGGTTGGCCGCCGGTGCTACCGATCGAGTCGAACGCAGTACTCGCGCACTCGGGATGCCGGATCGCCGGTCACGAGGAGATCACCGATGACCGCGACCGATGCCGCGCCAGCCTCCAGCACTGATTCGGCCGTGTCGAGTGAGATGCCGCCAATCGCTACCAGCGGCACGCGGCCAGCCCTGGTCGCCGCCTGCCTGACCCGCGCCAGACCAACCGCATCGTAGCCTGTCGCCTTGGTCGCGGTTCCAAACACCGGTCCGAGCGCGACGTAGCTGACCGGTTCTTCGAGCGCGCCATCCAGTTGCTCCGGAGTGTGCGTCGACAAACCGACGATGGCGGTATCGCCGACGATACGGCGCACCGCCGCCACCGAAAGATCCTCCTGCCCTACGTGAACGCCATCGGCGCCAGCCAGCGTGGCCAGATCGGCGCGATCGTTGACCACGAACAGCGCGTCCCGTTCACGCGCGGCTGCCGCGATCGCGCGCGCCAGTGCCATGAACCGCTCGCCGGAGAGGGTTTTGCCACGAAGCTGGAGAAAACGGGCGCCGCCGGCGAGGTAGGCGTGGGCCAGGTCAATTGGCCGCCAACCTGCACGCTCGGCGACATCGACGTCAACAATTGCGTTCAACCGTGGGAGTTTCAACTCGAGACCATCGCGAAGTCCGGCAGGAACCTCGTGGTCTTCACGCCGCCTGACGTGCGCCTCAGACGGCTTCGGCGAGACGGCCGCCCGAGGTGTTTGGCTTGGCGAGGAACCGCTCCATGAACGACGTGCTCAACTTGCCGGCCACGAATTCCGGGTCGGCGAGAATCCGCAGGTGCAGCGGAATGGTCGTCTTGATTCCCTCGATCGTCGTCATCTCCAGGGTCCGTCGCATGCGCGCAATCGCCTCGGCGCGATCGCGGCCGTGGACGATGATCTTCGCAATCATCGAGTCGTAGTAGGGCGAGATCGTGCAGTCGGAATGGGCAAAGGTCTCGACGCGAACGCCGGGACCGCCGGGCACGCTGAACACGTGAATCAAGCCTGGCGACGGCACGAACGTCTCGGGATCCTCGGCATTGACACGGCACTCGATCGAGTGGCCGGTGAAAGTCACCTCGCCCTGCCTGAAGGCGAGACGCTCGCCGGCGGCGATCCGAATCTGTTCTTTGACAATGTCGATGCCGGTGACCATTTCCGTCACCGGATGCTCGACCTGGAGCCTGGTATTCGCTTCCATGAAATAGAAGCGACCGTCAGGATCCATCAGGAACTCGAAGGTGCCGGCATTGGTGTACTTGACCGCCTTTGCCGCGTCGATGACCAGGCTGCCCATCTTGCGACGCATCTTGTCGCTGAGCGCCACCGACGGCGATTCCTCGATCAACTTCTGATGACGCCGCTGGATCGAGCACTCACGTTCGCCGAGATGGACGACGTTGCCATAGTGATCGCCGAGCACCTGGAACTCGATGTGGCGGGGCGACTCGACGTACTTCTCGATGTAGACATCGCCGACGCCAAAAGCCGCTTCCGCCTCGCGCTGCGCGGTCTTCACCGCGTGCGACAGTTCCGCCGGGGCGCGGACGACGCGCATGCCGCGGCCACCGCCACCGGCAGTCGCTTTGACGATCACCGGATAGCCGATCTCCTTTGCCAGCTTGAGCGCCCGTTCCTCGTTATCGATCGGGCCGTCGCTGCCGGGAAGAATCGGCACTCCCGCCTTCTTCATGACGCGGCGGGCGCGGGCTTTGTCGCCCATCAGGCGAATCACCTGCGGATCCGGGCCGATGAACTTGATGTGGCAGGCCTCGCAGACTTCAGCGAGGTAGGCACTTTCGGAGAGAAATCCGTAGCCGGGGTGAATCGCATCCGCGCCGGTGATTTCGGCTGCGCTGATCACCGCCGGGACGTTCAGGTAGCTGTCGGCGCTGCGCGCCGGGCCGATGCAGACGTCCTCGTCCGCGAACTTGACGTGGAGCTGATTCTCGTCCGCCTCGGAGTAGACGGCAACGGTCTTGATGCCGAGTTCCCGACAGGCGTAGATGACCCGCAAGGCCACCTCGCCGCGATTCGCGATCAGGATCTTCTTGAACATGGCTTATGGCTGATGGCTCATGACGTCATCGTGTCCTCATCGCGAACAGCCGCTCGCCGTACTGCACGGGCTGCGCGTTCTGCACGTAGACGTTGACGATTTCCCCGTCGTACTCCGACTCGATCTCGTTCATCAGCTTCATCGCTTCGATGATGCAGAGGACGTCGCCCTTTTTGACGGTGGCGCCGACCTCGACGAAAGACGGCGCGTTCGGCTCGGCGGATCGATAGAACGTGCCAACGATGGGCGATTTCACCACGGCCAGGTCGATGTCCTGGTCGTCAGCCGGAACGGCGATCGCGGCAGGTGCTGCAGGTGCCGCTGCCACCGCCATGGTCACCGCACTCGCCGGCGGCGCCGCGTGGGCGGCCGAAGCCGGAACGGTCACCACATGCGCGCCGCTCGAGTCCTTGCGCACTTTCAGGCGAAGTCCGTCGTGCTCGATCTCGAACTCGGCGAGATCGTGCTCGCGTACGAGATTGAGGATGTCCTTAATCTGATTCAGGTCCATAGGAAGTCGGTCAAAACTCGAGCAGTTCCGTACTGCCGCTGGTCAGGATTTCCACGCCATCCCCCGTCACCAGCACGTCGTCCTCGATCCGAACCCCTCCCCAACCGGGAAGGTAGGCGCCGGGCTCGATGGTAAAGACCATCCCGGTCGCAACGGCCTGATCAGCGTCCGCGTCCGACGCGGCGCGCCGCGAAATCCGCGGCGCCTCGTGCACTTCAATGCCCAATCCGTGGCCGGTTCCATGTCCGAACGCCTCGGCCAGTCCCCGACTGGCGAGGACGTCGCGGGCCGCAGCGTCGATGTCAAATCGGGAGCGCCCGGGCGCCACGGCGGAGATTGCCCGGTCGTGCGCTTCCCGCACGGCGTCGTAAACTTCCCGTTTTCGTCCGCCCGCGGGTCCGATCGACACCGTTCGGGTGAGGTCGACGCAGTATGAGGCGTATACACCGCCAAAGTCCAGCACGACCAAGTCGCCTTCGCTGATTGTTCTCCCCCCTGGTCTCGCGTGCGGCAGGGCGGCGTTTGGGCCGCTCGCCACAATGGTATCAAACGCCGGACGTTCGAAGCCGAGCTTGCGAATGCAGCCGTCGATGGTCTGCGCCAGCTCGCTTTCGGTCAGTCCCCGTCGGACCTCCGCCATAACAAGCGTGGTCACATTGGAAAGGCGGTGTGCGGCCTCACGCAGGACGCTCAGCTCGTACTCGTCCTTGACCACTCGCAGTTGCTCCACCAGCCCTTCGGTCGGCACAAGCTCCAGTGCTCGACGCCGCGCAAGCGTTGACGACAACCAGTTGTAACGGCTGACCGAGAGGTTCTCGGCTTCGACGCCGATGCGCGTCGCCGCTCCGGCAGCGAGGAGTTCGGCGAGGGTTTCGTCGTAGGAATGTTCAACCGTGACCAGCTCGAGGCCGGGGCACTCGTGCGGCGTGCCCTTCATGCCGTGAAAGGCGGTCACATACCGCGAATCCGTGACGAAGGTGAGGCGTTCCGGGGTGACGACAAGGAGTCCGGCGCTGCCCGTGAAGTTGGTGAGGTAGAGAACGTTCGGCCTGGCCGTGACGACGAGCGCATCGAGGCCGAGTCCGGCCAACGCGCGTTGCAGGGCCTGATGCCGCTGGCTAAGCGCGGCGGTGGGTGCGTGAGACATGCACAGCCTGAAGCCACTGCTCCAGGACCACGACGGTACGAGCGTCGCGCTCCCGCGCCAAGCGGTACGCGACGGGCACGACGGGCTCCGGTTCGAGTGCGACTGGCGGCGCGGCAAAGAAGAAATCGTCGGGGTCTTCCGGCTCGGCAGTCATCGGCCACTGAATCTGCGGCACGGGCGCCGTCGTCGCTTCGTTCTGGTGTGCCGGCAGCGGCGGGACGGGCTCGGCCCACAGGCGCTCGAAATCGCCGGCCGTCACGGGGTCGACCGTTTCGATGGGCTCGGGCGGTTCAACGATCGTGAGCGCCTCGATGGCTGGTTGTTCGACGACCGTCAATGCTTCGATCGCCGGCCGCTCAACGACTGCAAGCGCCTCGATAGCTGGCGACTCGACGACCGCAAGCGCCTCGACCGGCGCCAATTCGACGACGGTGGACTCTTCGACCAGCGACTCGACGACCATTGGCGCCTCCACCGCCAATGATTCGGCGACCGCGGGCACTTCGACAGCCGGTGAATCGACGATCGCCGGCGCCTCGAAAGCCACCGGCTCGACGACCGCAGGCGCATCGACGGCCAGCGCCTCGAAACTCGGCGGCTCGACGACGGCGGGTATCTCGACAGCGGGCGGTTCGATGGCAGACGAAGACTCGAGGACCGAGCTCTCCGTTGTCGAAGTCTCGGTCGCAGCCTCGGTAATCGGCGGCGCCTCCGCGCGGAGGAACGCAAAGATATCTTCTGGCGGTGCAGCCGTGTCTGGCGCGGCGGCCGGCTCCGGGACCATCGCCGCCGCCTCGAGCTGATGCTCGAGTGAGGCGACCGTGTCCTGAAGGTCGGGATCGTTTTTCGCGAGCGACAGCGCCACGCGGTACTGCGCCAGCGAGTTGCTCAAGTCTCCCTGGCGATGGAGCGTTTCGGCCAGTGCCCGAAGCGCGGCGAGATTCTCGGGCGCGCTCCGCAGGACTTGTTGAAGTTCGGTTTGGGCTTCGCTGAGTTGATTGAGTTCGAGCAGTGCGCGTCCGAGCGTGACGCGGGCAGACAGATACGTCGGGTGCAGCGCGAGACCGGCGCGGCTGACGCTGACGGCTTCCTCGAGATCGCCGGCGCGCCGGCACTCCTCCGCCAGCTGGGCGAAGGCGATCGACGCCGGGTCTTTCTGGACCCGGCGTCGAAGATCGTCGATGCGGCTGCGGTCGGCCATCGGCCTACGGCACGGTAACTGAAGCGGGCGCGGTGCCCGTGCGGGGCGGAGTCGCGTTGTCGGTCACCCTGACGGTCACCGGGTAGGTCCCCGGCGCTAGGAACGTGTGCAGCGCGGTCGGCGTCGTCTGGTTGGTATCCGGCGAACCATCGCCCCAGATGAAGCTGTAGCTCACAATCGATGCGCCGCCGCTGGCGGTCGAAGCCCCCGCATCAGCCTGGACCGAGAGGCCACCAGTCTTGATGATGCCCAGCGCCGCCACGGGATTACCGGTGCTGATGGTGACTGAGACGTTCGTCGTCGCCTTCTGACCGGTGTCGTCAATCACCGCCAAGGTCACATTGTATGCACCCGCCAGCGTGTAGACGTGTGACGTGGTGAGGCCGCTCCCGGAGATGCCGTCGCCGAAGTTCCAGCTGAACTGCGAAATCGAGTGACCGATAGCGGCCTTCGACTGGTCGGCATTGAACTGCACCGTCTGTCCGACCGACGGCACGGCCGGCGAGAAGACGAACGCTGCGGTCGGGCCCGTGGTCTGCGAGACCGGAACGGTCTGGGTTGCGGATGCCTGGGCGCCACGCGTCGTCGTTACGGTGAGC
>DASXGC010000135.1:0-3580 GCA_036489235.1 Vicinamibacterales bacterium
GCTGGCGGTCTATCGCTGCATGCTCCTGTCGAGGAAACTGGACGACAAGGAGATCCAACTCAAGAACCAGAGCCAGATTTACTTCCAGATCAGTGGCGCCGGGCACGAGGCCGTGCTGGTGGCTGCCGCGCTGATGCTGAAGCCCGGCTACGACTGGTTCTTTCCCTATTACCGCGACCGCGCGTTCTGCCTGCAGCTCGGCGTCACCCCGCTCGAAATGCTGCTGGCGGCGGTGGGCGCGAAGGACGACCCCGCCTCCGGCGGACGCCAGATGCCATCGCACTGGGGTCATACCAAGTTCAACATCGTGTCCGGTTCGAGTCCGACCGGCACCCAGGTCCTGCAGGCCGTAGGTTCGGCCGACGCCAGCGTCATCTACAACAACGTCCCGCAGATTCCTGATCGCGAATCGCACGCGCACCCGGACGAAATCACCTACGTCTCGCTTGGCGAGGGCGCGACCAGCGAAGGCGAGTTCTGGGAGGCGATCAATGTCGCCTGCGGGCGCAGCCTGCCGGTGCTGTTCCTGGTCGAAGACAACGGCTACGCGATCTCGGTGCCGGTCGAAGTCCAGACCGCCGGCGGCGACGTCTCGCGGCTGGTGCGCAGCTTTCCCGGCATGCACGTCGACTCGATCGACGGCACCGACTTCTTCGCGAGCGCACGGGCGATGCGCGAAGCGACCGCCTATGTCCGATCGCGCCGCGGACCGGCGTTCGTGCACGCACGTGTCACCCGGCCGTATTCGCACTCGCTGTCAGACGATGAGCGGCTGTACAAACCGCCGGCGGAACGGGAGGACGAAGCGAAACGCGATCCAATCGTCCGGTTCTCCGGGTTCCTGCGTTCCGCCAGCCTCGCAACCGACGAGGAACTCGCGACGATGCTGGCCGGCGTCGAGCGCGAAGTAAACGAGGCGGCGCTGGCCGCGCTGGCCGCCGCGAAGCCGGCGAAGAACACGGCGGAGCTCTGGCTCTATTCGCCCGACGTCGATCCGTGCTCGGCCGCATTCGAAACGCCGGCGCAGCCGGAAGGCAAGCCGGACACGATGGTCGAGGCGATCAATCGCACGCTCAAGGACGAAATGGCGCGCGAACCGCGTATCGTCGTGTTCGGCGAGGACGTCGCGGACGCCAGCAAGAGCGCATCGCTGCCGCTCGTCAAAGGTAAGGGTGGCGTATTCAAGCTGACGCACGGCCTGCAGCGGCTCTACGGCGACTACCGCGTCTTCAACTCGCCGCTCGCCGAAGCCAGCATCGTCGGGCGCGCGATCGGGATGGCGGCGCGGAAGCTCAAGCCGGTGGTGGAGATTCAGTTCTTCGACTACATCTGGCCGGCGATGATGCAGATTCGCGACGAGATGTCGATGATGCGGTATCGATCGGGGAACACATGGTCGTCTCCGGTCGTGATCCGCGTGCCGATCGGCGGCTACCTGCGCGGCGGCGGACCGTATCACAGCCAATCCGGTGAAAGCATCTTCGCGCACTGCCCGGGTATCCGCGTGGTGTTCCCGTCGAATGCGGTGGACGCGGCGGGCTTACTGCGGACCTCGATCCGCTGCGACGATCCGGTGCTGTTCCTCGAACACAAGCACCTTTACCGCCAGACCTACAACAAGGGCGAGTATCCAGGCGCCGAGTTCATGATCCCGTTCGGCAAGGCCAACCTGAAGCGGGAGGGCGATCACGTCCTGGTGATTACGTGGGGAGCGCTGGTGCAGCGATCCATCCTCGCGGCTCAGCAGGCCGAGAAGGATCACATCAGCGTCGCGGTGCTGGATCTGCGAACCATCGTGCCGTATGACTGGGACGCGATCGCGGCGCAGGTCAAGCGCACCAACCGCGTCGTCATCGCACACGAGGATCAGGTGATGTGCGGCTTCGGCAGCGAGATCGCGGCGCGGATCGCCGGAGAGCTGTTCGAACATCTCGACGCCCCGGTCAGGCGGGTCGGCGCGAAAAATGTCCCGGTCGCCTACAGTCCGGACCTCGAAGAAGCGATCCTGCCGCAATCAGCCGACGTCCTGAAGGCCATTCGCGAGACCGCCCGCTACTAGTGTTGCGACGGTAGTGTCCGGCTTCAGCCGGACCTCAGGCTAGCGCGTCAGCGGCCAAGCGGGTAGTGTCCGGCTTTAGCCGGACCTTAAACTGGCCGTCAATCCGACGTGACGCCGACGATGAGATCAGCCAGCGGGTACACAAGCGACCCTACGAACTGATAGTCCTCGACCCGCGTCACCAATCCCGCACGGATCGGATTCTCGAGAATGTATCTGGCCACTACCAGTAGCTGCTCGTGGTGTCGAAGCACGTGTTCGTAGCTGTAGCGTTGCCACAGTCTCGCGCCGTATGCCTTCGCGTAGTAGAAGCCTGAGTACTGCTTGGCGCGAACGATCAGGCTTTTGCAATCCGATGTGTCGGACGTGCCTTCGACCAGCAGATGAAGATGGTCGGGCATGAAGCAGTACGCAATAACCGCGAACTGACTCTCCGTGGCGGCTCGCACAATCTGCGTCAAGACGAGATCGACGACGTCGTGAGTCGTGAAGAGATGCCGGCGATCGGCGGTGCAAAACGTCAGGAAATATCGATTCAGTCCGAGGTAATCGAACGACGTCAGGTGGCCCGGCGTTCGTGTGCGCACGCAACCGTGGTGGCAAATCGTATTCCCGGTCCGGTATATCCCCGGGTCCGGCTAAAGCCGGACACTACAGATTTTCGGGCGGTAGTGTCCGGCTTTAGCCGGACCTTGCACCGGGTTGACATGCGTTCGCCGCTGAATGAACATTCATTCAGCATGGCGCTCGATGCGGTCTCGCGCAAAACCCGGGCAATCAACCTCGACGCGTCGCCGGTCCCGAAGCGCGACCTGATCCGTCGCGCTGCCATCGACGTCTTTGCCGAGCGCGGCTACTTCAATTCCCAGGTCGCCGATGTCGCCCGCGCCGCCGGCGTCGCGGCCGGCACGGTCTACCTCTATTTCAAGAGCAAGGACGACCTGCTGGTCTCGATCTTCGAACGCAGCATGCGCGACGGCCTGGCGGCCGGGCGCGCCGCGGTCGCGAATCTCGACGACCCTCGCGAACGTCTGCGCCGGCTCGCGCACGGTCATCTCGAACGCCTCGGTCGCGATCGCAATCTCGCCATCGTCTTTCAGGTCGAGCTGCGGCAGTCGACGAAGTTCATGGAGCGCTTTTCGGCGACGCTGCTGCGCGACTATCTGGGCCTGATCCGCGCGGCGATTGCCGACGGTCAGCGCGAAGGCCTGTTCCGCTCGGACATCAAACCGACGGTCGCTGCCAAGGTGCTGTTCGGGGCGCTGGATGAAATGGCGACCAACTGGATCCTGAGCCGCCGGCGCTATTCCCTCGAAGCGGACGCCGATGCGGTGGTCGATCTCTTCGTCAACGGGGCCCGGAGCCGGCCATGATTCGAGAGGTCGCGGTCCTCGGTGCGGGTACGATGGGCGCGCAAATCGCCGCGCATTTCGCCAACGCGGGCGTCCCGGTGCAGCTGCTCGATCTGACCGCCGACGTCGCACGGGAAGGCCTGAAACGCGCCCGCGCGCTGAAACCCGA
>DASXGC010000170.1:0-3969 GCA_036489235.1 Vicinamibacterales bacterium
CCGAGGCTGGTGGTGGCGAGATAGATCTCGATCGACACGAGGTAGTAGGCGATGAGCACCATCGCGGCAACACCAGGACTCATGACATATGCCTCACCTCGTCCGGACCTGCGCAAATCGTCGGCCGCCAGGCTCAGTCGAGAGGATTTGAGCCGTCTTCGCCGCTTTTGACGCACTCCTGAACGGGGACCGATGTCAAAACTGGTCTGGTACGTGATGGCAGCAGCCGTTGTCGAGGCGTTGGGGTCGGTGCCGGCGGTGGCGCAACCACCCGCTGGCGCAATCGCGGGATGGAATCGAGTCGTCGCTGCCGTCGAACACGAACGCGCAACGCAGCGTCTCGCGGCCACTGACGGCCGTTTTCTCGAGATCGATTTCGAGCCTCACGGTCGCGAGACCCGTCGCGCCGTGACGGCCGGCGCGATTGTGGTCGACTCAGTGGAGCCGCCTCCAGTAAACGGGCACGACATCGCCACGCCGGGTGCGACGGTACAGCGCTGGCGCGGCATCGTCTACCTGCCTGGTATCGGGCTGAACACTTTGCTCAGTCGCCTGGAAACGACTCCCCCCGCCGACGAGGATGTTCTCCGGTCCGCGGTGCTCAGCCACGGTGAACACGAGATGCGCGTCTACCTTCGACTACAACGCCGCAAGATCGTCACCGTCGTCTTCGACAGCGAACACGACGTGCGCTTTGAGCGCTTCAGTCAGACGCGTGCAGCCAGCACGAGCATCGCCACGCGGATCGTCGAAGTCCGTGACGCCGGACAGCCGACGGAGGCCGAGTACGCCCCGGGAACCGATCACGGTTTTCTGTGGAAGCTGAACGCTTACTGGCGGTACGAGCAGGTCGACGGAGGCGTCATCGCCGAGTGCGAGTCGATTTCGCTCAGCCGAACCGTTCCATTCCTGCTGCGTCCCGTGGCCGGGCCGATCGTCAACAGCATCGCGCGCGAATCGCTCGAGCGAACGCTCAATGCGATCAGAACCTACGCGAGACCGTCCTGACCGCGGTGAAGACGAGGTTACGGAACGTCGAACACTCAGCCGCGCTCGAGGCGACGGCCGATACGAGTCAGTGGAAACATCAGAATGAACGCCGTCGATCCGAAGCCGGGCGCAGCTGCGTTGATCGCGATCGCCAGGACTGCCACCGCCATCAACGACAAGGTTCGGAAGCGCGCACCGCGATAGAACCGCGGCGGCACTTCTGTGGCCCACAGCTCCGGATGGCGGGACAGATACCGCACCAGCATCAGCGAGAACGCCGCCAGCAGGATCATGTGCGTCGAGTACACGATCTGCGCGAACAGCAAGGTGCCGTATTCGCCTGCCAGCGCTGACGTAAACGGCATCAGGCTGACGAGACCGAGGTAGACGAGCATCAACCAGGTCATCGGCTCGTTCACTCTTCCCACGAAGTGAAACAAGCGGCTGTGGGTCGTCCAGAAGATCGCGAGCACGAAGAAGCTGATCGCCCAGGCCACGAAGGTCGGCAGCTGCTCGAGCACCGCGGTCGCCAGCGCGTCTGACGATGCCATGCCGTGATTCGGCACCTTCAGCTCGATCACGAGCAGCGTCATCGCGACCGCGAAAATGCCGTCCGAAAGCGCTTCGAGGCGGTGCTTCGACAGCAGCTGCGCTGCGGCTGGCGTCGTCACGACGTCGTCACGCCTGGTACGCCGTCGATCCTCCCACGACGGTGCGTACGATCTGGATGTCCTTGATCTTCTCGGGATCGACACTATGCGGGTCGTCACCGAGGATGACGAAGTCCGCCAGCTTTCCTGGAGTGATCGATCCCTTGATCGCTTCCTCGCGCGACGCGAAGGCGCCGTTGATGGTGTTGATCGTGATCGCTTCGTCCACACTGATGCGCTGGTTGAGACCCCAGGTCTCACCGTCCCAGCCCCGTCGCGTCACCATGCCCTGGATGCCCATCAGCGGCGCGAACGGTCCCGGGCTGAAATCCGAACCGGCGGCCGCGGGGATGCCGGCGTCGAGGAACGATCGGAACGCCATGCTCCGCTTCATCAGGTCCTCGCCGTAGAAGTGGAATTTGTCGGTGTTGTAGTACGCGTAGGTCGTGAACACCGCGGGAATGGTACCGGTGGCCTTGATCCGCCGAATCAGGTCGTCGTTGACCAGCGTGCAGTGCGTGATCTTGGGCCGCGAGTCCGCTCGCGGAAACAGTTTCTGCGCGCGTTCGACCGCCGTCAGCACCATGTCGATCGCCACGTCGCCATTGGCGTGGCAGTTTGTCTGAATCCCGGCGCGGTGGACACGTTCGATCCAGGCATTCAGGTCTTCCTGGGTTTCGGTTACGTTGCCCTTGTAAGGCGGCGTGATTCCCACATACGGCACGCTCAGCGCCATCGTCCGCTCCGAGAACGAGCCGTCCACCGTGTGCTCGGACGTCGCGCCGAAGCGGATCCATTCGTCACCGAAGCCGGTGGCAATGCCGCCGTTGATCATCGATTCCAGGACCCTGCCGCTGGCTTCGTAGCTGACGCGGTGCAGAAGATCGCCGCGCTGGCGGACCTGCTGCAGGGCGAACAGATCGCCGCCTTCGTGGTGCACGGTGGTCAGACCGTAGCGGACGAACTGCTTCGAGATAAATGCCAGGCCGTCGCGTTCGCGCTGCAGCGTCTGCTCCGGCGTGAACTTCTCGCGCGTGCCGGCTTTGCTGAACGCGCCGCGGGCGCGGTCGGTGACGCGGCCGTTGAGGTCGCCCTGCTCGTCGCGGTCGAACGTGCCGCCCGGAGGGTTCGGTGTGTCCTTGGTGATGCCGGCCATCTCCAGCGCCTTGGTGTTGTAGAAGGAGGTGTGACCGCCGCGATGCTGTACGACCACCGGATGATCCTTCGACACCTCGTCGAGGTCGTGCACGTTCAGTTCGCGCTTGTCTTTCACCTTGGTGTCGTCGAAGAAATACCCTTCGACCCAGGTTCCCGGCGGCGTTTCCTTCGACTTCGCGCGCAGCTTGTCGACGATGCTGCGGATGGTGACGAACTCCACCTCGTAGGGATTGCCGACCAGGACGTCGTAGAGGAGCACGGTGCCGGTCGCGTGATTGTGGCAATCGGTGAACCCCGGGACGACGGTCATCTGTTTCGCATCGATGGTCTGGGTATTCGGACCGGCCAGGCCCTTGATGTCGGCCGTGCTGCCGACGGCGAGGAAGCGGCCCGCCTTCACCGCAAACGCCTCGGCGCGCGGCATCCGTCCGTCGACGGTGTAGACCTTGGCGTTGATGACGATGAGGTCGGCCTGCGGCGAATCGGCCGAGGCAGGGCGCCCGGCCTGCAGCGGCGAAGCGGCCGCCCGCGCGTCCAGCCAGGGTGCCGCGGCCAGTCCGGCAAAGCCTCCGGCGGTACGAGTGACGAATTCTCTGCGTGACTGCCGTTGTTTCTTCATCGCCTCGACCTCGTTACGGGCGCCGGCGACCTGCCGGCTGTGCGCGATTCTAGCGCCGTTTTCCAAATGCCTGTAGTGTCCGCCTTTAGGCGGACCTTCGCGGACCTTCGCGACCTTCACGGCCGGCTGAAGCCGGCCACTACTAGCGCTGCGGGCCGTTACGGAGTGCTCCTCTGTAGTGTCCGCCTTCAGGCGGACCTTCGCGGACCTTCAGGGCCGGCTGAAGCCGGCCACTACGGATGGGCGGGCCACCAGGTGAGCTGGTCGTCACTACGCCCGCCGGTGTGGTTGAATGAGAGCGTGGGGAATCGGACGCTCTGGCGATTCGGCGCGATGACGATGACGGCGGTCGCGGTGTGTTGTGTGCTGTCGATTGCCCCGGTCGACGGGCAGCAGCGTGCCGGGGGAACCCACGACTTCACCGGGGCGGTTGAAAGCGTGGATCCGGGCGCGCACACCGTGACGGTCAACGGCGACAACGTCGCGGGCTGGATGGCGGCGATGACGATGGCGTTTCGCGTCGACAGGCCGGAGGTGCTCGGCCAGCTGAAG
>DASXGC010000184.1:0-7003 GCA_036489235.1 Vicinamibacterales bacterium
CAGGCCGGCCATCGCCTTCTTCATCTCGTCGGTGACGTGGTAGATCACCGAATGCTGGCGGATCTCGACGCGCTCGCGCGCGGCGATGTCCTCGGCGTTGCGATCGGGCTTGACGTTGAAGGCGATGACGATCGCGTTCGATGCCGATGCCAGCAGCACATCGGACTCGTTGACCGCGCCGACGCCGGCGTGGATGATCCGGACCTTGACCTTGTCGTCGCTCAATTTCGTGAGCGTGTCGGCCAACACCTCCGACGAACCCTGTACGTCGGTCTTGATGATGATCGGCAGCTCTTTCATGCCGCCTTCAGCGATCTGAGCCTGCAGCGACTCGAGCGTGAGACGCGAGCCCTTGGCGCCGAGCGCCTTGGACTTCGCCTGCTCCTCGCGGAACGTCGCGATGTGACGGGCTTTGGCGGCGTCGGCCACCTGGAACAGATCGCCGGGCCCGGGCAGACCCGCCAGGCCCAGCACTTCGACCGGCGTGGACGGCCCCGCCGACTTGGACGGCTTGCCACGATCGTCGATCAGCGCACGCACGCGTCCGACGATCGGTCCGGCGATGAATGTGTCGCCGACGTGCAACGTGCCGTCCTGGACCAGCACGGTCGCCACCGGACCGCGGCCTTTGTCCAGTTTCGACTCGAGCACGGTGCCCGATGCGCTGCGCTTCGGATTGGCCTTGAGTTCGAGGATGTCGCTCGACAGCAGGATCATTTCGAGCAGGCCATCGATGTTGGTCTTCTGGCGCGCTGACACTTCGACCGTAACCGTCTGGCCGCCCCATTCTTCCGGCATCAGCCCGAGCTCGGTCAGTTCGCGCTTCACTTTCTCCGGGCTGGCATTCGGCTTGTCGATCTTGTTGATGGCGACGACGATCGGCACGTTGGCTGCCCGCGCATGATCGATCGCTTCTTTCGTCTGCGGCATGATCCCATCGTCCGCCGCGACGACCAGCACGACGATGTCGGTGACCTTGGCACCACGGGCGCGCATCAGGGTGAAGGCCGCGTGACCGGGGGTATCGAGAAACACGATGTCGCGGCCGTTGATCGTGACGTGATAGGCGCCGATGTGCTGGGTGATCCCGCCCGCCTCGCGCTCGGCCACTCTGGTCGTCCGGATCGCGTCGAGCAGGCTCGTCTTGCCGTGGTCGACGTGGCCCATCACGGTGACGACCGGCGCGCGCGTAATCAGGTCTTCCTTGCGCGATTCACCTTCGTCTGCCTGCAGCAACTCTTCCTCGAAGCTTTGCATCTGGACGTCGGCGCCGAACTCGCGCGCGATCATCGTCGCCGTCTCGGTATCGAGCGCCGAATTGATTGTCAGCATCAGCCGCTTCATCAGCAGCTTGGCGAGCACGTCCTTGACGCGCAGGTCGAGTTTGTCCGCCAGGTCCTTCACCGTCATGCCCTCAGCGAGCGTGATGGTCTTGGTGACCGGCGGCGGCGCGGCCGGCATCGGCGGCGGCGCCGGACGTGAGGTGTGATCGCGACGCCCAGCGGCTGGGCGTCCAGCGCCACCAGGCCGCTGCTGGTACGACGGCCGCGACGGCATTCCCGGACGCTGCGGATACGGGCCGGGCCGCGGCGGAACGCCTGGCTGCTGCGGACGAATCGGCTGCGACGGAAGAGGGCGAGGTCCGCCGACCGGTGGCCGAGGACCCGGGTACGGCGGACGCGCGCCTGGCGCACCGCCGGGCCGCGGCAACCCGGGCGCCGCGGGACGCGCGCCGGGTGCACCGGCAGGCGTGGCTGGACGGGCGGCCACCGCCGGCGTCGGCCGGGGCGGCGCGATCGGACGCTGTACGGCGCGCGGCGCCGGCGTGGTCGGCAGCGGCGCTGTCGGCGTCGTCGGACGCTGTTCTTCGATGCGGAGGCGCAGAGTGGGCGGCACGACGCGACCAGGCATCGCCGGTTTCGCGGCAGCCGGCTGCGATGCCGGCGCTGGAGCAGCAGGAGCGACCGCTTCCACCGCGGCCGCGGTTTCGGCCAGCGGCGCACTTGCTTCCGCGCTGGGCGGCGTCGCGACAGCCGCGACTGGCCGCTCTTCGCGAACCGGCGGTTCTTCGATCATCAGGCCGCCACGACGAGCCGGGCGCGTAGGCGGCGGTTCCGGCGCGACGACCGCCGGCGGTTCGGCCGTCGCGGCGATCGGCGCCTCCTGTTCGATCGGTTCGATGACGTCCGCCTCGGGTTCGGCGATCGGTTCGTCAGCCTCTGGTTCGACTGGCGCGGCGACCGGCTTCGCCATCTTGACGAGACGAGGCGGCGGCAGCGCCGGCGCGATCGGCTTCGCAGGTTCGGCCGCTTTTTTCGGCGCCGGGCCCTTCTTGCCTTTGACGACCGGCGTTTCGGCGAACATGTTGACCGTCGGTAGCGAGATATTGCGCTGACGCGCGACCCGCTCGACGAACTGGCGTGCGACCACCTCTTCGATGGTGCTCGATGCGCTCTTGACCTCGATGCCGTGGTCGCGCTTCAGCAGCGCCGTCACTTCCTGGCTCGTGGTTCCGAGCAGCTCCGCGATCTTGAAGATCCGAACAGTTGCCAACAGTAGACCTCTATGGTGAATCGTCGCTATCCCATGGCGTGCAGACCTCCTGGCCTGCACGTCGCGGACCTAAAGGTCCGCATTTCCGTCGCCCGGTGCGGGCAGTGTCTCGCCTGGCGCGGCCGCGTCTCCGCGTGCCGCCGCCAGGATCTTCTCGGCGGTCTTCCCGCCAACTCCGGGAATCTCCGACAGCTGCTCCGCTGTCGCTGCGGCGAGCGACTCGAGCGTCGCGAATCCGCCTTCGACCAGCTTCCGGACCGTCTTGTCGCTGACACCGGCCAGCGAGTAGGGCAGCGGCGTCTCGTCCGCAGCGACCGACGGCTCCGCGCCCGCTTCCGCCGTTGCGGACTCGCCCTGGTCTTCGCCGGTTTCGGAGGTCTCGCTCGCGCCCTCGCCCGCGGCCTCGCCAGCCGCGCCCTCGAGCTCGCCGAACTGCGCTTCGACCTCGCGGCGCTTTTCTTCTTCGCTCTTGATGTCGATGCGCCAGCCCGTCAACTTCGCCGCCAGCCGGACGTTCTGGCCCTTCTTGCCGATCGCCAGCGACAGCTGCTTGTCTTCGACGACCACTTCCATCACATGCTCGTGGTCGTCGACGATCGACACGCGCTGCACCTTCGCCGGGCTGAGCGCGTTGGTCACGAAGGCAATCGGATCGTCCGAGAACTCGACGATGTCGATTTTCTCGCCGCGCAGTTCGCGGATGATCGACTGCACGCGCGTGCCTTTCATGCCGACGCAGGCGCCGACCGGATCGACGTCGCGCTCGCGCGAGAACACCGCCACCTTGGCGCGGTCGCCGGCCTCGCGCACGGCGCCTCGAATCATCACGGTGCCGTCGTAAATTTCGGGCACTTCCTGCTCGAACAGCTTGATCAGCAGTGCCGGATCCGTCCGCGACAGCACGATTTGCGGACCCTTGGCGCTGCGGTTGACGCCCTTGACGACGCAGCGGACGCGGTCTCCGGGGGTGTAGCTCTCAGCTCGTGACTGCTCCTTGCGCGGCAGCACCGCTTCGATCCGGCCCAGTTCGAGGATGATATCGCCGTTCTCGAACCGCTTGATGTTGCCGTTCATCACCTCGCCGATGCGCTCGTTGTACTCGGCGAACACATGCTCGCGTTCAGCCTCGCGCACCTTCTGGAAGATGACTTGCTTGGCAGTCTGCGCGGCGATCCGGCCCAGCACTTCGGTGGGCTTGGGGAATTCCATTTCGTCGCCGAGCTCGATGCTGTTCGCCACCTCGTCGCCGTACAGCGGCCGGTACATCTCGCGCGCTTCGGTGATGGCGATTTCAGTGGCCGGCGTGGTGACCTCTTCGACCACCGTCTTCAGCGCAAACAGGTCGACCTGGCCGGTGTCGGTGTTGAATCGCGTCTTCAGGTTCTCGCCGGTCTTGTAGTACTTGCGCGACGCAGTGGCGACGGCCTCTTCGATGGCGCTGATCACGACATCCGGCTCGATGCCCTTTTCCTTGGCCAGCGCCTCGATCGTCTGCTGCAGAGGATTCGACATATCTAGAATTCCACCTCTAAGTTCGCCCGCGTGATGACCTGCAACGGCACCCGGTGCCGCTTGCCGTCGTCGGCGTCGATGATCACGGCGTCACCGTCCAGGCCGCCGAGCTTTCCCCTGAAAAACCCCTGACCATCCACGCGTTCCCGCATGACGATCTTGGCCTGCCGCCCGGCGAACCGCTCGTAGTCGCCGCTGCCCCGCAGCGGCCGATCCAGTCCGGGCGACGATACTTCCAGCGTATATGCGGTCGGCACGACATCCTCGACATCGAGGATGGCGCTCAGCTCGCGGCTGACGTGCGCGCAGTCGTCTACGCTGACGCCTGCGTCCGGGGTCGCCGCCGGTCCGGGCCGATCAAGCTGGACCCGCAACACCATGCCCGGCGCTTCGCGCCGAAACTGAACGTCGAAGATCTCGAGCCCGTAACTGGCCGCTATGCGGCCGGCCAGAACCCGGATCTGCTCGACGACGGTTTCCGCGCCCATAAATTAAAAAAGTGGGCACCCGCCCACTCGGTCCTACACTCAGGGTCCGAACTCGAAATTATACCACGGGGCGACCGATGAGATCGTACTCGCGGGCGCCGACAATCTCGACGTCCGTGAAATCGCCGGCCCGGAAGGCGGACGGGTCGCAATCCGTAAGGAAAACCGACGCATCAATATCCGGCGCCTGGCTCTCGAGCCGCGCCCTGAGGACGAGGTCGTGGTCGCTCGACGGGCCGTCTACGACCACTCGCGCCCGCTCGCCGATCCGCGCGCGCTGACGCTTTTGAACCAGTCGCTTCTGCAGGCCCATGATTTTGGCACGCCGGGACTTCTTGGCCCTGGCCGGCACGTCGTCCGCGAGTCCGAAGGCCGAGGTGCCTTCCTCGTGCGAATAGGTGAAGACCCCGACGTGGTCGAACGCGTGGTCCGACACGAACCCGGCCAGCTCGGCGACATCCGCGTCGGTCTCGCCCGGGAAGCCAACGATGAAGGTGGTGCGGAGGGCGACTCCAGGGACCCGGTCGCGGATTTTGGTGAGCAGGGCGTCGTAACCGGCGTGGCTGCCGGGCCGTTTCATCCGTTTGAGTACCGCGTTCGAGGCGTGCTGAAGCGGCAGGTCGATGTATTTACAGACCTTGTCGCACTCGGCCATTGCCTGCAGGGTCGCGTCATCGATGGTCGTCGGGTAGAGATAGAGAAGCCGGATCCATTCGAGGCCGTCGATCTGGTTGAGCTCGCGGAGCAGCCGTGCGAGCGCACCGCGCTCCTGCCGGTCGATGCCGTAGAACGTCGTGTCCTGCGAAATCAGCAGCAGTTCCTTGACGCCACGCGCGGCCAACGCCCGCGCTTCACGGACGATCGAGTCGCCGGGCCGGCTCCGATATTCGCCGCGAAGCGTAGGAATGATGCAAAACGCACACTTGTAATCGCAGCCCTCGGCGATCTTCACGTAGGCATAGTGACGCGGTGTCGCCAGCAGGCGCGGCGTGTCCGCGTCATAAATGTATGTAGGCAGAGGTAGAGGCGCGTGGTGCGGGGTGCGAAGTGCGAGGTCAGAGGTGCGAGGTGCGAGGTCGGAGGCGCTCGGTGCGGTGCTGCGATGAAACACAAGCGGTGCGACTGCGCCTGTCCCTCGCACGCCGGTCCCCGCCGCCGGCAGTTTGCCGCCCGCGCCTCGTCCGTCTTCGATCGCGCCAACGATCTCCGGCACTTGTCCGGTGCCCAGTACCGCGTCGATTTCCGGAATCTGGGCCTTCAGCTCGTCGCGGTACCGTTCGGCCATGCAGCCGGTGACGATCAGCCGCTGACAGGCGCCGTCCTTTTTTAGCTGTGCCATCTCGAGGATGGCATCGATCGATTCCTGTTTCGCCGAGTCGATGAAAGCGCAGGTGTTGACGATCAACACGTCCGCGCCGGCCGCGTCCTGCGTCAGTTCGTGTCCGCCCTGTTGCGCAAGCCCCAGCATCACCTCGGAATCGACGAGGTTCTTTGGACACCCGAGCGAGATCATTCCGACTTTCAAACCGCTACTCCACTTTCAACCGACTTGGATTCAGCACGACTGCGAATCAGGGGTACAACCTATACAGCATACGCGGGTACGGAATCGTCTCACGGACATGTTCGAGCTTGCAGATCCACGACACCACCCGTTCGATCCCCATGCCGAAGCCTCCGTGTGGCACGGTGCCGTAGCGCCGCAGGTCCAGGTACCATTCGAACGCCTCCTGCGGCAGGTTGTGATCCTTGATCCGCTGGAGCAGGAGATCGAGATCCGCGAGACGCTCGCCGCCACCGATGATCTCGCCGTAGCCCTCCGGCGCGAGCATATCGACGCCGAGCGCCAGCGCCGGGTTGAGCGGATCGGGCTTCATGTAGAACGCCTTGATCGCCGCCGGATAGCGATGGACCAGCACCGGGCGATCGTATTCCTCCGACAATGTCGTTTCGTCGGGCCCGCCGAAATCGCCGCCCCACTGAATCGGCAATCCCTTCGCCTGCAGCCGCTCTACCGCCGCGTCGTAGGTGATGCGCGGAAACGGCTTGCGGACCGCTTCTAGCTTCGAGGTGTCGCGCTCGATGATGGTCAGCTCGCGCCGCCGCTTGTCGAGCACCCGTCCGACCACTGAAACGACGAGATCCTCCGCCAGTTCCATCACGTCGTCGAGATCGGCGAACACGATCTCGGGCTCGACCATCCAGAACTCGGTCAAGTGACGCCGCGTCTTCGATTTTTCCGCCCGGAAGGTCGGGCCGAAGCAATACACCCGGCCGAGCGCCATCGCGTTGGCTTCGTTGTACAGCTGACCGCTCTGGGTCAGGTAGGCCGTTTGATCCTCGAAGTACTGCGCCGGAAACAGCGTCGTGGTCCCCTCGCAGGCGGCCGGTGTGAAGATCGGCGTGTCAGCGAGGATGAAGCCGCGGCCGTTGAAGAAGTCGCGGACCGC
>DASXGC010000195.1:0-2074 GCA_036489235.1 Vicinamibacterales bacterium
CTCGACAAGCTGGACCGCTGTGCGGGTCAGCCGCAGCCCGACATCCGCGCGCTGGCGCGCCAGCTGGCCTCCGAACTGGCACCGAACCGGCGGCTCGAACGGATCGCGTCGCGCGTCGGCGAGCGGACCACGGTTCTCGAAGTCACGCGAATCAGTCATTTCAATGCCAAAGACAAATTGACCTTTGCTACCGTGAACGGCCACGACCACGTCGTCGATCAAACGCTCAACGAGTTGGAGGCGCGGCTGGACGCTCGCCGGTTCGTCCGGATCCATCGCGCGACCCTGGTCAACATCGCGTTCGTTCAGGAACTGTTTCCGGCGGTGGACGGCGGCGTTCTGGTGCGGCTGAAGGACGAGCAGAAGACGGAATTGAGCGTCGCCCGCGACCGTGTTCGCGACCTCAAAGAGCGTCTGGGAATCTGAGAAAGGTCTTCCGGACGCCGCCTTTTATATCCGATAGATTTGGTCGGATTTGCCCGTTGAAAGCAGTTCCTGCCCATTCGCTGCGCTTTACGGCCACTTTACCGAAATGTGATCCCTGCAAGCCTTTTCTCGTCTATGATTTACAGAATTTCCGGAGCCGACGAGCGGCCGCCGGTTGCGCGAGTCAGCAGACTCGCCAGGAGAGAAACTGATGCACGCGCCCATCAAGTACTTCGAGAAGGGCCTTTCGTTCGCGGCCAACGGTGCCTGGTCCGTGTTCAACAAAGTGAACAAGATCAACCAGCGCCCTTCGTTCACCCCGAAGTGGTCGGACAAGCCGCTGCTGAAATCCTACGAGAAGACGAAGCCACCGCTTGGCTGGCCGCGTGAGACCGATTCGCTCTGCCCGGTGTGCACCCGCGAGGCGCGCCAGGAGATTCTCGACGGGAAGAAGGACGTCAGCGTCCTCCTCAACGAGAAGGTCGGCGAAATCAAGGCGACGATCCTGGAGCGTGACGGTCAGATCCTGATGGTGAAGGACTGCCCGATCCACGGCCACTTCGAAGACGTGATGGCCATGGACACCGCGTTCTTCAAGCACCTGGAAGACGTGTTCCCGGGCCGCGACATCCGCGCCCACAACGACGAGAAGCTCCACAACCACGGCAGCGCCACGATTCAGCACGGCCGCGGATCGGTGCTAACGGTCGACCTGACCAACCGATGCAACATGATGTGCGACCCCTGCTTCATGGATGCGAACCAGGTCGGGTTCGTCCACGAGCTGTCGTGGGAAGACATCAAGATGGTGCTGGACAACGCGATCAGCATCAAGCCGCGGCGTCAGATGTCAGTGCAGTTCTCGGGCGGCGAGCCGACGATTTCGCCCTACTTCCTCGACGCGGTTCGCTACGCCCGCAAGGTCGGCTATAACAGCGTTCAGGCGGCGACCAACGGCATCGAGTTCGCCAAGCGTCCGGAGTTCGCGAAGGAAGCGGCGGAAGCCGGTCTCCGATACGCGTATCTCCAGTTCGACGGCATCGGCAACGCGGCCAACGCGCACCGCCGCGTCGGCAACCTGTTCGACGTCAAGCTGCGCGCCATCGAGAACCTGCACAGCAACGGCGTTGACATCGTGCCGGTCGTGACCATCGTCAACGGCGTCAACAACGAGCAGGTCGGCCGGATCATCGAGTTCGCGCTCGACAATCCGAAGACCATCAACTTCCTGTCGTTCCAGCCGGTGTCGTTCACCGGCCGCGACGAGGAAGTGACGCCGGAGCGCCGCGCCGCGCAGCGCTACACGCTGTCGCACCTGGCCCACGACGTGAAGAACCAGACCGGCATCGGCGAGCCGGTCCGCGACTGGTTCCCGATTTCGTTCATGGGCAGCTTCACGGACTGGGCTGACGTGACCCACGGGGCCGAAAAGGAATTCGGTCAGCTCACCTGCGGCTGCCACCCGAACTGTGGCGTCGGCATGGCGATCATGATCGACAAGGAAACTAAGGAGGCGGTGCCGGTGACGGCATTCCTCAAGGCTGAGCGGTTCGCCAAGGACGTCCAGCAGGTGACCGACGCCGGCCGCAGCCGCTTCTGGTCGAACTTCGGCATGGCGCTCGCCGTCGTCCGCAACTACGACTCGTTC
>DASXGC010000207.1:0-1530 GCA_036489235.1 Vicinamibacterales bacterium
AAGCTCCAGCATGCGGTTCAGCGAAGCGACAGCAATCGCCACCTCGGTCGTCTGCCGCCCTTCGGTCCGCGAGCGCAGCGCGTCACCGATCACGCGCTTGTAGCGGCCGATATCCGCCTCCACCAAGGCACGCCAATTGTACCCAGATGCCCGCTGCCAGCCCATGCGGCCGCGCTCGGCGATTAGCTGCAGGTGCCGGTCGCGCTTCGTCGGCGCGGTCTCTGCCGTGGCGCTTGGCACCGCGCTCAAACGCGGCGGCACAATGACCGCCGCATCCGGATGGTGCTGGCACACCTTACGGTAGACATCATCCCGATCGTACGCTCCATCGCCGGTAAACGACGCAACCGGTCTGGCAATCTGCTCAAGCAAGGGTCGTCACCCTGAAAGTGATAGCGCTCGCCAACCTCCGGCTATGCCGATGGCTCGGCTAACGCGCCGGTGGGTAAGGCGGAGTTCCCCAATCTCTAGCATTGCCCCCAGTAGAATAGTGCTGATGGCCAGCGACTTCAGGCGGTGGCCGTCGGCGTTGAGGCTTTTGATCCTATCGCTGACTGTGCCCGAGGGCGTTAACGGAGCCCTGGCTGTTGATTGCTGAATTGGATGACCACGCGATCGTCGGCGCCAGCGGATTGACGGTCACCGGCATGCTCGCGCTAATGGAGTCGGTTTCACCCCCGGCGGAATTAGTGCCGTCGCCGTCGGTGCGATCTTCGCATCGCTCACTGGCGAATCATCGACTGCAATCTTGCACATCCTGGGAGGCACCCGGTGGCACTCCTCACGCAGCCGTGGCGCGGCGGCGTCGGGGAGGCCGACGATGATCCACGGGGAGGGCAGAACCGTTCGCCCTCCCCGAGTCCTCACGGACGAACGCGGATAATCGTCTTCCCGTTGATCCGCTCGGTCGGGTTGAAGGCGGCGACGGCATCGTCGAGGGTCGATACTTTGCCGATGTTCGTCCGCAGCCGTCCGTCCCGCACCCGCTGGACGATCTCACTCAGTTGGGCACGATCGGACACGACAACGAAGTCGACCGCCAAGCCGTCGGCGGGCCGCGCCTCGGGCGGCCCGGCGATGGTCACCAGCGTTCCTCCGGCTCGAATCAGGCCTGCGGACCGCTTCGCGATGTCGCCGCCGAAGACATCGAAAACCAGATGGACTCCGCCGATGTCTTCCAGGGCGTCGTTCTCGAGGTCGACGAACTCCTGCGCGCCGAAGTCGAGCGCCTTCTGACGGTGAGCAGCGCGTCCGGTACCGATGACGTAGGCGCCGGCTTCACGTGCGAGCTGGGTTACCATCGAACCGACTGCGCCGGCCGAGCCGTGCACGAGGACGCTCTGCCCCGCCTGAAGTCGGCCGTGCTCGAACAGTCCCTGCCACGCGGTAAGGCCCGGCATCGCCACGCTCGCGCCCACCGTGAAGTCGACGTCGCCCGGCAGCGGCGCGAGGTTGCGTGCCTCGACGGCCACATACTCCGCCAAGGTGCCGCCGCGATACGAATCCGTGAGGCCGAACACCCGCTGTCCA
>DASXGC010000229.1:0-2890 GCA_036489235.1 Vicinamibacterales bacterium
GTGCGCGACCAGTGACTTTGGCGAGAAGGTCCGAGGTTGAGTAGTTCTGACCGACCAGCTTCTGTTCAGCCATTTCAGACCCCCCACGCAAATGCAAATTCTGCTGGATTCGGATCGCGTCTACAGGCGAAAAGTATATCCGGCTCGCTGTCTTTTGTGGGAGAGAAACGCATGAAACTGTAGGGGTTCAGCTTCCTTACGCCGCCACGAACTCCGCTGTGTCACGATGGCGTGATTCCGTCACCGCAGGAGGACATCCATGTTCGGTTCCCTCGGTCTGCCAGAACTCATCGTCATCTTCGTCATTGCGCTGATAATCTTTGGCCCGCGCAAGTTGCCCGAACTGGGCCGGTCGCTCGGACGCGGCATTGCGGAGTTCAAGAAGGCCACCAACGAGTTCCAAAACACGCTCGAACAGGAAATCAAGGTGGATGAGCAGCGGTCGCAGGCGGCGGTCACACCCCAAGCGGAAGCCCGCGCCGACGCGGCAGCCTCCACTCCGGCTGCGGAACACACCAGCAAGGGCGCGTAGTCCGCAGCACCGGTGTTTTGTGTCTACTCCGCGGCGCGGCTATCTACGAAGCCGCGCCTGACGCGAACTGATCAAGTCGCTCCGGAGCGTCACGCAGATCGCCCGTGCTCACGATGTTGTGGCGCTTCAAGAGGGCGCGCGTGGTGTGTCTCGAGTTCGTCAGCGGTCTTTGTCTCCCTGTTCCAACACGCGGATCTGGCCGCGGATTTCGCCGGCGGGATTCAGCGGCGTCGAATGCACATTGGCGTAGGCGAAGCCGGCACGGATCGCAGCGATCACTTCCGCGAGTTCACCGGCCACGATCTGCTGGCTGGCGGTACTGGCCGTGATCACGTTGGCCGCCGTGATGGTCCCGGAGACTTTCCCGGATTGCGGGCAGAACGGGGTGATCCCCGCCACCGCGGCGGGCGCAGGCGTTGTCGTCGTCTGGCACAGCCACACCACGACGCTTCCACTGACACCGCGTTGGCCAAAATGGATATGGGACTGTTGCACGGTTCCAATCAGGCCGCTGAACGTCTCCTCGTAGTCGATCGACAGCTGATCGGCCGCGATCGTGGCGTGGAATTCTCCCGTTGCAGGGCTCGAGACGGACGGAACTTCCTGATAGCCGATCAGGGTGGCCTGAAGGCGGTCGGTGTGTTCTCCGCTGCCGAGAACGGGCACGGAAACGAATACTGTCACGACGATGGCCAGGACGACGCGAAGCGCTTTCATTGCTCTACTCCCCCGTCGGTATGAACCGACTTTGCCAAGGTGGACGCCGTTACCGCCGTGATTTGCGCGCGGCCCGCAAAACCTCCTGGAATGTCTCGTAGCGAACGGCGCGCGGCCGTCGTCCCACATATCGCCCGTTTTCGAAGGGCATCGGGCGCCCTTCAACGAAAGCGGCGAGGTTCTCGAGCAGTCCCTGCCAGTGAAACGTGCGAGCCGGCACCTCGATGCCGGTGTTGCCATCCGCAATGTGGTGGAACTCGATCCGCGTCCGCCGGCCGCGCGCCGAGAAACTCCACAATCCGATGCCGTCCACGACGGAGGTATAGCGGTGCGCAACGAGCTGGTCCGGCACGATCGCCGCGATGTCGTAGCCTGGATAGTACGCGGCGCTGACCTTGCCACCGGCGCGGAATGCCGTCAGTTTCGCAGCGTCATCGTACCAGCGCGAGAGCGCCCGGGCACTGCGGAATCCGGCCGCACACGCGCGTGGCGTCGCATCGACGGTTCTCGCCAGATGCAGAACTGTGGAACCCATGACTACAACCCGCTAGGGCGTGCAGACCGATCCCTCGTACACGCCCTGACCCTTGAGCGTCGAGAAATTGAAATTCCCGCTCTCGAAGATCTGGCCGGTCGCGCCCTGATAGCGTCCGTTGCCGCCGGTAATTGTCTGAAGCACCGTGAGGTTGCCATTCGAGCTGTCGGTTACGCCGGCCTCGTCGATGAACAGGCTGCCGTGCTCGGTCGCGATCGACGACTTCGCATCGTAAAACGACACGTTTGGTGTGAGCGACGCCGTCTCGTCGATCAACGAGAACATCAGATTGCCGCTTAACGAGCCGAAGACGGTTCCAGCTGTAGTCAGCGCAGGTGGCGGAGTGACGAGATGATCCTCGAAGAATCCGACGACCTTCTCGCAGTGAGGCGTGCTGCCCGATCGCGCCATCAGGGTGACGAAGACCGGCGGCGTCGCTGCGACGGCAAGCGCGAGCACGCAGATTGTCAGGATCAACCGCGTGCGAGTGCTGAAAGACATGACGCTGCTCCTTTGTACAATCCAAGATGAAAGTCGTCGGCCAATTCTTGGCGCCGGGATACTAGCGTACGAGCCCATAGTCAAACCATATGGTCGCGCGGCTGATCGGGCGATCGAGAATCGGGGCTCTGTCTAACCGTCAATGGACTCGAGCGATCTGGCGTGGCGTGCGGACTTCAGGCGGGAAATCGCGGATTTCAGAATGCGGCCAGTCATCAACATACATGGATATTCATCAGCGACCACGGATCGGCACCGGAACCTCTGCGTCCGCTCCGCCGTATGAAGACCTGCGTGACCACCAACGGTTTGGAGGGCACATGGACCGCGAACGATATGCCGGACGGGTCGTCGGTGTCATCTTGATCACGCAAATGGCCGGGAGCGCGCTGGTGAACTTCCGCCTCCAAGCGCCGCTCGTCGGTCAACCCGGCTTTCTAGTGAATGCCGCCGCGTACGCCACGCAGATTGGCCTGTCGGCGCTCCTCGGCATCGCGCTCGGCGCGCTCTTCAGTGGTATCGCGATCACGGTCTTCCCGATCATTCGAGTGCACAGCACCGCGATGGCGCTCTGGCTGCTCGTGCTCGGCGCGGCCATCCTCGCC
>DASXGC010000256.1:0-6780 GCA_036489235.1 Vicinamibacterales bacterium
CGCATCGACATGGAGAACTCGCCGTACACCGATGTGACGCTCGATATTTTCGAGACGCTGTGGTCGCACGGTCACCGCCGACTCGGCGTGGTGCTGCAGTCCGCGCTCTATCGGAGCGAGGACGATGCACGGCGGGTGACCGCGCTGGGGGCGAGGGTCCGGCTGGTCAAAGGCGCCTACAAGGAACCCAAGAATGTCGCGCATCAGGCCAAGGCGGACGTCGACGCCGAGTACGCGCGGATGATGAAGCGGCTGCTGGCCGAGGGCACGTATCCGGCGATCGCGACCCACGACCCGAAGATGATCGATCTGGCACGCGCGTTCGCGCGCGATCACGGCATCACCAGCGATCGGTTCGAGTTTCAGATGCTGTACGGAGTCCGTCGCGACCTGCAGGCGAAACTCGTGGCCGAAGGCTACCGTGTTCGCGTCTACATTCCGTTCGGCCGTGAATGGTTTCCTTACTTCATGCGCCGTCTCGGCGAGCGGCCCGCCAATGTCGGTTTTGTCGTGCGGGGCGTGCTGGGCGAACGTGGGTAATCCGTTGCCGAGATAAGTCAGCGGGCTTCCGGTCTAAATACCCCCCACGGCGAGCACTGTCCGGGTGGCCGGCCGGTGCACCTCAGCATTAAGTCACGCGGCACCAGACAGTTACAGCCTCGACCACTCCTCCGGCACAGCTCTTGATATTGCAGGGATCCCAAGAAGGGCCGGCGGCATCCTAAACAAGGGGCCGGGGCGGCTGGAGGACCGGAACATGGTGACGAACTATCCGCAATCGATGGCGCACAACGGGCTGCAGACGCGAAGCGACGCAGCGGGCGTGAGTGTGCTGGTTCGCATGCGGCAGGCGTTCTGTGGGTTGCACGGGCACGACACCCTGCTGCATTTCGAGCAGGAGCGCATGTCGTTGCGCTGCGTGTCGTGCGGCCACGAGACCCCCGGCTGGAGTCTGGACGAAGCGAAGCCGACGGTCACCGTCCGCGGTGACGCACGGCGGCACCGTCTGGCGCGCCCGCAGCTGGTCAGCGATCGTCGTATCGCCTAGCCCTGCTCAGGACGCGAGAAATCGCTGTCCCAGCGCCACGAGCGCATCGCGGCAGACGATGACGTCCGCGATGCGCACGTATTCCTCCACCGAGTGGAGGCCCGCGCCGCCCGGGCCAAACAGCACCGACGGGATTCCTGCGTGCCCGAGCACGGCCGCATCCGTCCAGAAACTTGCACCGGTCACGACGGCCGGACGACCGACGCTCTCCATGGCGTCGGTGAGCGCGCCCACGATCGTGTGGTCGCTCTCCACCTGATACGCGGGGCGGCTGAACATCGCCGTGGCGGTCGCGCGAAACGTCGGATCCACTGCCGCCAGTTCGTCCAGGATCGTCTGAACTTCCTCGAGTGCCGTGAGCTCCGGCTCCGTTGGCAGCAGGCGGCGTTCCATCTGCAGCGCCGCCCGATCGGGATAGCTGCTCAACTCCCGACCGCCGTCGACGAGCGATGCGTGGAGCGAACCGGTGCCGAGGAGCGGGTGCGCCGGCCTCGCCTGGAGGGCAGCGTCGAGCGCTTCGAGTCGTCCGAGCACGCGGCCAAGCCGAAGGATCGCGTCCTGCCCCTCCGCGGGACGGCTGCCGTGGGCAGCCTTGCCGAGGACCTCGACGCCCACCCACGCAAATCCCTTGTGTCCGATCGCGACCGCCAGGTCAGTGGGTTCGGTCACGACGGCGGCGTCCGCACGCCAGTTCTTCACCAACGCATCCGCGCCAATACTCAGATGTTCTTCGTCGACGACGGCGGCAACGACGAGGCGCCCGGAGACGAGCCCGCCGTTGCGGGCGAGCGAGGCGGCCGCGTCGATCATGGCGGCGACGCCGCCTTTCATGTCCTGCGATCCTCGGCCGTACAGGCGTCCGTCGCGCTCGACCGGCACGAACGGATCGCGCATACCGGCCACACCCACGGTGTCGGTGTGACCGCAGAACATCAGCGCGGGTCCTTTTTTCTTCCCTTCCAGCACGCCGATGACATTCGGCCGTCCAGGCACGACCATCTCAATCGCCACATCGAGGCCCGCACCGCGCATGTGAGCGGCGATGAACTCGGCGATGTTGTTCTCGCCCGCCGCGCCCGGCACCAGCGTCGGGTTGACCGAGTCGATCGCAATCAACTCACGAAGCAGGCGGATGGCGGTGTCCACACTTGGTCCTTGGGGCTTGGTTCCTGGTCCGTCCATAGTCCTTGGTCCTTGGTCCCTGCTCGGAGCCCTGGTTCTTGCTCGATGCTCTGGTCCCTGCTCGGTGCATGGTCCCTGCTCGGTTCCGGGTTCTTTCTCGGTCCTGAGTCCTCGCTCGGTCTCGGGTTCTTGCTCGGCCTCGGGCTCTTGCTCCGGTCCCTCGGCTCGATCCGCGTTTCTTGATTCGTCCGTGATCCTTGCGTGTTCGCGATCGTGGCGTTTCGCGATCGTTGAGTGCTCAGCGATTTTGTTCGGTTCGCGAACCAAGGACTATGGACGAGGGAACGGACTAAGGACCAAGAACGGACCAGGAACCAAGCCCCAAGTACCAAGGACCAGATGTTATCCTGCCGATGATGCGGGTGGTTGCGATTACGGGAGGCTCGGCTGGGATTGGACGCGCGACGGCGATCCGTCTCGCCCGCGACGGTGCCGCGATCGTGGTCTGTGCACGGCGGGCCGATCGGCTGGATTCGGTCGCGGCGGAGATCGTCGCGGCCGGCGGCCAGGCGCTCGCGATTGTTGCCGACGTGACCCGCGAGGACGAGATGCGCATGCTGGTCACCCGTACCATCGAGCGGTTCGGACATCTCGACGTGATGGTGTGCAATGCGGGTTACGGCCTCGCCGGCGCGATTGACGACATCACGCCGGACCAGATGCATCGGCTGATGGACGTCAACTACAACGGCACCTATCTGGCGACGCGAGCGGCGTTGCCGGTGTTCCGCCAACAGGGCTTCGGCCACATCATCATCGTGTCGTCCATCGTCGGCAAGCGCGGCGTGCCGTACATGGGCGCCTATGCCGCGACCAAGTTCGCGCAGGCCGGTCTCGCCGAGTGTCTGCGATCGGAGGTGGCCGGCTCCCGAATCAAGGTCACGGTCGTCTACCCGGTGTCCACCGACACGGAATTCTTCGACGTGATGACGCGTGAGACCGGACGGCCGGTCACCCGCGCGTCAGGCCCGCGTCAGGATGTCCAGTCCGTGGCCGACGCAATTGCCCGGGCGATCGCTCGACCCGTGGCCGAGGTCTATCCGCATCGATCGTCGCGCGCACTGGTCTGGGTGAATGCATTCGCACCGGCATTCACCGATCGATTGATGAAACGGTTCGGCCGCAAGCCGCTGAGATGACTCCTCTCGAACACGCGGTGTCTCTCGCTGAATCGATCCACGCTGCGGGCGGCCGCGCGCTGATTGTCGGCGGCTGGGTTCGCGATCGGCTGCTCGGGCTGCCTGATGAAGCGAACAACATCGACATCGAGGTGTTTGGCCTGCCCGCCGAACGATTGAAGGCGCTGCTCGAGTCGTTCGGCCGGGTCGAAGCGGTCGGCGAGAGCTTCCAGGTCTACAAACTGGGCGACCTCGACGTTTCGTTGCCGCGGCGGGATTCCAAGTCCGGCCGCGGTCACCGCGGTTTCGCCGTCACCGGCGATCCGGACATGTCGATCGAGGAGGCGGCGATCCGGCGCGACTTCACGGTCAACGCGATCTCATGGGATCCACTGACCCGCGAGTACTACGATCCGTGCGGCGGGCGCATCGACCTCGAACGCCGCGTCCTGCGCGTCGTGGACCCGCGCACGTTTGGAGACGACAGTCTTCGCGTGCTGCGAGGCGTGCAGTTCGCCGCTCGCTTCAATTTTGTGCTCGAGCCAGAGTCTGCTGCGCTCTGTCGAGCGATTCCGCTCAACGATCTTCCAGCCGAACGGATCTGGGGCGAGCTCGAGAAGCTGCTGTATGCGGCGAAGCCATCGATCGGCTTCGCGCTGGCGCTGGAGCTTGGCGTCGTCGCCAGCCTCTTTCCGGAACTGCAGGCGCTGGTGGACTGTCCGCAGGAGCCTGAATGGCATCCGGAAGGCGACGTCTGGGTCCACACGCTGCAGGTGATCGATCAGGCGCGAACGCGCATCGACGATCTGCCGCGGCCGCAGCAAATCGTGGTGATGCTTGGCGCGGTCTGCCACGACTTCGGTAAACCGGCAACGACCGCGTTCAGCGACGGCCGGATCCGGTCCATCGATCACGAAGAACAAGGCGTCGCTCCGGCGACGGTGTTCCTCGATCGTCTGTTGATCTTCACCATCGACGGCTACGACGTCCGCAAGCAGGTGCTGGGAATCACCGCGCAGCATCTCAAGCCCGGTATGTGGTTCAAGGCGCGCGAGCGCACCGAAGTCGGTGACGGCGCATTCCGGCGGCTGGCGCACAAGGTGGACCTCGAGCTGCTCGCGCGAGTCGCGAAGTCCGATTGCCAGGGTCGTCAGCCTGGCGTTTTCGATTGCACCGCGATGGACTGGTTTCTGGAACGCGCGCGCGCGCTCGGCGTTTCGAATCGGCCGCCCGAGCCGATCCTGCTGGGACGTCATCTCCTCGCCCTGGGCGTGAAGCCGGGACCTCGCGTCGGCGAGATCCTCAAGGCGGTCTACGAGCAGCAAATGGACGGCGCCGTCACGACTGTGGACGAAGCGATCGCCGCGGCCACCGGATTGCTCGATTCACGCTGACGTCCGCAGGCACCTGTGGCACAATCACCCGCCGTGAGCCGACTGTTCACCGCGCTCGCCCTGGTCGCCGGACTGGCAACGGCCTCGCCGTGCCAGGCGGAATCGAAGTGGACCATCCTCCACGACGGCGCGCTCACCGTACTGGGAGACCAGTCACCGTCCAGCCTCCACGAGATCGCGATCCAGATTCAACAGTTTCGTGCGGTGGTCGGCGGCCTGATTCAGAACGCCGACCGTCCGCTCTCGGTACCGACCGTCGTATTCGTACTCGGCACGCACAAGGCGATGGAACCGCTGCTGCCGCTCTACAAAGGAAAACCCGCGACGATCGGTGGGTATTTCGGCCAGGCCAGCGACTCGAACTACATCATCATGTCGCTCGAGGGCTTCGAGGAATCGTCCGAGATCACGTTCCACGAATACACCCATCTGCTGGTCAGAAACGCCGTCAAGGCGTTGCCGGTCTGGCTGAACGAGGGCCTGGCGGAGTACTACAGCTCGTACGCCGTGGTCGACCATGGCAAGGCGGCCGTGGTCGGGCGCGCGATCAAACGACACATCATCCTGTTGCGGCAGCGGTACGTGCCGATCGCCGAGCTCATCGCCGTGGATCAATCGTCTCCGATGTACAACGAAGGGGAGCGGCGTTCGATCTTCTATGCGGAATCGTGGGCGCTCACCCATTACATGCTGCTCGTCAGACCGAACGGAGCTGCTGCGATCAACAACTACACCAACGAGATCGCGGCGGGTCACACACCGATCGACGCGTTCCAGACGGCGTTTGGAGCATCGCCGGCTGAGGTGGACAAGGAACTCAGAGAGTATCTCCGGCAGCTGACGTTCCCCGCGATTCGGTTCACGTTTGCGACACAGTTGGCGTTTCAAGGTCCGGCCGCGGGTCGACCCTTGACCGCAGGCGAAGCGGACGCGTGGATTGGCGACGCACAGCGCCGTGTTCAGCGCGACGAAGAAGCCACGCCGCGCATCGAGAAAGCCGCTGCGACCGAGCCGCAGACCGCCATTGGTCAACTCGCGTTGGGTCACCTGCGCGTCTCACAGCAGCGGACTCCCGACGCGCTCGCGGCATTCGACCTGGCCGCCAGCCTGGCTCCGGACGACTTCCTGACCCAATATGTCAGCGGTATTTCGCGCCTGCGCGCGGCGCCGAGGGCCTCGGCGGAAGAGCGAACCAAAACGCTCGCGGCGTTGAAGCGCGCGACCCTGCTCAACGGCGCGTCGTCGGATGCATACGCGGCGCTCGCCTACGTACAGATGCTCTCTCACGACCTGCTGCCGGATGCGCGAACGTCGATCGAACACGCGATCGCGCTGTCGCCGGGACGCCTCGACTACCGCCTGCGCTACGCCGATATTCGAATTCTTCAGGGCGACATCGAAGCCGCACGCGCGATGCTGACGCCGGTCGCAGCGATCACGGCGGACACCGTCGCGTCGAAGCAGGCGCAACGACGACTCGATACGATTCTCGAACATGAGCGTCCAGTGACGCAGCGAACGGATGCGTCATCCGCCGAACCCGCGGCGGCCGGCGCCGCGACGTCAGGCCCGGCGCCGATGCCTTCACGGCCAATGACCACCATCAATCGAGGCGGCTTCCGGATGCGTGCGGTCCACCCCGGCGAATCGCAGGCGTTCGGAACGCTTCGCATTGTCGATTGTACGAGCAGCAGCGTTCGGTTCACGGTCGAGAGCGACGGTCGAACGGTGGTCGCGGCTGCGGCCAAAATGGAAGACGTCGACCTGGTGGCGTTCCTCAACGACAAAGACTTCGCACTGTCGTGCGGTCCGCATGTCTCATCGGACCGCGTGTATCTCACCTGGCGACCCGACACGAAATGGGCCAGCCCCTCGGTCGGTACCGCGGTCGCGCTGGAATTCGTACCGGCCAGCCACGTTCACTAGCGCCCCAGATTGCGGACTTGCGGGCACTGAGGTAACCTATTTCAACTGCATCGCAGGACATATGCTGCGTTCCGATGCGCTCGGTGAATTCGAGCAATCCGTCCTCCTCGCG
>DASXGC010000231.1:0-31867 GCA_036489235.1 Vicinamibacterales bacterium
GCGCTGTCGGTGAGGAACACGAACGTGCCCTGCCGAGTCAGGCGCTGCACCGCATGGTAGGTATCGATCCACGCGTCCATGCCCTCGGCCGCGGCCAGCTCTGCGCGAGGCGGCCGCAGTTCGGCCGCGATGACGGGCGCACCGGAACGAAGAGCTGCGATCAGATCCATCGAATCCTCTACTATACAGTTCGTGACCCCTGCGGCGTTGCGCGAAGCGCTCGCGCATTTTCCTTCGCTTCCGCTCGTAGGCGCGCCGCCGATCGTCGAGCCGATGCCGGCGCTCGCGGCGCGCCTCGGTCAGGGTCCGCGTCTGTTCATCAAGCGAGACGACGCCATTCCGTTTGGATTCGGCGGCAACAAGGTCCGCAAGCTGGCGCTGGTGGGGGCGCAAGCGCAAGCCGACGGCGCCGATACGCTCATCACCGCCGGCGGCATTCAGTCGAATCATGCCCGGGCCACCGCGGCGACCGCCGCCAGACTCGGGATGCACGCGGTCCTGGTGGCCAACGGCGCACCGCCGGATCGGCCGTCGGCGAACGCACTCCTCGATCGCCTGCTCGGAGCGGAAGTCGTGTACGTCGCGACTCGTCCGGAGCGCGCGCCGGCGATGCTCGCGGCCGAAGAGCGACTACGGGCCGAAGGACGCCGGCCGTTCGTGATTCCGATCGGCGCATCGACGCCGCTTGGCGCGCTTGGCTTCGCGCTTGCGGTCGCTGAGCTGGTCGAGCAGATGGCGCCGCCCGACGTCATCGTTCACGCGAGTTCGTCCGGCGGCACGCAGGCGGGACTGGTCGCCGGTTGCCGGCTCCTTGGACTCCCGACCAGGGTCGTCGGCATCAGCGCCGACGAGAATGCGGGCACCTTGTCGTTGACGGTGCGATCGATCGTCACCGGCGTGGCGAGCCTGATGGGGATCGAGCCGAGGGAACTGTCGCAGGGCACCGCGATCGAGGTCGACGATCGCTTCGTCGGCGACGGCTACGGCATCCCGACCGAAGCGTCGCGCGAAGCGCTCGAATTGACGGCTCGAACCGAAGCCGTCTTTCTCGATCCGACCTATACCGCCAAGGCGATGGCCGGCCTGATCGCGCATGTGCGCGAGCGGAAATTCGCTCCCGGGCAGACGGTGCTGTTCTGGCACACCGGCGGACAGGTGGGACTGTTCGCGTGAGCCGTGAACACGGCCGCGGTGAGACCGCTGCCTCGCCGTTTTCGGATCAGGAACCGCCGGCGCCACCGATATAGTATTTCCCTGTGAACGCCAGCCCGCTGCTGCGCCGGTTGCCCCACATCCTGTGGGTGCTGCTCCGTCACGGCATTGCCTATCTCGCCTCGCTCTACGCGGCTCGCTTTCCGTTCCTGACCCGCTGGGTGCCGCTGGCGCAGTTGCCTGGTCCGAAGCGCTTCCGTCGCCTGTTCGAGGATCTCGGCGGCAGCTTCATCAAGTTCGGTCAGATGCTGGCCCTCCAGCCTGACATCGTTTCGCTCGAATACTGCGACGAGCTGTTCAATCTGCTCGATCGCATCGAACCGTTTCCCTATCGTTTCGTCGAGCAGACATTCCAGGCCGAGCTGGGGCAGTCACCGGCTGAGATCTTCGATCAATTCGATCCGGTGCCGCTGGCGACCGCGTCGATCGGCCAGGTCTACGCCGCCGTCCTGCACGGACGAAAGGTCGCAGTGAAAGTGCAGCGGCCGACGGTCGAGGCCGACTTCACCGGAGACATCCGGCTGTTGATCGCGGCGATGCGGATCATCAAGCGCTTCCAGATCAAGTCGCTGATCTGGGTGCTCGATCCCGGCGGCGAGTTCGTGGACTGGACCCACGAGGAACTCGACTATCGGCGCGAGGCGCGATACGCCGATCGGCTGCGCCGCAACGCCGAAACCAACCCGCACGAGCGCGCGCCGGAAATCGTCTGGAGCCTGACCACGCGCCGCACGCTGGTGATGGAGTTCATGTCGGGCATCACCGTCATGGACTATATTCGCGCGCTGCAGAGCGGCGACGAATGGACCATGCATCGCATGCGCGCGACCGGATTCGAGCCGAACACATTCGCGCGGCACATCATCGACAACTTCCTCGGCGATGCCTTCCAGTACGGCGTGTTTCACGCCGACCTGCACCCGGCCAATCTCCTCATCCTGCCGCGCAACGTCGTCGGCTACGTGGATTTCGGCATAACCGGTGTGCTGAGCCGCTACTCCCGGCGTCACCTGGTCGAGATGACGCTGGCCTACACCCGCGCCGATGTGTCGACCATGGCCGATCACTACATGAAGCTGGTGATTTTCCGGGACGATGCCGATCCCGACAAATTCCGTCGCATGCTCGCCGAAACCTCGCAGGACTGGTATGAAGGCGAGGGTGGCGAGACGGTGTTCAAGAAGAACTTCACGCTGGTGATGCTCGACTTCCTGACGCTCTCCCGCAAGGCCGGTATCGGGCCCGAGCGGGATGTGATTAAATACATCCGGTCTGCGATCGCCGCGGATGGTCTGATTACGCGGTTCGCGCCGGGCTTCAGCGTCGGACGTCACCTCGAGGAAGTCTGCGAGCGCTGGGTCGCGGTGGAAGCGCGCCGGAGGACATTCCGCTACAGCACGTTGACCGCTCTGGCAGCCACCGGCGGCCGGCTGCTGGAGGACGGCCCCGGACGCGCCGCCAAAGTGTTGAGGCGTGTCGCCGATGGCGAGCCGCTCGGCCGCGCGGACGTCCGGACGCTGGCACGACCGGACGTGCGACTGCGGCGACGCACGATTCGACTTGCGGGCGTGGTCGTCGCGTTTGCAGCTTTGTTGGAGTTGACGGCGTCGACGCCGACGCTGGGCCTCAATTTGTTTACCGCCGAAGCCGCGCTGGTCGCCAGCGCGCTACTCGTCCTCGGCGACTCATTGCGAAAACTTGCGCTTATCGACTGAGGCCAGCCCGGAGGATCCCATGAGCCAGACACCGACGATGCGCGAACTGGTCAAGTCTTCGATGACGCTGCCGTGGGCGATCTCGATGTTCGGCGCCCAGCAGGTCAGCAACCTGATGGCGCCGCCGTCGGCCGAACGTCTGGCTGGTGCGACCGCCGCACTCGATTCGGTGAGCAATGTCGCCGAGCAGCAGCTCGATGGCTGGCTGAAGCAAGCCTACAAACTGGGCACCGGCTTTCAGCGCGCGCTGGTCGATCTGATGATGGGCCGCGCTCCTGAATTCGACCAGAGCATGCTGATGCACATGGCCGCCGAGATGCAGGATGGCCCGGTATTCGGAGCGGTCGTAAAGTACGGCCTGCCGCCGATCGGCTGGCTCGACTCGCTTCTGGTCTCGCGCATTGACGCGCCCGCCGTCAGCCAGGAGTTCGCCAACAAGCTCCAGATCATCATGCTCGTCACGCACGTGCACGCCGAGCTCGGTCTCGACGCCAACACGGTCGACTCGCTCCAGACGCTGGTCGACAAGGTGGCGGCGATGCCGACGTTCCCGCGCGTGTGGGCGACGGAAGGTCTCGGCAACTGGTTCGGCGACGTCGCGATCGAGAAAGCGGCGGGCGGTCCCGATCCGACCGGCCTGCTCACGGATCCTCAGTATGCGTCGCTGCCGCCGTGGAGCATGAGCATGCTGCATGCCGGCATCGGCATGTCGTTCGCGAAAGCGATCCTCGTCAGGCTCGAGCCGACCAGTTCGCCGGAGGTGCTCCGCGCGGCGATCGCCCGCTTCGTGAAGTTATGCCGCGACTCGTCGCGTCGCGGTCATACCGGTGCGGCGCTCGAGTCGCTCGGCCTCGCCACCCGGACGCTGTACCCGAACATGCTGCGCGTCCTCGATCGCGAAATCCCGAACGTCGACCCGGATCTGCACGGCTACTACTGGCACGGCGCCGGCCGCGCGATGTACTTCGAGCCGATGGGCATGCTGCCGTCGGTCAACGCGCCGTGGCGGGTCATCCGCCGGCTGGACATCGAGGCGCCGCACGAGCTGGCCCGGCGCAACATTCTTGCGGGCGTCGGCTGGGCGCTGTCGGTGGTCAACATGCGGCATCCGATCGTGATGGAATCATTCATGCGCCATCACTCGGGGTTGGCGCGCGAGAACGACGCCATCACCAACGGCCTGGTCTCGTCGCTGCTGATGCGTTATGACACGACGCGCGACGATTCGCACATCGCGCCGTACATCCACTACGAGCCATCGGATCCCGAGATCGCATCTGCCTGGCACGACCTCATCACGGTGCCGTGCGAAACCGCCCTGCGCGACACCTACGGTGAACTGACGCGCACCTCGTCGCTCGAACAGGTCTTCCACTATCGCCCGATGGCGGGCTAGCACCGGCGTCCGAATACGATGGCCACGCCCACCGCGGCGAACCACACCGGCATCGACAAGCACGGCCGGCGCAAGCAGGTGGAAGCCGTCATCCGCGCCCTCGGCCGGCCGGTATCGGCGCGGCGATCGCTGCCGCCTGAAGGCCGACTCGGATCCGGCGAAGACGACGGCCACCGATTACGCACGACACTGATCGAGCTGGGGCCGGTGTTCGGCGGCTTCGGCCGTTACCTGGCCGCACGTTTCGACCTCCTGCCCCGGCGCATTCGAACCGAGATGCGCGTCATTCCGGACGAAGGCCGGCCGCTGCCATTCACTGCGGTCAAAACGCTCGTCCGCGATCAACTCGGCGCGCCGATCGATCGCTTGTTCTTCGAGTTTCACGAAACGCCCTTCGCGGTGACGACCTGGACCGAGCGCCATCTGGCCTGGCTCGCGCCTGGTGTTCCGGCGATGGTCACGATCGTGCGCCCCGATGCGTCGCAGCAGATCGACGCTGACGTGCCGCTGCTGCGCCTGCTTGCGCCGTGGATCGATATCACCGAGAGCGCGCTCGTTGAAGCGGTTGACGACTACCAGGCGACCCTCCGGCGCCGGCTCGATCAACGGCAGCAAGCGTCGTCGCTCGCGACGGTGGCCGCGGAAGCGAGGAACGGCCGCGGATTCAGCGCTCCGGCCTGCTACCGCGACCACTGCGCCTCGGGCATCCTGACGGTTGAACAGGTTCTCGGCGAAACTCTCGAACAACAGTCCGAAACCGGTGAGGGGATCGCAGGCCGCCTGACCAGCGCCTGGTTGTGGCAGGCGCTCTGCTGCAATCTTGTTCCGTACGATTTCGACGCTCGCGATGTCGTGGTCACCGAGGATCGACTGTTGCTGACCGGTGCGGCCTTCGAACCGAATCCATCGTCGGCGCGAGCCCATTTCGCGGGCTATGTGGGTGCGGTGGCCGCCGACGATCCCGATGCCGCGGCGGGCTGGCTGCTCGAAGGCGCGGACGCGTCGGCTCGTGTCGAAGACGAGTTGCGGCGCAGGTTGCGTCAGGCGGTGCCGTTCCGCGATGGCGAATGGAGCGGCGACGATCGGCTCGCCGAACACATGCTCGTGCAGTGGCGAGTTGCCAACGACATGGGCTGGAGCATCTCGTCCCACCACCAGCATCTTTACAATGGACTCGAGACTGTCGCGGGCATCGCCGACCGGCTCGCGCCAAACGTCGACACGCTGCTGGGCGCCTTCGAAGACGAGCGCCTTCGAATCGGCGTCGGCCAGGCCGGTCACCTGCTCGATCCGCAGCATCTGGCGATCACTATCGAGCGCGCCGTCCAGGAACTCGTCGAATTACCTCAGAAGCTCGATGACGTGCTGACCATGGCGTCGGAGGGACGCCTGCGGTTGAATCTGCAGGTGCCGGAAACGGACGAAACCGAGCATGTCCGGAACCGGACCGTACTGTTGGTGACGACGCTGGTCGCCTTCGCCGGCCTGGCGTCGATGCTGCGCCATCTGGTGCCGGTGTTGGGACTCGGCGCCGAACGTGTTGGCGCAGTCGTGCTGCTGATCGTCGGCGGCTGGCTGTTGATCGCCGCGGCGCGGTTGTGACGCGATGATCGTCCGGCCGCCGGCGCCATCAGCAGGCTATCTCTCGTTGACGACGGCCGGTCTCGGCGCGTCGGTGCCGATCCTGGTCGGCAGCAATCCGGTCGGCGAGGCGCTGCTCTCGACCGGCCTGATGTCGCTGGCGGGAACGACAGCGGCGTCGATCGCGCCGTTGCTTCCGGTCCAGGTCTGCGGTCTCGACGTTCGCGAAACGCTGCACCGCCTGGATGCCGATGCGCGCCTTCCGACGTCGGAGAGCGGCATCACGAGCGCCAACCGCATCGGCGAGCGGCTCGCGACGCTGACGCTGCGGTGGCTGATCGCCCCCGACGGCTTCGAAGCGACGCCGTCGATGCCGCCTCCTTCGACTGAGCTCGACGCGTCGCAATCGCAGCGCTTCGTGATCCAGAGTGGCGTGCTGCGGTTCGAGGATCGCACCCGCAGCGGCCTCCGCTTTTTTGGCGCGGGCCGCACCTATCCGTCATCGGTGGATGGCGTGTCGCGCCTGCTCTTTGCCGGTGCGGCGGTGGTCGTCGACGGGCTGGGAAGCTTGAAGGGACTGCGCGGCAGCATCACGCTGATGGGCGAGGTCGCGTCGCGTTCGCTGGCGTCGCTGGTGGTGACCGGACGCTTCGACGATGACGGACCGTTCGAAGCGGCTGAGACGCTGGGACCGATTCTCGACAGCCTGAACGTTGACCGGGACACGAGGGTGTTCACCCTCGCCGGCGAGTCCGACGGGGGCACCGGCGCCGGACTGGTTGACGAACACATCCGGTTGGCGCGCGTCGAGAACGATTTGGCGCACGCCAGCCGGCCCCGCAGCCTGTTTCGAGAGGGCGAGCGGATCGGTTACGCCAGGGGCCCGCTCCGGTTCGACCCGTCCGACAGACGATGTGCGGTCCGGCTGATCGACGGACGCCGTGAGCTGATCCTCAGCGACGTCGCCGGCCGTGCGGTCGCGACCATTGTCGCGGACGCGCTCGAAGGCACGACCTATCGCGACGAGCATGCCGGCGACCAGGCATCGCGGGTCATTGCCTACGGCCAGCTTTCGTCCGGGACCGGGGCTCTCAGCGGCGCGTCCGGGTTATTGTCGATGGACACCGCGGTGATGCCCGATGGCGCTGCGTCCACCATCTACACCCTGTGGCTGGTGGATGAACGCGGACGGTTTCGTGCTCCTGGCGGGCCGCGAATCGCCGCGACGTCGGGCGCTGACGTGCGGTTGGTCTCCGCCCAGGATTTCCAGCTGGTGGAGAGCACCGCGCTCTCGATGCTGCCAGCCGATCTGGAAGTGCTGGACCTTGCCGAGCGCGCGCTCGCGGATGGCGGCGAAATCCAGCGCTGGTTTCAGCAGAAGCAACGCACCGAGGATTACGCCGAACGGCTGCCGGTCTCCTCGGAGTACGGGCCAGCAGACGAGGGCTTCGGGTTCTTCGACGAGGCCGCGGTCGGCGGCAGCCGATTGGGGGTCATGGGTTTCGCGCAGGACCTGTTTTTCGATCGCCAGAAGGTCGGCGATCCCGAAACGATCCGTGCGCAGCTCAGAGAATTCGTCCTGCGTTATCTGCTTCGCGTCAGCGGGATGGCGGGGAGGTCGTATCAGCAGCTGTACTTCAAGCTGACGGCGACCGGTCAGATCGGCAAGTTCGTCAACCAGGAGCGCGCGCAGATCGTGGACTTGCGCGAGATCGGCTCGAAATACGACTGGATCGTCTTGAAGGCCGAGGCCTCCGCCGATGCAGGGTACGTGATGATCGGTCCTGGTCTGGTGACGGACACGGATGGTCCTGGATCGATCGATCTCGCGGAGTACGGCTACGGTTTCGCCTTTGTCCCAGACCCGGCCGGCAAGACGGGCATGCTCGCCAACCGATCGGGATATGTGCACTGCGGCGTGCAGACGATCACGTTCGCGTTGGCCGCCGACGGTGAGATTCGCGCGCGGACGCTTTTCGTGATCAATCGGCCGGACCAGATCGCGGCCGTTGACGTGGATCCGATCGGCTGGGGCCTCCAGGTCGCCGACCGCGTCACGTTCCGGATGGCCTCGCGGATGGTGAGCCCGATGCTCGCGATGACCGAACGCCTGCCGCTCAAGGCCAGCCGGGTCGATCCGGTCGCGGCGTACCTGTGGATGGCCAACGCGATGACCGGGGGCTTGGCGGAGAAGCATCTCGGCCTGTCGAAGGCGGTGCTCGAGAAGCGTATGCTGTTAGCGCATTTCAAACAGCACGAGGACATGCTGCACCGCTTGCTGCAGGTCTGGCGCATGGTGCCCGATTGGACCCTTGAAGATCTGAAGATCTGAGGATTTGAGGATTTAAGGATCTGAGGATTTATTTTCGGATCTTGGCGAGACAGTGGAATGAGCGAGCCGTCCAAATTTGATGTGGTGATCGTCGGGGCCGGGCTGGCGGGTTTGTCGCTGGCGCGGCAACTGCTGCTGGCCGACGCCGGGGTCAGGATCCTGGCGGTGGACAAGCGTCTGCAGGTGCCCCCGGCCGCACAGAAAGTTGGCGAAGCCACGGTTCAGGTGAGTGGCTACTACTGGTCCAAGGTGCTCGAGCTCGAGGAATACCTCATTCGCGAGCACTACATGAAGTACAACCTCCGCTTCATCTGGAAGACCGATGGCCTGGATCCGACCCGCATCGAGAACTACAGCCAGTCGTACATCCGGCGGATGTCCAACGTCGCCAGCTATCAGCTGAATCGCAACGAGCTCGAAGGCGAGCTGCTGCGCCGCAATCTCGCGGCCGGCGATCGCTACACCTTCGATCGCCACACGCTCGATCTCTCGATCGATCTCGATGAACAAGGCGGTCCGCACACCGTGTCGTACATGGTGGACGGAGAGCGGAAGACCGTCACGACGCGCTGGGTCGTCGACTGCGCCGGCCGCGCCCACGTGCTGCAGAAGAAGCTCAAGCTTCAGAAGTCGAACAACATCCGTCACGGCGCATCGTTTCTGTGGGTGGACGGCCTCCTCAACTACGAGAATCTGACCGACTCCACGCCCAGACAAATTCGTCTCAACCCGCAGCGCGCACAGCTCGGTCATCTGCCGTTCTGGCTGGCCACCAACCATTTCGTCGAAGAGGGGCTGTGGCTTTGGGTGATTCCGCTGCCCGGGATCACCAGCATCGGTCTGGTTTACGACACGCGTGTGCTCAAGCCCGAGGCGGTCAACGATCCGAAGCTGCTGGTCAAGTGGATTTGCGAGCATTTTCCGGCGTTCGAGCGCGATTTGCCGAACCGGACGGTGCTCCATTCCGGCAGCTTCCGCGACTATTCGTTCGACGCGGTGCAGACGATCGATCGCCGTCATTGGGCGATGGTCGGGGAAGCCGGCCGCTGGTCGGATCCGCTGTACAGCCCCGGCGGCGACGTGATCTCGATTTACAACACGCTGGTGGTCGATTCGATCCTGACCACGGATCAGGCCGAGCTCGACGCGAAGGTACCGCTGTTCGAAGAACTGGAACGCGCAGTCTACGCAGCGTATCTGCCGAGTTTTCAGATCGGATACGACTGCCTCGGCGACCAGGAAGCGCATTCGCTGAAGTACGTGTGGGAGCTGACCATCTACTTCGCGTTCTATGTCTTCCCGTTCATCAACGATCTCTTCACCGACCGCCGTTTCATCGTCGCCTTCCTGCGGACCTTCACCAGGCTCGGTCGCGTCAATCTCGGTCTGTTGACGCTGCTGCAGCAGTATTACCACTGGAAAAAGACCAACCGGGAACCCAATACCGTTCCGGTCTTCTTCGACTTCTTCGACATCCACGCGCTCAGCGTCGCCGAGCTGACTTTCTACAAAGTCGGAGTGTCGATAGACGAGGCGCGCGCTGTTCTCGACGAGCAGTTCGCGAACACGATGACGCTGGCGCGCTACATCGCCGCGCACGTCTACGCGATGGTGCTCGACGAACCGGCGATTGTCTGGAATCAATCCTTCGTGTCCAGCCTCGACCTCGAGAAGCTGTCATTCGATCCGGTTCGAATGGCGGCGGACTACGCAGCGCACGCGACCTGTTCGGAACGCTACATGTGGCCGATGGGATGGAATCCGGAGGCGGCCTTTGGGTTCAAAACGCCGCGCAGGACCAAGGCAACGGAGCTGACCGGCGCGGCCGCCGGCGGATCGGGGGCGTAATGGAAGACCTGGCGCCCTTCGTCGAACGTGCGTTCAGCATCGACGTGATCGAGCATGCGCAGATCCCGCTCGACGTCGAGGGCACGATTCCGTCGTATCTCCGCGGCACCGCGTATTTCAATGGGCCGGCGCGCTTCGAACGGGCCGGCCTGAAATACAAGCACTGGCTCGACGGCGACGGCATGGTCTGCGCGATCGATTTCGGGGCGGATGGCGTCCGCGTGAGCAACCGTTTCGTCCGCAGCGAGAAGTTCGTCCGCGAGGACGCCGCGGGTAAGCCGCTGTTTCGCACCTTCGGGACCGCGTTCGAAGGCGATCAGCTGAAGCGAGGCGTCGGCCTCGAGTCGCCGGTCAATGTCAGCGTTTACCCGTTTGGCGGCAGGATGCTGGCGTTCGGCGAACAGGGGCTGCCCTGGGAGATTGACGGGCGCACGTGCGAGACCCGTGGTCTCTACACCTTCGATCAGCAGTTGAATGAGGTGACGCCGTTCAGCGCGCACCCGAAAGTCGATCATCGAACCGGCGAGCTGTTCAACTTCGGCGTTGCGTTTGCTGCGGCGAACCCGATCGTCAACCTGTTCCGATTCGGCGCCGACGGTGCACTGAAATATCGCAAGCGGCTCAAGCTGCCGTACCCGGCCTCCACCCACGATTTCGCGATCAGCGAACATTTCATCGTCATCTACGTCAGCCCGCTCGTATTGCGGATGGAGGCGTTGATTCGGGACGGCGCGACGGTGATGGACGCCTTGTCGTGGCAGCCGGAGCTCGGCAGCCATTTGATCGTTGCGTCCCGCGACACTGGTGAGGAGGTCGCGCGGCTGGATGTGGGTGGTCACTATTGCCTGCACATGATCAACGCCTTCGAGCGCGACGGCCACTTGATCGTGGACATTGTCGACTACGACAAGCCGCTGTATCCCGAGTACCAGACGATTCCCAACTTGTTCTCGGACAGCTTCCGGGGACGGCCGCTGCGGTTGACGGTCGACCTTGCTTCCTGGTCGGTGATCGAGCGGGCAGAAGTCGGGTACTCGAACTCGCCGGACTTTCCGGCGCACGATCCCGATCTGACCGGCCTGCCCTACGATCACTTCTGGATGCTGGGAATGAGCCGCGCGGGGAACGCCGGCCGCAAGTTCTTCGACGAGGTGGTCCGCATCGACTGGCCGACGCGGTCGGCCGAAGTGTTCGGTGCGCCGCCGCGACATTATTTCGGCGGTGAGCCGCTGTTCGTGCCGGATCCGTCGCGATCGAACCAGGGGACGATCCTCTGTCAGCTCTTCGACGCCGAGCACTGCCGGTCGTCTTTCGTCCTGTTCGATGCCTTCCGCCTGTCAGCAGGGCCGGTGGCAACGCTGCGCATGCCGTCAGCTTTGCCGCCGCTGTTTCATTCCTCGTTTTCGAAGCACCAGCGATGACGCCGGCAGCTGCGGCGCTCGAGGAACGTCTGCAGGCCTTCGGCGGCGTTCGTGCGCAGACCCTGGCGACGATTGCACCGCTGTCGCAGGCGCAGTTCGACTTCTCGCCGCGGCAGGGCCGCTGGTCGATCGGCGAGGTCGTGGATCATCTGCGGTTGTCCGAGTTGCTGTGGCGCGACGAAATCCGCCGTCTGATCGAACTTCAGCGCGCCGGCAAGCCGGCTCACCTGAAACGTTCGTTTGCCGAAGTGAACGTGTCGCCGTTGCACATCCCGACCGCCGTGCTGTCGATGCTCGAAACGCCGCTGGGCTTCGTGAATCGATTCGTACCGGACGCGGTGATCGGGATGATCACGGAGTTTCCGATTCTGCCGACGCGCAATCCCGACGCCGCCACGCCGCGGGGACACCGGCCCGCGGCAGAATTGACAGGTGACCTGAGGGCGGCGTTCGCGGAGACGCGTGAGCTCATTCATGGCAACCGCGACCTCGATTTCAGCACGATGGTGTCCGAACATCCGCTCATGGGCGCCAACGACGTGCCGCACATGCTGATGTTTCTTGCTCGTCACGAGCGGCGCCATCAGAGCCAGATCGCCGGGGTCCGGTCGGAATCGCGCTTTCCGCGAGGCTAGTCCGCGTCCGGCTGACTCGACGATTCAGCTTATAATCGGCGCGGAGAATCCCCCGTGGCGGATCAGCCTGGTTCGAGGAGTGGCCTCTTGACCGACATGATGCAGAGCACCGGCGACTTCATGAAGTCAGTCGGCAAATTTTCCCTTGCGATGTCGCTGCTCGCCGCGCGTCAGGTGACGTCGCTGGTATCGCGGCCGAAACCAGGCACGCCGTCGCTGGACGAGGTCACCAAAGCCGCCGGCGGTCAGTTGTCGGGCGCCGTGCGCACCGCGTTCGCGGTCGGCGCCAACGTGCAGAGTGGAATCGTCGACGCCGCGTTTCATGCGGTCGGCATGGTGCCCAAAGGTCAGGCGCCGGCGGGATCCACCTCCGCGCTCACCATCCCGTTGATGACGAGCGTTCCGCGTCGAGTCGCAGGCGTCAAGACCGTTGCGTCCGGCGCCGTCGATCACGGCGTGCTGCAGGAAGATCTGGTCCAGCGGCTGAGCGGTTATCAACACGACTCGCTCGGACGTCCGGTCGAGCGCGCGAAGGCGGTCACCGGCCTGTGGAAGTCCGAAGGGTTGGCGACCTCGATCGGCAAGCATCTTCTTCCCGAAAATTCGCTGGCCGATCCCAAGCTGCCGCGCGAAGTGCTGCCGATCGCGCACGTCGGCTTCGGCTCCGGTTCGACCGAAGAGATGGTGTTCGACGTCGCGAGGTTGAACGCGTTGTTTGCCAACACCTGCGCGCCGGACTATCTCGGTTTCGCCTACGAAGGTATCGGCGCGATCCTGCGGATTTACGAACGCGGCTTCTTCAAGCTGATGAGCGGATCGCTCGGCCTGATTCGTCTCGACGCACCGGATGGTCCCAACGCCGCCAATCTGTTCGGCGATTACCTCAAGCAATATCCGCCGGATCTGCAGCGGCTGATCGTGCACGGCTATGGCCGGCTGGTCGCGTTCAGCAACATGAGCATCTACAAGGCGATCGAAGAAGCGACCACGTATCCCGCCGATCGCGTTGAACCGGCGGTGCACGGCGCGGCCTTCGCGTTCGCGATGATGAACAGCGAGGACATGCCGAACGTGCTGGAGCAGAGCGCCATTCCGTTCGAGCGATCGGTCCGCGCCGCGTTCCAGAACGGGCTGATTTACAGCCAGGTGTTCTTCGACTGGTATCTGCCCGGCCTGCTCGAGGACTGGCAGCCCAAGGGCGCACTCGAAGCCGAACTGATCGAGCACGCGCGCGACGAAGCGGCGGGTTCGCGGAAGCGCGGCTACCCGCTCGCGATGCGTCTCGAAAACCCCCGCACCTGATCTCTCCTCGGCCACGCGCGAGTAGTGCAAAGGCATTAGTGCCTTTGCCGTTCGATGGTTTGAGCTCCAACATTCGTACCGTCGATGGGATTGCTGACGTAGAATCCCAGCTTGCTTCAACTTTCACCGGCCGCTATTTCTGCTGCTGCCGCTGCGCGCTGATCGGCTGGCACTCGCGTGAAACCACCGGTTCGAACCTCCTCAACAGCCGTCGCCCGATACGGTCCGAGTGCGTTCATCGCGGTGCTGCTGCTGGTCTGGCAGGTTGCCATCGGACTTCAGCCGAAGCCGATTTTGCCGACTCCGTGGTCGGTCGCGAAAGCGCTGATCGAACTGGCGGTCAGCGGCCGCATGATGCGATACGTGGTTGCCTCACTGTTTCGCGTGACCTGGGGCTTCGTGCTCGCCGCCATTCTGGCGATTCCGATCGGCTTGACGCTCGGCCTCTACCGGCGGGCCGAGTATGCCTTCAACCCGATCATTCAGTTGCTGCGCCCGATTTCTCCGCTGGCGTGGATTCCCATTTCGATCCTGTGGTTCGGCGTTGGCGACGTCGCGGCGATTTTCCTGATTTTTCTCGCTTCGTTTCTGCCGCTGGTCGTCACCGCGATGAACGCCGTTGCCAGCATTCCCGATGTCTATCTGAACGCCGGCCGCAACTTCGGCCTGAAGCGTTCGCAGATCGTCTTTGGCGTGCTGTATCCGGCCGTGACGCCACAGTTGATCCTCGGCCTCCGCATCACGCTCGGCATTGCCTGGCTGGTTGTGGTCGCGGCGGAAATGATCGCCGTCAACTCCGGTCTCGGGTTCCTGATCGTCGACGCCCGTAACGCCGGCAACCGCTACGACCTGGTCGTCGCCGGCATGGTGATGATTGGGGTCATCGGGCTGCTGCTCGATATCGGCGTCAAGTCGCTTGAGAAAATTCCGTCCATCAGTTGGGGATACTCGGATGATTAGCACTACGGCCGTGTTGCAGGAAGTCGCCCACGCCAAGCCGGTCGGGCTCAGGGCGAAACTTCGCACCGATCACATCAGCATGACCTTCGGCCGCACCGGTGAAGAGATCAACGTGCTCGATGACGTGAGCATCGAGGTCGGCGACGGCGAGTTCGTCTGCCTGCTCGGCCCCTCCGGCTGCGGTAAGTCCACGCTGCTGAATGTCGTTGCCGGCTTCCTCAAGCCGAGCCACGGGGAAGTGCGGATCGACGGTGAGATCGTGACCGGTCCGGACCGCCGCCGCGTCTTCGTGTTTCAGGAGCGCGGTGTATTTCCCTGGCTCACGGTCGAAGGCAACATCGGCTTCGGCTTGAGCGCGCTCTCCGCATCGGAGCGGGCCGAGCGCATCGCGCATTACGTCGAACTGGTCGGGCTCAAGGGCTTCGAAAAAGCCTACCCGCGCGAACTCTCGGGCGGCATGAAACAACGGGTCGAGGTCGCGCGCGCGCTGGCCGTGAACCCGGACATGCTGTTCCTGGACGAGCCGTTCGGCGCGCTTGATTCGATCACCCGCCTGATCATGCGCGGCGAGCTGATTCGGATCTGCGCCGTCGCACGCAAGACCATCATCTTCGTCACTCACGACATCGACGAGGCCGTCCAGCTGGCCGATCGTGTCCTGGTGATGAGTGCTCGTCCTGCGAAGATTCAGAAGGTCGTGCCCATCGACATGCCGCATCCGCGCGACATCAGCTCGGCGAAATACCTGGGCCTGCGGGACGGCATCCTCGAAGCGATTGGACTGGCGCACAAGGTATGAGCATCGGTTCGGCATCGACCCCGATGCAGGAGCGCCTGGAGCCGCTGGTTCTGCCGCTCCTCACCGCCGGCGCCTTGCTGCTGATGTGGAACTACGCGGTCAAGTGGAGCCACACCGACGTCTTCCCGTCGCCGCTCGCGGTCGAGCGCGGAACCGCCCAGCTGATGAAGGGCGGCTTGCTGTGGCACTACATTGGCGATTCGCTGAGGCGCGTCGCTTTTGGCTACGGCAGCGCCATCCTCATCGGCATCCCGTGCGGTCTGCTGCTCGGCTGGTATCCCACGGCCGCGACCGTCGTCAATCCGGCGATTCAGATTCTGCGGCCGATCAGCCCGATTGCGTGGATCCCGGTCGCGATCATCTTGTTCGGCATCACCGACACCTCAGCCGTCTTCCTGATTTTCCTGGCGGCGTTTTTTCCGATCGTCGTCTCCGCTATGAACGCTGTCCGAAACGTGCCGGCGATGTATCGCCGCGCCGGACGGAATTTCGGATTGTCGCCGGCGAAGCTTCTCACGAGGGTCGTTCTCCCGGCGGCGTTGCCGCAGATGCTGGTCGGTCTCAGAATCGCGCTCGGAATCGCGTGGCTGGTGGTTGTGGCCGCGGAAATGATCGCCTCGAACTCCGGGCTCGGTTACCTGGTCATCGATGCCCGTAACTCCGGCAAGCGCTACGACCTGGTCGTCGCCGCGATGATCATGATCGGCCTGATCGGCCTGGCGCTGGACTTCGTGATCCGCCGGGTCGAGCGGCTGCCGTCGGTTCGGTGGGGGTTCCGCGATGGACGTTAGCAGAACGGTCCGCGGAGTAGACGCCGATCAGCCGCCGACGCCGACGGTTTCTGCCTCCTGCGCCTTGCCGGAATTGGCGGGGTCGATCGCGAGCCCGAAGATCGAACGATCGTAGATTTCCCAGCTGAAGAAAAACGAGATGCCGCCCGCAATCACACCGGGCATCAGCAGTTGGTGATAGCAGCCGCTGAGGTCCGCGATCATCAGCAGGCCGCTCCAATAACCTTTGACGATGGAGCCGAACATCACCACCATGCCGAGGAGCACGAACAATTCCGGCTGGGGTACCAGATTCGGTGCCACAGCGTGAACACCGTAGCCAATCGCCCCGCCATACAGTGCGCCCATCACCAACGTCGGTGCGAACAGTCCGCCGACCGCGCCCGAGCCAAACGTGATCGACGTCGCCAGCATCTTCAGCAGCAGCAGGGTGACCAGCAGGTAGAACGGCATGCCGGAGTGAATGACCCGGTCGATCACCGGATATCCGGCCGACAGCACTTGAGGAAACCAGACGCCGATCAATCCGACCAGGAACCCGCCAAAGGCGACCCTGATCGACAACGGCCAGTGTTTTGGAAAAACCGTCTGAAAACGCTCGAACATCCGAATGAACAGATGGCCGGTTGGGACTGCCAGAAAGCCCATGATGGGGACGACGATCAGCAGTCCGGCGAGGGGCACGTTCTCCATCGGCACGGTTGGCCGGAATGGGTAAGCGTCGCCGAGAATGGCAGTCCGCGTCACGTAGCCGATGCCGGCTGCGACGGAGATCGCGGTCAGATCCTGATTGAACCGGGCGCCAAAGACCTCGAGCGTCAACAGCACGCCGCCCGCGGGCGACCGAAACGCCGCCGCGACGCCTGCGGCGGCTCCAGCTCGAACGATGGTTTGAAGGTTTGCCCGCGTCAGCCCGAATCGCTGCCCGACCCAACTGCTGACGACAGCGCCGAGCTGAACCATCGGGCCCTCCGGACCGACGGATCCGCCGAATGCCAGCACCAGACCACTGAGGAAAATGTTCAGCAGTCGGATCGGCCGGACGACGCCACCCTTGTGGTCGATCGCTTCGAGTACCTCAGCCACGCCACCGAAGCGCGCTTCCGGGATCAGCTGAAGGACTGCCCCGACCAGCAGAAGCCCGAGCGTCGGAACGATGACCACGACGGGGAGCCGGTGCAGAACCTCGTTGGTCTCGGCCCAGTGAAACAGCTCGTCGCCGAACGTGTCAGCCAGGTAGTGGAACGCGATCGAACCCAGGCCCGAGAGCAGCCCGGCGAGTATCGCGGCCAGCATCAGCCGCGTAAACCCCCGGACGCGCGTCATTGGCATCGATCTCTTATTGTCGCCGATGCGGCGCCCTCGCGCTTTAATGCTTTCAAACTAGTGATGAGTCACAACCACAGCATGATCTCCAATCGCTTCCGACGCCGGTCTCGAACACTCGCCCTCTCCCTGGGATTGCTGGCTGTGTCAGGCCTGGCGGCATCGGCACAGACTCCGGCTCCGCCGTCGATCGAGCTTGGCAACGATGTAGTGTTCTCGACGGCGATTCGAACCCGCACCTACGATTGGAATTTCTTCGGCGACACGCCGAACGGCGACTACACCTATCAGGGAACGCAGATTCGTTTCGGGATTACGCAGACGAAGAAGACCTATGACTGGCAGCTCGAATTCGAGGTGCCGTTCATGCTCAATCTGCCGACGACCGCAGTGCAGCCAGCACCGCAGGGCCAGCTGGGCCTCGGCGCCAACTACTACGCGGCGAACAACAACAGCGAGAACCCCGCGGCGATTTTCCTCAAACAGGGCTACGTTCGGTTCAAAGGCCTGGGCGGCGTCGAAGGGCAATCGCTGAAGGTCGGACGGTTCGAGTACAACGACGGCCTGGAGACGACGCCGAAGAACGGGACGCTGGCGGCGCTCAATCGCGACCGCATCAGCCAGCGCGTCCTCGGAAACTTCGGCTTCTCAGACGTGCTTCGCAGTCTCGACGGCGGACAGTACGTGTTCAACACGCCCAAGCTGAATTTCACCGCGGTCGCAGCGCGCCCGACCGAGGGTGTATTCCAGGTGAACGGCTGGAACGAGCTGCACATCAACGTCTTCTACGGAGCGCTGACCGGTCAGGGCGGCAGCGAAAAGAATCCGTCGCTGTGGCGTGTCTTCGCGCTCGGTTACAACGACTACCGCGCCTACGGCGCCGGCCTGGTGAAGACCGACAATCGTTCAGCGGCAGCGAAGGCGGCCGACACCGAGAACATCAACATCGGGACCTACGGCGGGAATTTCCTGCAGCTGGCGGCCACGCCGGCCGGCCCGGTCGACCTGATGTTCTGGGGCGCGCTGCAGGCCGGCTCGTGGGGCACGCTGTCGCATCGCGCCGGGGCGATGGCGGCGGAGATCGGCTGGCAGCCGTCAGGACTTCCGAGCCTGAAGCCATGGATCCGCGCTGGCTACGATTACTCGTCTGGTGACAGCAATCCAACTGACGACAAGCACGGCACGTACTTCCAGGTGCTGCCGACGGCGCGCATCTACGCGCGCATGCCGTTTTTCAACATGATGAACAACGTGGATGCGTTCGGCGAGCTGATCGTCAGGCCGGTCAGCCGCCTGACGATCCGCAGCGATGTCCACGCGCTGGGGCTGGCCGACAGCCACGACCTCTGGTATTCGGGCGGCGGTGCATTTCAGCCGAACTCATTCGGCTTCAACGGCCGGCCGTCGAATGGACACACCAGCCTCGCGACACTCTATGACGTGCAGGGCGACATCACCATCAACCCACACGTCGCGCTCACGCTCTATTACGCGTACGCTCACAGCGGCGACGTCGCGCACACGATTTTTCCGACCAGTGCCGGCGGACATCTCGCGTATGCGGAGTGGTTGATCAGATTCTGATCGATAGTGGCGCGATGTTCTTGTTGCTCGTGAACACGTTGTCCGGATCCCACCTGGTCTTCACCTCGACGAGACGATCGTAGTTCGCGCCGTAGGCGGCGCGCGTGCGATCGTCGCCTTCTTCCTCAGTCAGGAAATTGACGTACGTCCCGCCCGTCGAGAACTGCCTGATGTCCCGCCACGTGCTGCGCGCCCACTCGATATTCACCGCATCGTCTTCCGGACGTTCCCACGAGCCCTGAATGTTGAACACGGCCCTGGCGTCGCGGTTGCCGACCGCCGAGTGATTCGCCGGGAGTGTGTTCAGGCGGCCGTCGATCGGGAAAATCAGGATCGCCGAATGCGGTGACGTCACCCGCGCCGAGTGTTCGCGAAGCTTTCCCAGTATCTCGGGTGTGATGCCCGGTAGATACTCGGACTTCCAGTAATAGCGCCGGCCTTTGGGCTGCGTCGCGTCGAGCAGGCTCTGCTGCGACACGTAGGTCCGGTTCTTGACGACGTCGCCGGCCGGCGATCCGATCGCTTTGAGCGGCGCGAGCACCTTTTCGCCGTCCGCGATTGAGCCGGAGTAGCAGACGAACAACGCCACGATCGCTTTGCCGTGGATGTCCGGGTTCAGCCAAGGCGCCGCCGGAGCGTTTCGCATCAGCGGGACGCACGACAACTCGGCAGGTGCGTCCTCAAAGACACGTTGAAGCGCGTCGAAGACCGCTCCCGCCTGATCCGCCGGCCACGCGATCACGCCGCCGTAAATCTCCGGTCCGACCCGATGCAGCCGGTATTCGATGCTGGTGACGATGCCGAAGTTGCTGCCGCCGCCACGGAGCCCCCAGAACAGCTCGCCGTTCTCGCGCTCGCTGGCTCTGACCACGCGTCCGTCGGCGGTGACGACTTCGGCCGAGAGGATGTTGTCGCAGGCCCAGCCGAAGCGCCGGGTCAGGTAACCGAACCCCCCGCCCAGGGTGAGGCCGGCGATGCCGGTCTGCGACACGAACCCGAGCACCGCCGCGAGCCCGTGCAACTGCGCTTCGCGATCGAGATCGCCGAGCGTGCAGCCGCCCTGGGCGCGCGCGACGTGTCCGATCGGATCGACCCAGACGCCGCGCATCAGCGACATGTCGATCATCAGCCCGTCGTCGCAGACCGCGAGGCCGGCGATGTTGTGGCCGCCGCCCTTGATCGACAGCGGCATCCGCTGCTCGCGCGCGAAGCGAACGCAAGCGACCACGTCGCCGACACCGACGCATCGGGCGACGAGCGCGGGACGGCGATCGATCATTCCGTTCCAGATGGTGCGCGACTCGTCGTAGCCGCTGTCGCCAGGACGGAGCAGCGTGCCGCGCAGTTGTGCCTGGAGCGCCTGATCGGGGTTGGTCATGGCAGGAGGATCACGAACGGATCGGCGCGTTGCGCGCCACGAGCCCGGTCATGCCAGCTCCAGCTGCCGCCCGCCGCCGACCCGGGCTCCGTGCGGTTTGTAAACGTCCTCGAACCGGTCGTCGCCTTCGGTGATCCGAATCGTGTTGTTGGCGGCGATCGGGCCGGCGATGCGCTGGCGCAGACCGCTCGGCCACCAGATCTCGATCGCGTCGATGCTCTGGGTCACCGGGCCGAGGCCGAAGTGCTGCTCGAACGGCAGACAGCCGAACTGCGATCCGCCGGAGACGAGGCGATGCTGATCGCGGCCGCCCGCTTCGATCTTGAGACGCGCTCCGATGGCGCTGCGGTTGCTGCGGGTGCCGACCAGCCGGATGTTCAGATAGTGGCCGACGCGCTCTTTGGGACAGAACGCGCCGACGGTCAACAGGTCGCCCGGATAGGCGCCGCCGCTGGCGACCAGCAGGCTCATGCGGCCGTCGCCGTGCAGGTCCGCCAGGTTGACGCCGTGCGACTTGCCGGTAATCGGCAAGCCGGCAGTGAAGGTCACGTCATGGAATTTCCGGCCGTCGCTCTCGAGAATGGTGAGCGGTTCGACCCGTTCCATGCGCGGGCTGCCGTTGCCGAGGATGATTTCCTGGTAGCCATCGTTGTTGAGGTCGCCGGCGTTGCCGCTCATGCTGCCCCAGCATCCAGTGATGCCGAGCTCGCGGCTGCGTTGCGAGAACGTGCCGTCACGGTTGTTACGCCAGACCCGAATCGGCTGGCCGTCAGGCGGACCATCGCCGTTCTGCATCGTGTGGATCACGTCTTCGGAATCGGACCAGACGTTCTGCACGATGTCGAGCCAGCCGTCGTTGTCGTAGTCGATGAAGTAGCAGATGCTGCCGAGGCCGTACATGTCGATGCCGGCCTCGCGGCCGACTTCGGTGAATGTGCCGTCGCCGTTGTTGTGAAAGAGCTGCGAGCGGCCGAGCGAGTTGCTGACGAATAGATCGGGACGGCCGTCATTGTCGTAGTCGCCCCAGCACGAGCCGATGGTCGGCCAGCCGGTGACGAGGCCCGCGGCATCGGTGACGTCGGTGAAGGTCCCGTCGCCGTTGTTGTGGAACAGGCGATTCTTGGTTTTGCGCTCGAACAGCGAGCCGAGGTTGAACGCGACGTACAGATCCAGCCGGCCGTCGCCGTCGTAGTCCACCCACGATGCGGTGAACGCCGGGCCCCATCCATCGAGCCCGGAGCCCGCAGTCACATCAGTGAAGGTGCCGTTGCCGTTGTTGCGGTAGAGCGAGCACCCGCCGCTGAAGAAGCCGTTTCTGGTGACGAAGATGTCTGGGTTGCCGTCGTTGTCGTAGTCGCCGATGGCGGTGATGAACGCCGTCAGGCAGGTGTCCATGCCCGAAGAGATCGACGCATCGCTGAACGTGCCGTCACCGTTGTTCTTGTAGAGCGTGCAGCCGCCATGGGCCGCCGCGACCAGCACATCGAGGTAGCCGTCGCCGTCGTAATCGAACACCGCCGTGCCGCGTCCGCCGCTGGTCTTGTCAAGGCCGATCCTGGACGCCATGTCCTCGAGCCGTAACAGCGTCGGCTGCTGACCCGAACGCAGCTGCATCCGCATTTCGGCCGGGACGTCGGGCGCGTAGCCGTTTCCCTTCTGTGCCGCCAGCCAGAGCAGCAGCCGGGTCCGGCCGTGCGAGCCGTTCAATTCCATGGCCTCGCGGGCGTAGGTGCCGGCGTCGGTGAACCGTCCTGCCCGGAATGACGCCACCGACAGCTCGTGAAGCGCCTGTGCACGGATCCGCGCGTCCCCGCGTGCGATTTCGAGCTCGCGAATCGCGTCGTGGTAGAGCCCGCACTTGATCAGCGTTCGCGCCAGTTCCATGCGCGCCGTGCCGTCGCCGGGATTTCTTTCCAGCCGCTGACGATAGCGCTCGAGCACTTCCCGATACTGCAGCGTCGCATAGACATGGGCATCGTCGAACACTTCGAGGACGTTGATGACGAATGTGCCGAAGGCGCCGTCCGGCGACGTGTAGTGGCTGGAGAGGCCGCGGAGCACCTGTTGCGTCGCCAGCATTCCGCTCGACAGCGCCACGTCGGCGCCGAAGCCGACACCGCGCGGGCCCTCGACTTCGCTGAAGCAGTTGCGCGAGTCCTCGAGCACTTCCCGCCACATCGAGGGCACGTCTTCGAGCGCGGTCATCGTGCTGAGACGGGTGACGCGATTGCTCAGTTCCGAGATCGCGCCGTCGACGTTGCGCGGGCCGGACGCGTCCACCGCGACGTCGTTGGCCGGTTCGGGCCGCCACGCGGAACGTACCTGCCGGAACAGGCCGTCGATCAGCTGCAGTCCTGTTTCGATCAGGTCGGTGGATTCACGTATCGTCGTTTGGAATCGATTGGCCATGCGCGCCTCAGGTCTTCTTCAGCGGTCGCGGAATCGTGTAGTAGACCGACGCGATCGCGCAGCCGAAGCTCGGCGTGTCCGGCCGGGCGACCGGTTCGCCCGCCAGCAAGCTGTTGATTGCCGGCTCCAGATACGCCTCGTACTCGGTGTCTTCCGCGTACTTGAAATTGTCGATGGCGCCACGATACACCAGCCGGCTGTCGGCATCGACGAGGAATACCCGCGGCGTCTGCTGCGTGAACAGCTGACGCGCAACCGCGGACCCGGTGTCGTAGAGGACCGGAAACGACAACCGACGCGCCTCGATCGCCTTGCGGACCTCGTCCTGCGTTTCGCCCTGCCGCGATGCCACGGCGACCATGGTGATTTCGGGATGGTTCGACGCGAACGCGTTCATGTATTCGTCGTAGCGGGCGCAGTGCGAACAGACGCTCGACCAGATCACGAGCAGCGCGCCACGGCCCTTCGTGGCGGCCTCGTGGAGTCGCCACGAGGCGTGAGGCGGCGTCACGTCCGCCAGCGTCACGTCAGGCAGGACGGTTCCGATGCGTTGTTCAGCGCGTTCTTCCGCAGCCATCCGAGATCTCCTTCCCGAACGCCCAACGATTTCAGACGCTCGACACCACTGCCGCCGGCCGTCGAGCCGCCGACGGTGCCAGCAGCCAGAGTCCGAATCCGCCCAGCGCCGCCAGCGCCACCACTCCGCCCCAGAGCGCGAGCGATGGCCGGACCTGATTCACAGTGACGCTGAATTGTACTAAGACCAGCACACCGATCAGCTTCAGAAGCATCGACCGCGGCATGCGGGTCGAAATGTAGGCGCCGAACGGGGCACCGAAGATGACAATCGGCACGCACGCCATCCAGTCCGGAAACACGCCCGGGTTGATGCCGGCAGTGAAGTAGCGCAGCAGCAGACCAACCGGCGATACCAGCGCCGTGGTGCACACGGCGGTCGGAACCGCAGCCTTGGGTCCCCAGCCAAACCTCAGCACCAGCGTCGCGTAGACCAGCATCTCCACGCCGACACCAATCAGCGCCGCCACCGCGCCACCGAGCGCACCGACGATCAGCCCGATGAGCACAACGTTGTGTCCGTCGGTCGATCCCCGCGGCTCAGACGTGGCCTTTGCAGTCCCGGTGACCAGCCACGAGCCGAACGTCAGCCAGAGGGTCGCAAACAGCAGCTTCACCCAATCGGCCGGTACACGTGTCGCAAGGACGAAGGTACCGAACGTCAAACCAATCACGGCGCCGATGCACGACCAGACCAGCAGACGTTTCTCGACCGGAATCCCGCGTTTCACGATGAACAACAGCGCCGAGGTCATGCCGGTCGATTGAATCGCCAGACCGAAGTCGCGCGCCATCACCGGCGTCCGGTGAAAACCCAGAACCAGCGCGGGAAACGCAATCGTGCCGCCGCCCATCGGCGTCGAGCCGGCGACGAGCGATCCGCCGATCATGACCAGCGCCATCGGCCAGTGCGCGATCGCAAGTAGCCAGTTGCCTGGCATCGACACGATGAACACCCACACCACGAGGCACAGGACGATGTAGGCGTGCCACCCGCGGGTGCGCAGTAGTCCCACGAACGATCGCGGTTCCGTCGTCAGCTTCGGCTCCGAAGGATGAGAAAGAGGGTGACGGCACCGAGGACCGCAAAGATCAGCGCGCCGGCCGGGTCGGCCCACTCGGAGCCCGACGCCACAAATGCCGGAAGAGCGATACCGATCGCGGTCAACGCAAGCAGCAACGAACCGGCGACGGCCATCGATAATCCCGACCCGCCGAACATCGGTCGATCGGGACTGATGGGACCCGACGAGATCGCCGTCAGAAATCGCCAGCCGGCCTCGCGCACGGTGCGCGCGGCAGACGAGGTGATGCCGGTCAGCGTTTCCAGCTGAAACGCCATCAGGCGAATCTGCAATGCTTCGAGCGCATCACGCAGCATGTCGGCTTCGCCGCCGAGCGCCGTGGCCGCGCTGACGGCTGCAAGACAGCCGCGATAAAACGAGACTAGTCGCGGCTTCGGTTGATAGCCGTGCTCGACCGCGATGCGCCAGTGAAGCAGCAGCTGCGCCATCAGCTCGCTGCCGCCGGCGGCGTCCGAATCCACGCTCCAGGCGTGGCGCATCCGTCGCCCGAAACCGGCGGAATCGGCGGAGCGACCGGGCACGAGCTCTCGAGTCAGATATTTGATTGCCAGATCGGGATCGCCAGCGGCGGTGGCCACGAGGTATCCCTGGATGGTCACCTGCGCGTCCGAGGTGAGCGTCGCGAACAGCCGGCCGCCGATCGCGACCTGCCGGCGTCCGCAGATGATGAAGTCGGCCGGAATCGACTCTTCCGGAAACGTGCGTCCGAGCAGTGCCTGGCGCAGCCACGCGCGGCAGACGCTTGGTCCGGCTTCCTCGCGATCGAATCCCGGCGTATCGGGCGTGATCGAGGCGATGTCGTCCCATACCGCCACGCGTCGCGACGACAATCCCGGATGCGGACGTCTTGAACGCAGCGGCGGAAAGCGCCGCGCGTCCGCCACCAGCGCCTCGCTCGACGCCACATCGTCTGCAAGGTCGAGAAACCGACGCATCAGCACCCGGTAGTCGTTGATCAGCGCATTGAAGGTGTCGGTGCCGCCGACTGTTGCGGCCAGGGCGTCGCTCAACACCGGCAGCTGTTGAAGCTCCCGCTCGGCGCGTGTTTCGAACGACGGCGGCACGCACGTCACGATCACCGAATCGGTCGGCGTCAGGAAGGCGCGGTGCGACTGGACCGGAAAACGCGTCTCGGTCGGCAATTCCTCGAATCCGAAACAGACGTCGTTGACGCCGAGATGCCACGCCGCTTCGACTACTTCGCGAACTTCGGCGAAGGACGCCGGGTTGACGTGATCGGCGACGGTGGCGAGGTCGGAACGCAGTCCGGCGGGCACGACATCCGCACGCGTCGAGAGGAAGCGCGCGAATCCGGAAAACACTGGGCCGAGCTCGGGCAGGATCTGCAGCAACTCCGCCGCTGCGCCCTCGGCGCTGGCAAGTTCGCGCACGTCGCGAGCGACAGCGGCAAGGCGCTGTTGCGCGTCCTGCGGACTATCTGGCCACGGCGCCGGCGTGCGGACGACGTCGAGCGCTTCACTCATTGGTTTGCCGCAACAGTTCGATCGCCAGGCCGATTAGAGCGACGGATCCGACCGCTAGTTCAACGGTTCCGAGGTTGAATCCGGCCCGAAGGGGAAGCGGCGCCCTGCTGACGCAGATAGCGCAGGCGAGCGCTGCCGCACCGAGTTGCAGGACGGTGGTGCTCATCCCCAGTCCGAGGCGGCGCATGTTGACGACGCTCATGCCGCGAGTGGCGAGGGAGCGGCTCGACTCAATCGCCCGAAGTCCGCCGGCCCAGGCCGCGAACACGAGCTGACGTCCCGATTGCGCGTCGAGCGTGGCGATCGACGCCTGCTCGATCTCGTGGCCCAGGTTCAGATCGGGCGCAAAGCGATGCACGACGCCGTCGAGCGTCATGACCGAGCGGATGTATTTCACCACTTCGCGTTCCGGCAGCATCGCCGTCTCGCGCGAGAGTCCGAGCATTTCCACCATCACAAGCGCCGCCGGCTTCTTCAGACGCGTGCCGCCGGGTCCGCCATACCAGCTGTCCGCCATCGCCTCGAGCCCGACACGAAACCTCACCGGATCCGCGTCACGCCGCGGAACCACCAGTTTCAGAAAACTGCGGTGGAGGTCGTCGATGTCCCGCCGCACCAGAGCGAGCGTCATCGCGGCCAGCCAGGTGCGGGCGTACGGGCCAATGCTGCCGGTGATCCCGAAGTCCACGTAGCCAACCACGTTGCCGGGAAGAATCAGGAGGTTGGCGGGATGCAGGTCGGCGTGAAACAGGCCGTGACCGAACGAGTCGGTGGTGAAGTTGAAAATGATCTGCCGGCCGAACGCGCCCGGGTCGAAGCCTTCGGCGCGGAGGCGCTGATCGATGGTGAAGTCGCCCGATTCGACCGCGCGCATGTAGGTCGCCATCGGCACGCCGTCGAGGTATTCGGTGACGAGCACCCGGCGCGTGGTCAGCCCGATGATGACCTCGGGCATGCGCACGCCCTTGCGGCCGAGCGACTGCCGGCGAACGAGCGTGAGGTGACGAGCCTCGCGGCGGAAGTCCAGCTCTTCGTCGGTCCAACCCGCGAATTCGCGGATCGGTTCGTCGAGCCAGTAAAGCGGGCGCACCCGGAACAGCCGCACCACCCGCAGCAGGATCATCATCATCCTGACGTCGGCGCGGAAGGCCTGCTCGATTCCCGGCCGCTGCACTTTGATCGCGACCTTGCGACCGTCGAGATTCGCCACGTGCACCTGCGCGATTGATGCGGTTGCGAGCGGTTGCGGGTCGATGCCTTCGAGACGGCCGACTGCCGGACCGAGTTCGTCGGCCAGCGATCGCATGAACACGTCGGTCGGCACCGGCGCGACGCGGTCCAGCAGATCGAGCAACGCGGTCGCATAACCCGCCGGCAGGAGATCAGGCTGGACCGCAAGCACCTGTCCGAACTTGACGAAGCTGCCGCCGAGATCCTCGAGCAGCACGCGGAATCGCATCGGGCCGGCGAGACCGGCGGTGGTGAAGCGGGAAGAGAGCGACCGCCATCCGATGCGGTCGGCGCCCGCTGAAATGATGTGACGGGTTACGACCGACGTCACATGACGCAGGCGCCCGAGCCAGGCCGCCTTACCCGGCTGTTTGTATGTTTCTGAAGCGGCTGAAACAGGAACGCCGATGGAGGTCAAACGGCAACGTTATCATAGACCCTCATCGGCCCAGCCACGCGAAGAGCGCTAACATTTTCATACTAGTCGGACACGGCGTTCCGCTCTGCTAGACTGGCGGCGCAATGCAGGCGATCGGCGACATCCTCGAGAATCTGATGCTGCCGGCGGTCGATCCAGCGAAGGGGAATTGCGCGTCTTCACTCGAAGCCGCGCTCGCTGGTCGGCGTGGCGCGATCGTCGTGTTCTGGTCGAGCGCGTGCACGCATTGCGTCCGCTACGACGGCTATTTCAACCAGTTCGAAGCGGCGCACCCGGAGCTGGCGTTTTACGGCGTCGCCACACGCTTCAGCGAAACGCTCGATGACGTGCGAAAGGCGGCCGCCGATCGCGGTTTGCGCTTCCCGCTGTATCACAGCCCCGACGGTGCGGCTGCGGCCACGTATCTCGCGCAGCAGACGCCGCGCGCTTACCTGCTCGATGCGAAGCGCGTGCTGATGTACAGAGGCGCAGTGGACAACTTCAAGTATCCCGAGGATCCCGAATATCAGCCGTATCTCGAACGGGCGATTGTTAGCTTCCTCCGCGGGGAGCCGGTCGAGCGGCCGGAGACCGGCAGTTTCGGCTGCGCCGTGCGGTCGGTTTATTACTCGCTGCCCCTGATGATTGAACGACAGCACTGATGGCCGATTCTCTGAGCGACCTGCGGAATCTGCCGCCGTTCGTCCTCGAAAAAAGCCTGCAGTCCATCGGCGCGGTCTGCCAGGCAGCGCAGTCGCTGCTCGGCGCCATCGACGGCCATCCGATCAGCCACGACACCGTCGAGCCTGGCGTCGAGGGACCGAACGATCTCGATCGCGCCACCTCAGATTTCGCGAACCGGGCCGCACGGATCCTGCGCTACGCCGCACTTCAGAGTGCTGAAGGCCGCGGCGTGGTCGAAGAACTGGGCGATGCCGCTCGCGCCAGCTTTGCGGGCGTGGTGCCGCGGGATCCGCTCAGCCTGCTGACGTTTCCGATGCGGCTGCCGTTGTCGTTCGGCTCGCTGCTGACGCAGGAGCTTGTCAGAGGATTGCACGCGCTCGAAATTGTCGGCACCACCAAGGCGCCGGCCTTCCTCATCGAGCTGGTCGAGGCCTTCCTCGACTATCCGGTGTTCCAGGCGCTCCAATACAAGGACGAGATCGATCGTTACCGCGAGCGGCTGCGCAATGCTCCCGATGACGCCACCGCACGACTGCACCTCGGGCGGTCGTACATCAAATGCGGCTTGTACCTCCAGGCGCTCGATCATCTGGCGCTGGCGGCCGGGCATCCGACGACCCGAGCCCAGGCGCTGTACGAACGCGCGGTGGCGGGTACGCGCGCGGGGTTGTATCGGCAGGCGATCATCGACGGCTCGCTGGCGATCGACGCCGGCGCTTCCGAGGCGCGTTGTCAGCACTGGATGTGGCTGTCGTCGCAGAAACTCGGCGGATATCCGCCGGAAACGCCGGTCGAACGCCGAATCGAGATGGCGACCGGCCACGCGCCGACACGGCTGCGCTATCGCGACGTGGCGCAGGAAATCGGGCTCGACAAGACCTCGGGCGGCCGCGGCACTGCGATCTTCGACATCACCGGCACCGGCGAGATGGACGTGATCATCTCGGCGGTCAGCGGCGGCATCAGCGTCTACCGCAACAACGGCGATGGGACGTTCCGCGATGCATCGGTCGGCTCGGGGCTCGATGCGTGCGTCAACTCGTGGGGCATCAGCGCCGGCGACTACGACAACGACGGACGCTCGGATCTTTTCGTCACCCGCCTCGGGTTCTTCGACGGCCAGGCGGCGCTGTTTCACAACAACGGCGACGGCACCTTTACCGACGTCACCCGCGACGCCGGCGTGCAGAGTTGGGCTCCGGGCTTCACTGCGGGCTGGGTCGATTTCGATCTCGATGGCCGACTCGATCTTTTCGTGCCGAGCAACCTCGGCGGCGTTTTTCACCGCAGCAAGCGTCACCGTTTGTTTCACAACAATGGCAACGGCACCTTCACCGACGTCACGCTCGACGCCGGTCTGACCACGTGGGGGCCTGCGGTAGGCGCGACCTGGGGCGACTACGACAACGACGGTTACCCGGATCTGTTTCTCAGCAGCGCCTTCGGCCGCTCGCAGCTGTTTCACAACAACGGCAACGGCACCTTCACCGACGTCAGCGTCGCCGCCGGCGTCGATCGACCATGCTTCGGCATGGTCGCGTATTTCTGCGACGTGGACAACGACGGCTGGCTCGATCTCGTGCAGTACCTGTGGTGCAGCAACGACGACATGATCCACAGCCTCCGTCACGGGCGCGCCACCGAGGACGGTCAGCCGCTGCGCATCTACCGCAACAACCGCGACGGCACCTTCGCGCTGGCGAACGACGAGCTCGGCATCACCGAATGCTGGGGCTCGATGAGCGGCAACGGCGCCGATCTCGACAACGACGGCCGGATCGATCTGCTGCTCGGAAACGGCGGTCCCCAGATGGACCGCAGCGACCCGCTGGTGGTTCTGGCCAACGATGGCCGCCGGTTCAGCAACGTCACGTTTGCGGCCGGTCTGCCGGCGGCTGGCAAGGCCCACGGCGCCAACGCCGCCGACCTGCACGGCGACGGCCGCATCAGCCTGATCGCGGCGTCCGGCGGCATGTATCCGGGCGAGCTCCTGACGACGTCAGTCTTCCGGCCGGAGTCGCTGACGGGAAACTATCTGAACGTACGGCTCAAAGGCGTCAGCTGCAACCGCGACGCGGTCGGCGCCCGGCTCAAGCTGACTGCAGGCAGCCGTGATCAGCATCTCGTCAACAACGGCGGCAGTCAGTTCGGATGCCTGCCGTTCGAGCAGCATTTTGGCCTCGGCCTCGGGCGCAAGGCTGAACGTCTCGAGGTCTGGTGGCCTGGCGGCGCGCGACAAACCTACGAGCACCTGCCGGTCAACGCAACGGTGGCGATCACCGAGGGTGACGGGGGTTACACTATCCTCAAACGAGGCCCCAACCCGCTATGACTGCCACGCGTTCAACTCCCATCGTTCCGGCCGGCTTTTCCGCGCATGACAGGTTTCTGGTCGAGAAATCAGAACTTGCGATCGTCAAGGGGCTCCAGCTCGAACGCTGGTCGCGCGATCGGTCGCGGACCATCCAGAAATTCGCGCTCGAGTTGAACCGGCCGTACGCACTCGCGAACAAGGCCTGGGGCTACTTCGCCGACGTGACGATCAGCGACCAGAAGTTGTCCGCGCTGGGCTGCATTCAAGAGGTGGAGTTCGGCAAGATCTCCGGGTCGAATCCCGAGGAACGCCTGAAGGAATACGTCTTCAAGCACTTCCTGAACACATCGTCATGGGTCTATCCGGATGGCGATCCGGGCGGCTTCACCATGCAGCAGATGTTGTACTGCGAGGAGGACGGCACCTGCGGCAAGTACTCCGCAGATCAGGTGTCGATCGCGCGCGACTGGCGCGACATCGGCACCAGGTACCGCTGGTCGCTGCTGACGATCTTCCTCCACGACTTCGTCATCTATCTCGGGCCGATGAAGAAGGTGCTGAAGGAGGCGGTCGCTGTCGTTCAGCATCAGGACTTCGTTCACGTCATCTCGAATCCGAAGCCGGGTTACAAGCTCGAGGTCGCAATCGGCTATCCGTTCATCGACTTCGCGCCGATCCCGAATTTCTTCGGATTCGGTCCCGGCAAGTTCGACTGGGCGATCAAGACGTTCTCGTTCCTGCTGCGCGACAACAACGAGGTTCGCTGCGACATGGAGTTCGTGGCGGGCGCGCGAGCGAAGAAGGTCTTCGATTTCGGTGCACACATCCCGGACCCGCTCTACGGCACGTCGGACATGATGGAAACGCTGACGCTCGGGATCTACAAGTCGAAACTGTTCCGCGACTACGTTGATGGCCAGATGGCGACCGAGCACGCTCACGTCCATCAGGCATTGATGGAAGGCAGTTCGAAGATCTTCGCGGCGTGGGAGAAGAACTACTAGGACGATCATCGCCGCGGCTTTGGTGTGGCGCGATACTCGAACTCGTCCTGGCTTCACAACACTCACAGTTCGTTTAGAACATGTCTGAGCCTGACGAGACCGTCCGCGGGGCCGCTCGCGCGCCTCAGAATCGCGTGCCGGGAAGTTGCGCTTCGCTCATGCCCTGCCGGTGTCGCAACGCCTAGTTGCTGATTCGGGCATCCGTCGGTCGCGCACACGCGCCCGAGGTGATCCGCACAATTCGATCACGGTTGGGCGAAGGCGATTGCGATGAATCGCTGCGCGCACCTTCCGGCTGCGCAGCCAGTCGGCACGCTCCAACTTCGGCGCGCGAGCGACCCCGCGGACGGTCTCAGCTGCTGCTCATGTGAGCGGCACAGAAC
>DASXGC010000268.1:0-2290 GCA_036489235.1 Vicinamibacterales bacterium
CGAGGCACAGGCGAGTACGGTTCCGGAACGAGCCACCGTATTGGTCGGTTCGCGTATTGATCAGAGGCGACAGAAACTCGTGGATCAGATAGCCGTGCGCGCCATGGATCTCGATCACGTCGAACCCCGCGCCTTCGGCGCGCATTGCGGCAGCGCGAAAGGCGTCCACGACGCCGCGAATCTCCGAGACCGAGAGCGGTCTCGGCGTTGGATAGTTGCTCGCAAACGGCTCTGCCGATGGCCCGACCGCCTGCCAGCCGCCGTCGGCCGGGGCGATGGCACCGCTGCCGGCGCCCCACGGGCGATACGTGCTGGCCTTGCGGCCGGCATGCGCGAGTTGGGTGCCCGCGACCGCACGCTGCGAATGAATGAACCGCACACAGTGCGCCAACCCCGCTACGTGTCCATCGTCGTACAAGCCGAGGTCCTCCGGACTGATCCGGCCGTCGGCAGTAACTGCTGTCGCCTCCGTGAAGATCAATGCGGCGCCGCCGACAGCGCGGCTGCCGAGGTGCACCAGATGCCAGTCATTCGAAAATCCGTCAACGCACGAGTACTCGCACATCGGCGAGACGAGGATGCGGTTGGTGAGCGTGATGGAGCGGAATGCGATCGGATCGAAGAGGTGGGCCATGCCAATAGATTACTGGCTTGGAAGATGTAGCGTCCGGCTTCAGCCGCACGACGCGCTCGTTGGTAGGTGTAGTGTCCGGCTTCAGCCGGACCGTCGAGAGGCTTCAGCCGGAGCTTACGTCGAGAAACAACATCCGTTTCGATGCAGCCAGCACGACTCCGCCGGCTCGTGTGCGTCGCGCCGCAGGCGCGTCACCGCTTCCCATTTCCCAGGGCCCGCCGTCAGGGCGCGACCGATTCGGTCGCTCATGTCCGGGTCGCGAATGCCGATCGCCGAATACACCGCGACCACGGTGATGACGCGCGCCGCGAAGACTTCGTCCGGGTTTCTGGTGACAAGCAGCACGAGACCTTTCCCGAGCGTCGAACCCATCTGCGGCATCGCGACGGTAATGGGAATCATGATGCGGCCGCCGGGAGCGAGCGCGTCCAGCCAGTTCTCGAGTGGGTGCGTCACTCCCGCATTGACGAGAATGGCGTCGAAGGTCTCGCCGATGGCCGCCGATGCATCGGCATTGCGGACTTCGATCCACGGACGGGATGCGAGATTCGCGGTCGCGGTCCGAGCCAGTTCTGCGTCCACCTCGAGCGCGACCACCCGGCCGTCGGGCCCGACGCAGTCCCCCATCACCGCCGAGTAATAACCAAGGCCGCAGCCGATGTGCAGGACGCGGGAGTCCGGCGCCAGCGACAACGCATCGATCCAATAACCGAGTGTCGCAGGCTGACCGTTGAACAGTTGGCGGCCGGGATCGATTGCCACGGCGATGTTGTGGTAGACGCGGGACGGGTCGGCATCGCGCGTCTCGCGATAGCGCTGCGGGCCTGAGCCCAAGCTGAAGGCCAGATCGGCATCGGCCACCACGGTCCACGGGCCGGCCGGCAGAAACCGTTCGCGCTCGACCCGCGCGAACGCCTCCACCAGCGCCGGGGTCCGCAGTCGTGAAACGGCTTCGATCTCCTCTGCGAAGAATCGCCGGCGCTGTTCCAGCGCGATCATGTTCGTCTCCTCGGGCTTCGACGGGGTCGGGCCCGAGTGGTCGGGGGCACCGCGGGCTCCTCGACCGCCGCCATTGCTTCGCGGTCCATGCTCGCGTCCCGCATGAAAGCCGCGATATCCGGACCAAGCGCAACGACGTACGGTCCTTTGTTCCAAATGTAGGCGTGCTTGTTCGTCGAGACTCCCTGTGTGACGAACCGCAACTCCCCGGATTCATTCAATCTCTTGAGGATGGTGTGAATGGCGGCGAGGTCGTTGGTGTACTTCGCCAAGTCGAAGCCGATCGTCTGCAGTCGCTGACGAACCTCTGTCGGAGTGACGGGCACTCCCGCGCCGCGAATCACCAGCCGGCAGGCGTCGGTCAGTCCGAGGGGGACGGTGGACACCAGACCACAAAGGCGCGAAAGCGTCCCGATTGTCTGGGCAACTTCAGCGAGACGCTGATCGATGTCGCGGCGCTGCTGGCCCAGCGTTTCGTATTCGCGGATCGCGGTCTCGAGCGCGCGGCGATAGTCGCCAGTCGTCATTGATACAGTATCTTGTACATTATGTACAAAACGCTGTCAATGGTTAACGCTGAAATGCGTACGAGACCTTGACGAAGAACTGCCGGTCGAGCGGCGCCAGCTGATTCAGGTTGGTCAGTTCGCGATCGTC
>DASXGC010000446.1:0-11859 GCA_036489235.1 Vicinamibacterales bacterium
GTGAGCTCGATGGTGATCTGAACCGGGACGGCCGTGCCGAGACGCTGACCTGGGGCGAAGCGCCACTGTTTGGCGGCTTTGATGGCTTCCTGATCGAGGCCGAAGGTGGAGTCGAGCGAACGCACCACCTGGACGTCGCCGACCGATCCGTCCTCGCGCACGACGCATTCGAGCAGCACGGTGCCCTGCACCTTCGCGCGCATCGCGTCGGATGTGTACTGCGGACGCACCTCGCGCAGCACGCGCGGCAGCGTGACGCCGTTGCCGGGACGGTAGACGCCGCCGCCGGTGCCGCCGCCGCTTCCCGGTCCCAGGCCCGAACCATTGCCAGGCCCAACCCCTGTCCCGGTGCCGGTGCCGGCACCGCCGCCGCTGCCCGACCCCTGCGAAAGGGTGGGCGGGCCCGGTGGCGCTTCGATCGCGCCGGGGAGCGAGTCCTGCGCCGCGGCCAGACTCTTCGCCGGAATGTTCATCTGCGCGACCGGATCCGGCTCCTTCTTGGCCTCTTGTATTTCCATCTTCGGAGGCTTGGCAACGGGAACCGTAATCTTGTCCTTGCCCGGCAGTTCAGCCTGCCTCGGCGGTTCCTTCATCCGATTGCCGCCACCGCCACCACCACCGCCCGGCCCAGGTTCGTTGAGCCAGATGATGTTCTTGCTCGGTGTGTCGGGAACCAGCTTGGCAGCCTGCCCGGGATGGGCGGCGCTGAAGCTGACAAGGAAGATCAGCAGCGCGAAAAAGCCCACGTGCCAGACCAGCGACGCAATGAACGCCGGGCCGACTCGGGACTGCCGCTGCTCGAACTGAAAGGCCGGCGCCGACGGATGCGCGCCCTCCACGTGGACAGACAGGTGCCCGGCCGAGTCATTCGCGCGGACGTCTGCCGTGGTGGGTTCGGCCATCGAGGATGATATTTGGGGGCCCGTACAAGTATTGTGGCGCACGGTCTCGGAGGCTGCAACTGCAAAAGAGGTGCCTCGAAACCGGTGCGGCTGGACGGGCTAAACGCGTCCACCCCAGGCGCCAATCGCCGCGTTGCCGCCACCGTACGAGTGCAGGATCGCCAGCGCGTCGGCCGCACGGGGCTCGCCGCGGGTCGCGACCAGCACACCGCCACGCGCCGCCAACGCTTCGAAAATGCGGCCGTCATGGGCCTGGAAGCCGACGCGGCGCATCGTTCCGGCGAGACCCAGCGTCGCCAGGTCCCGGACGCTGCCCTGCAACGCCTCGATCAGCGAGCCCCGATAGACAATCGGACCGACGGCGGCGAGATCGAGGCGCTCGGGCGCCGCGCCAAAGGTCGATTCGACCAGTTGCGACGTCTCGGGGCTGTCCTTGGCCAGCACGCTGAGCGCCTCGGCAGGAAATCCGGCCTGCTTCAACGCGTCGATGCCCTTCGACGCCCACGCTACGTCCTGAAACACGCCAACTGTGAACAGACCGACCTGCGCCTCAATCATGGGCGAGTAATGTATCACGGGCAATATGGTGCGGGGTGCGAGGTGCGAGGTGCGGGTGCGCGGTGCGAGGTGCGGGTGCTCGGTGCGCGTCCGACGTGCAAGGTGCGCGACTAGCGTGCCGGATGAGTCGCGCCTTTGGTGCGAGATGAACTTGTGACCGTTTCGGATCGTTCGAACCTCTCAAACCCATCGACGGTTGCTGACGTCGCCATCGTCGGCGCCGGACCGGCTGGCAGTCGTGCCGCGTACGTGCTTGCTCGCGCCGGTGCACGTGTGACGCTCTTCGATCCATCGCACCCGCGCGAAAAGGCGTGCGGAGGCGGCGTCACCGGCCGCGCCCTGCAACTCGTCGCCGACGCGATACCGGCGAGCGGCTGGCCAGCCACGGTAGTCCGCTCTGCCCGGTTCATCGATTCGGTCCGTGGACGATCGGCGGTGGTCCCGCTCGACGATCAGGATGACGGCGACGCGCTCCGGGTCGGCAGTCGGGCCTCATTCGACGCCGCGCTGCTCGACGCAGCCGAGCGCGCAGGTGCGCGGCTGGAACGGTCCCGGGTCCTGGACGTGACGGTCGAACGGGATCACGTGCGGCTCGAGACCAGCGATGGCCCTCGCTGCGCGGCGTTCGTCATCGGCGCCGACGGCGCCAACAGCCTCGTCCGCCGCCGTGTCTCGCAGGCCTTCCGCCGCGACCAGCTGTCGATCGCCACCGGCTACTTCGCGCGTGGCGTCACCAGCGACGAGATCGTCCTCGAGCTGTTGTCGGATCCGCCCGGCTACATCTGGTCGTTTCCGCGGCCGGATCACCTGGCGATCGGGGTATGCGGTCAGGCGGACGCCGGCGTCAGTGTCGGCAAGCTGCGCGAGATCACCGCGAGCTGGATCGCGCGGTCGCGGATCGCCGGCGACGCCAGGCTCGATCCCTATTCGTGGCCAATCCCGTCACTGAACGCCCGCGATTTCGAGTGTCTCCAACTCGCCGGACCGCGTTGGTGCCTGATTGGCGACGCGGCGGGACTGGTCGATCCGATCACCCGCGAAGGGATCTATTTCGCGATCGCCTCCGGTCAATGGGCAGCCGACGCGTTCATTGCGAACAATCCGTCCCTCTACGCGCAACGCATCAACGAAGAGGTCGTACCAGACCTGGCATCCGCCGCCCGCCTCAAAGCCGGTTTCTTCCGTCCTGCCTTCGCCGGCCTCGTCGTGCGTGCGCTCCACCAAAGCGGCGCCATCCGCGCGGTCATGGCCGACCTCATCGCCGGCCGCCAGAGCTACGCAGGGCTGAAGTCGCGGCTGCTCCGCACCTGGGAGTGGCGGCTCGCGGCACGTCTGCTACTACGCATCTGACCCTCGGTTCGGTGGTACAATTAGGCAGTTTCTCCGCGCGGATTCTGGAGTTTCAACATGTTTGGTTCACTTGGCGTCCCCGAGCTGCTGATCATTCTCTTGATTGTGATCCTGATTTTCGGGGCCAATCGTCTCCCGGGCCTCGCCAAAGGGATGGGCAGCGCGATCAAGAACTTCAAGGACGGCATGAACGACGGCGACTCCGACAAGAAGTCATAAGACCAGCCGCGATTCTCCAACCCGCCGCGTCACACGCTCGCGGTCGAGGTATTCGAGCAGGGGAATCGCGAACTTCCGGGTCACGCCGAAGCGTTCCTTGAACCCGGCGACGTCGATCCGTGCCGTTCCGCCAGCCGCCTTGGTCGCTGCCACGCTCCGCTTCAATTCCTGCAACGCCTGGTCGTGGAAGATCAGCGTATCCACACGCACCAGCACCTTCTGCCGTAGCAGCAGCTTGACCAGACGCTCGGCAATCGGCCCCGAAACGCCGGCCTCGATGCCGACAGACGATGAGTCTGGCGGCTGGAGACCACGTGTGCGGAACACCTGCTCGATCGTCGCCACTGCGCGCTCTTCATCCGGCGACAGCTCGATGCGATGCGTCGTCAGCGCCACGCGATCCCGCAGCGAAACTTTGCCCTCGGCTGATAGCTCGGCGAGCGCGCGATCGAAAATCGCCACGTGACCGTGCCGCGATACCTGGTCGCGAAGATCCTCGCGTGGCAGACCGCCGGCTAATGGTGCGGTCGCGTGATGGCTGGCAAGAGTTGCCAGGATCGAATCCTTGAGCCGCGTGAAAATCGCGGGCGCTACCAGCACGTCGCCGGCGCGAATCGCCGCAGATGATTGGTCAAGGTCCCTCAGCCGGGCGGCGATCTCGCGAGGGTCGATGCCCAGCCGGGATGTCAGCGTCCCGATCGGCACACCCGCGGGACCGGCGTCGTTGATCACGACCTGCATCGCCCGCAGCGCGGCATCGATGAGATCTCCGGCCGGATCGAACATCAAGCGGCTGCAGCGGTCGAGCGCAGCCGAGGTTCGAATGGCGCCGCGCGGCGGCTGCGGGTCGAGGACGGTGCCACCGGCGATGGTCGCCGGAGGCGAGTAGGCACGGAGAACGAAGCGATCTCCACGCACCAGCACGGCAGGCGTCTCGAGCCTGACCCGCGCGAAGGCGCGTTCACCAGACGGAATCGCAAACGCCTCGCCGTCACGGCGATCCGCGCCCCTCGCGGGAAGTGGACCGATCAACGCGACGCGACAGAGGATTTCGGCCGTCCCTTGATGCAGACGCACTCGCGCGCCATGCTTCAGCGGCTTCGCACTTGGCAGCAGCTCGATCGTCGCGTCTACGATGCGTGTCGACTCGAACGCGCCCGCGGTCACGAGCGACTGGCCGCGCGCGAGATCCTCGACGTCGACACCGCTCAGATTCAGCGCCGAACGCTGCCCCGCCACGGCTGCGATCTGCTTCTCACCATGCACCTGAACGCCGCGCACTTTCAGCGATCGATCCCCGGGCAACACCGACAGGGTCTGATCGACGGCAATGGTGCCGGACACAAGCGTACCGGTCACGACCGTGCCAAAGCCCTTCATCGAGAAGACCCGATCGATCGGCAGGCGAGTGACGCCGCCTTCGGCGCGTGAAGCCGCGCGCCGGCTGAGGTCAACCAGCGTGGACTTCAGCGCACTCAGACCCTCACCCGTTCGCGCCGAGACCGCGATCACCGGCGCGTTCTCGAGAAACGATCCCGCCACCAGTTCCTGAACGTCGAGCCGCACGATGCCGAGCGTGTCCGAATCGACCAGATCCGACTTGGTGAGCGCGACCACGCCAACCGGCACGCGCAGCAGGCGGCAGATGTCGAAATGCTCGCGCGTCTGCGGCATCACCGATTCGTCAGCGGCGACGACCAGCACGACGAGATCGATGCCGCCGACGCCGGCGAGCATGTTCTTCACGAACCGCTCGTGCCCGGGCACGTCAACAAACGCGAAATTGATGCCGTCGAAAATCTGGTGGGCGAAGCCGAGGTCGATCGTGATGCCGCGCGCTTTTTCTTCCTTGAGCCGATCGGGGTCGGTGCCAGTGAGTGCGAGCACCAGCGCGCTCTTGCCGTGATCGATGTGTCCGGCGGTCCCTACAACGAAAGAGCGCGTCATAGCTGATGGCTAAGGGCTAAATGGCTCACGGATGGTGGTGATGGGAGCCGTGTCGGTTGACCATCGGCTCTGAACCATCAGCCCTAAGCCATCAGCCATGGATATGGCGGGCGCGAAGCCTACCGCTTCCCCCGTTTACGTCCCTGACGTTCACTTCGGCCCGGACGCTGCTTGCGCCCGCTCTTCTGGTGCTTCTGATGCTTCTGGTGTTTCGGCGCTGCCTTACTGCGCCGCGGTCCGCGCTCACCATCGCGGACGCGTTCGAGGATTTCAACGAGCCCGAGATCGATCTGACGCACGTCCATGTTGACGCGCACCACCTGGACCTTCACCTTGTCGCCGAGGCGGTAGGTCTTCTGCGTGTTCTCGCCGCGCAGCAGATGGCCGCCTTCGATGAATCGGTAATAGTCATCGGCCATCGTCGAGACGTGAATCAGGCCTTCGACGAAGTGCTCGATCAACTCAACGAAGAGTCCGAACGCGGCGACACCAGTGACGAATCCCTCGAATTCATCGCCGACCTTGTCGGCCATGAACTTCACCTTCTTCCACTGCAGCAGCTCGCGCTCCGCTTCGTCAGCCCGGCGCTCCATCTCCGACGTGTGACGCGCGATTTCGGGCAGATCCTCGTTCCACTCCTCACGCGCTTCCTCGGTCAGCAGCCCGTGTCGGGCGGCGCGCAGCGCGCGATGGACGACGAGGTCGGGATAGCGGCGGATCGGTGACGTGAAGTGGGTGTAGCTCGGCGCGGCCAGGCCAAAGTGTCCGCGGTTCTCCGGCGCATAGCGCGCCTTCTGCATCGTCCGCAGCATCAGCATCGCGATCGGCTTTTCCTCTGGCTTGCCGTGGATCTGCTGAATCAGCTTCTGGAAGTGCGCGGGCCTGAGCCCGTTCGGCGGTGCCGCGAGGCTGTAGCCGAAGCCCGAGATGAAATCCTCGAACTTGGCGACCTTGAGGATGTCGGGCTCCTCGTGGATCCGATACAGCGCCGGCGCGTTCTGTTCTTCGAGATAGGACGCAACGGTCTCGTTCGCCAGGAGCATGAACTCTTCGATCAGCCGGTGCGCCACGTTGCGCTGCAGCGCGATGATCGCCTCGACTACGCCGCCCTCGTCGACGATGACCTCGGCTTCGCTGAGATCGAAGTCGATGGATCCTCGCCGTCGCCGCGCGTCGTTGAGAATCTTGAACAGATCGCGCATCTGCTCGAACTTCGGCACCAGCGCCGCGTACTGCTTGAGCAGTTCCGGATCGCGATCGGTCAGGATGCCGTTGACCGCGCTGTAGGTCATCCGTTCGTTGCTGTTGATCACGCCGTCGTGAAACTCGTGGCGCCGGACCTGACCCTGACGATCGATCTCCATGAAGCACGACTGCACCAGGCGATCGACGTGCGGATTGAGGCTGCACAGCCCGGTCGAGAGCTCGGACGGGAACATATGGACGGCCCGCTCGGGAAAGTACACCGAGGTGCCGCGCTCGTAGGCCTCGCGGTCGAGCGCGCTGCCCTCGCGGACGTAGTGCGACACGTCAGCGATGTGAACCCCGAGCCAGTAGTTGCCGTTGGCCAGTTGCTCGATCGTGATCGCATCGTCGAAGTCACGCGCATGTTCGCCGTCGATGGTGACGGTCACCAGCTCACGAAAATCGGTCCGGCCGCGGATGTCGCGTTCCGCCACGGTTGTGCCGAGCTTCAACGCTTCGGCAATCGACTCGCTCGAATGCGCATCGGGGATGCCGTGTTTGCGGATGATGATCTCGGTGTCCACGCCTGGCGCGTCGATACGGCCGAGGACGTCGGCGACCCGCCCGATCGCACTCCGCGTGGCGGTCGGCCAACGAGTGAGTTCCAGCGTCACCATCTCACCCGGCGAGGCGCCGCCCTCCTGGCCGGCCGGGACGACGATATCCATGAGCACGCGGCGGTCGAACGGCACTACGTAACCCATGCCGTTTTCGTCGCGGTCGTAGCGGCCGACGATCCATTCGTTGGCGCGCTCGAGAATGCGGATGATGCGCCCTTCGGCGCGGCCGCCGTCCTTGATTCGCTCGATGCGAACGACGACGCGATCGCGGTTCATCGCCTCGTTGAGGTGGGTGTTGCCGATGTAGATATCGCCGCCGCCGGAATCGAGCGGACGCTCAGGAGTGACGAAGCCGTAACCCGCCGGATGCGTCTGCAACCGGCCGACGTAGAGGTCCATTTTTTCGGGCAGCCCGAAGCGCTGCCCGCGAATGTGAATGAGATCGCCCGAAGAAACGAGTGCCTTGATGTGACGTTTGAACGACGCCTGGTCGTCCTTCGCCACTTTGAGAATTTGTAACAGCTCACGCATGCCGGCCGGGTGATGCACCCGTTCCCGCATCAGCGCGAGGACTTGATCGCTTGAAAACATCTGAATTTAGGCTAACAGAATTATCTGAAGGTCGCCGACGTTCGTGCCGGTCGGACCCGTGTGAATGAGGTCGCCCAGCGCGTCGAAAAACGCGTAGGCATTGTTGTCAGTGAGAAAGCGGTCCGGCGCCAGTCCGGCGGCGCGCGCGCGACCCACCGTGGTCGCGTCGGCCAGCGCGCCGGCAGCGTCGGTCGGACCGTCGATGCCGTCGGTGCCGACACTCGCCAGCGCCACCTGGGCCCCGCCTGCCTCAGCCAGTAGCGTCGCCGACGCCAGCGCGAACTCCTGGTTGCGACCGCCCTTGCCGCGGCCCGTGACGGACACAGTCGTCTCCCCGCTCGAGACGACACAGGTCGGACGCGCGCTATCGCTCACCCGCGCCAGCGTCGCGCGCACGTGCGCGACGGCTGCCCTTCGCGCTTCGCCGACGACCGGATCATCGAGGCGCAGCACGTTATAGCCTCGCGCCGTGGCAGCCGCGGCGACGCCTGCCATCGCATCGCGCCGCGAGCCGATCACGGTTGTCGTCGCGCGCGCGAGCCGCGCATCGCCTGGCGCGGGCGTCTCCGGCACCGCGCCACTCACGCCGCGCCGCAGCCGCTCGACGATCGTTGCGGGATAGAGGCCTTCCCCGCCGAGCCGCTGGAGCGCCTCGAGCGCGTCCTGAAAGCTGCTATCGTCGCCCGCGGTCGGCCCGGACGCGATCACGCTCGGATCGTCGCCGACGACGTCGGACATGACGAGCGTTCGGCAACGGCCGGCGACGCGCGACGCGAGCTGGCCGCCCTTGATCGCGGACAGGTGCTTGCGCACGGTATTCAGCGCGTGAATGTCCGCCCCGGCACGAAGCAGCTGCGCGGTCGCGGCACGCTTATCGTCAAGCGTCAGACCGTCAGCCGGCACCGCCATCAACGCCGATGCCCCGCCCGAGAGCAACACCAGCAACGTGCCGGTCTCGCTGACGTCGCCGGCGAGCGCCAGCGCACGACGGCCGGCCGCTTCGCTGCCTGCAGTTGGAACCGGATGACCGCCGACGATCGACTCGAAGCCCGCGGGAACGGTCGCGGGCTCGGCGCTGACGACCAGTCCGGTTCGGACTCGTTCGCCCAGGACCCGCGCGGCAGCCGCGGCCATCGCCGGTGCCGCCTTGCCCGCAGCGACGATCACGTAGCGGTCGTCGGACGCGCCGGCGAGCGCGCGTTCGACCAGCGGACCAGCGGCAGCCGCATCGATACCGGCCCGGACTAGCGCCAGGAGATCGTGTCGGAGATCCGGAAGTGACCGCGTCAGTGTGTTTGCTTGGGGTCCGACCAGGACGACAGGCCGGTTACGACGTCGAATTTCTTGAGGAGCGAGCTGACCAGTTGCGGGGCGTTGTCTTGCGCGGAGAGTTGTTCGAGTTGTTCCATGATTCTCGTCAGCGCGGTCTCGACGTCCGTGATCGCGCTTTCCGAGTAGTAGGGCCGCTGCTCCTGCAGGCAGCGATGGTGTTTCAGAAACTCTTCCCGGTAAAACTCTGCGATTAGGTGCTGCGCGCTGATCGGCCTCGAATCGGGAGCGATGCGTGGCATGCAGGTCCTCGGAGTTGAATTTCTGTTACTTCAGACAGTGTAGTGCCGCAATAAAACGGGTGTCAAGATTGTGTAACAGGTCAGCGGTTCCAGGCCGCCACCAGCCCGCCAAGACACCCGACCGCCATCCCCCCCACCACCAGCAGAACGCAGAGTGCGGGGGAAAGAAAGCTAATCCCCGACAGGTTGACGGCCGAGGCGAGCGGGACGAGATATCGGGCGCGCAGAGCGAAAAACACCACAGCCAACACCGCCAGAGCCGTCAGTGCACCGGCGCCGCCTTGCAGTATGCCTTCCATCACAAACGGCCCGCGCACGTACACCGGTGGCGCGCCCACCAGGTGCATGATGTCCAGTTCGTCGTGCCGCGCGAACAGCGCGAGGCGGACGACGTTGGCCACGGTTAGTGCGGCAGCGACCGCGAGCAGCGTACCGAGCGCCAGCCCGATGCCGCGGATCAACCTGATGACCGTGAGCAGTCGGTTCAGCCACTGTCGGTCGTACCTGACGTCGGCGACTCCCGGCATCTGTCGCAGCGTGGCAGCCAGACCATCGACGCTGGCCGCAGCCCCAGGTCCCGGGCGCAGGTGCGCTTCGAACGACGCCGGCAACGGGTTGTCCGTCGGATCGTCGATCGCCGAGGCGAGATCGCCGAAGGTTTGCTTGAAGCGCGCGAGTGCGTCGGACTTGGACACGAATTCGTGACCGGACACCGCGTCGCTGCCCGCCAGCGCGACCTCGATCGCCTTCCGATCCGATGGCGTCGCTTCGTCGGTCACATACACCGACAGTTCGGCGGTGCTGCTCCACTGCGCGCCAAGACGCTCGAGATTGGCCGTGACCAGGAGGAATCCGCCCAGCACGAACAGCGCCAGCGCAATGGTGGCGGTGGACAGCAGGCCCGAGTCGCGGCCGCGCCACAGGCTCGCGAGCGCTTCGTCGAGCGCGTAGCGAAGAGCGCGCATCTCAGGCCACCTCGATGACGCGCCCGTGATCGAGCGTGATCGATCGACGGCCGACCCGGCGAATCAGTTCGCGATCGTGGGTGGCGACCAGGACGGTGGTGCCGCGTGCGTTGATCTCGCGGAACAGGTTCATGATTTCGAGCGACAGATCGGGATCGAGGTTCCCGGTCGGCTCGTCGGCCAGCACGATTTGCGGGTCGTTGACCAGCGCCCGGGCAATCGCCACGCGCTGTTGTTCGCCGCCCGAGAGTTCGTCAGGCGACGCGTTCATCCGATGCTGGAGGCCGACCCACTTCAGCACCTGAAACGTCTTGCGCTGCTGGGTCACCAGCGGCAGGCCGAGCACGCGCATGACGAAGGCGACGTTCTGAAACACGGTGAATCGCGGAATCAGCCGGAAATCCTGAAAGACGAACCCGACAGTACGTCGGTAGGCCTGCACCTCTGACGGCTTCAGCGTTTTCAGATCCCGGCCGAGCACCTTCAGCTCACCTTCGCTCGGCAGGTCTTCGCGCAGCAGCAGACGAAGCAGCGTGGACTTGCCGGCGCCGCTGGCGCCGGTCAGAAACATGAACTCGCCTTTGTCGATCGTCAGAGACAGATCGCGCAGGGCGTAAACGCCGCGACTGTAAAACTTGGAGAGGTGTGAGGTCTCGATCAATTGTGGTGAGGCGCGGGATTATAGCACGGCAGCGCGCTCAAGCCTCGAGCGCCTGCTTCAATATCGCGTTGACCCGCTTGGGGTTCGCTTTGCCGCCGGCCGCCTTCATGACCTGCCCGACGAGAAATCCGAACGCCGTCGTCTTGCCTGAACGGTACTGCGCGACCGGATCGGGGTGGCTGGCGAGCACCTCGGCCACCAGCGACGCAATCTGGCTGTCGTCGTCGATTTGCTTGAGACCTTCCGCGGCGATGATCTCGGGCGCCGTTCGTCCGGAGGTGAACATCTTCGCGAAGACGTCCTTTCCGATCGGGCCGCTGATGGCTCCGGTGTCGACCTCGGCAATCAGCGCGGCCAGCCGCGCCGGCTCGAGCGGCGACTGCGCGAGGGTCAGGCCCATCTCGTTCAACTTCGCCGCGAGCGCTCCGGTCACCCAGTTGTTCGCGCTTTGTGGCTGCGCGCCGGCCCTGACCGTCGCCTCGAAGTAGTCGGCCAGCTCGCGAGACTGCATCACAAGGCCGGCGTGATACTCCGACAACGCGTACTGATCCACGAAACGGGTTCGCCGCGCCGCGGGCAGTTCGGGCATCGCGTCGCGAATCCGGGCGATGCGCTCCGCGTCGATCACGACCGGCGGCAGGTCGGGTTCCGGAAAATACCGGTAGTCGTGCGCCTCTTCCTTGCTCCGCATCGACTCGGTCGCCCCTGTTTCGGCGTTCCAGAGGCGCGTCTCCTGCTGGATCCGTCCACCACCGGCGACGATATCGGTCTGCCGTTCGATTTCGAATTCGAGCGCCTTCTGCAGGAAGCGGAACGAGTTGAGATTCTTCACCTCGGCTTTGGTGCCGAGCGTCGCCTGACCGGCCGGGCGGACCGAGACGTTGGCGTCGCAGCGCAGGCTGCCCTCCTCCATGTTGCCGTCGTTGACGCCGAGCCAGACGAGCAATTCGCGCACCCGCGTGAAGAACTCGGCAGCGTCCGAGGCCGCCCTCAGGTCCGGCTCGCTCACTATCTCAATCAGCGGCACCCCACTTCGGTTGAAGTCGACGTAGGTCTTCCGATCAGAATCGACGAAGCCGGTATGGATCGACTTGCCCGCGTCCTCTTCGAGATGGACTCGCGTGATCCCGACCCGGCGCGGCTCGCCCGCGCTCGCGAACTCGACGGCACCTCGCGTCGCCAGCGGCTGCTCGTATTGGGAAATCTGGTAGCCCTTCGGCAGGTCCGGATAGAAATAGTTCTTGCGCGCGAAAATCGACGTGGGCTGAATGGCACAGCCGAGCGCCAGCC
>DASXGC010000451.1:0-3542 GCA_036489235.1 Vicinamibacterales bacterium
GCCTGCAGACACTCGATGGAGATCGCCCGCCGCTCAAGACCCGCTACTACCTGATTCGACTGGCCCAGCACGATTTTCACGGCGTTGACGTCGCACCGGACTGGGCGCCGAAATACTGGGACTGGAAGACGACTCGTACGCCGCCCGGCCATCCCGAACTGGTGATCCAGGTCTATTCAGAAACGGTCGCGAACGGGATTCCCACCCAGAGCCTGCTCGAGAAGTCGAAGAATGGCCTGATGAACAACGCGGTCGCCGCCCAGAACGAAGCCGGATCGCTGGTTCGCACGTTGACGCTCAAGGGCGAGACCATCGGCCGTTACGTCAATCAGCCGCTCGTGCCTGGGGCGACGTTCGGCTGGTCGCCGTCCACGCTGCACGCGGTGGCGTTCGCGCGTCCGGACGGACAGCTCGCGCTGATGGATCTGGACGGTGGCACCAGCGGCGTCAACGGCACGAAGGGGACCCTGCTGCCGGCCTGGTCGCCGGACGGATCGACGGTGGTCTATCTGCAGAAGAAGGGCCGCCGTCACTATGCGTTGATGCAGGTCACGGTCACGCGTCCCTGATCCCCGCCGCGCGCTTAGCGTCCGCTGGTGAAGAGCATCGGCCGAGCATCCGGATCGTGGACGTAACATGCGGCTTACTCGCGTAGACCGAATACGCAGAGCGACAGACCTGAAATCGCCGTGACGTACTGTTTGCCGTCCGCTTCGTAGGTAATCGGTCCGCTGACGATCTGCGCTCCAAGGCTCGCCTTCCACAACAGCGTTCCGTTGCGCGCATCGAGCGCCTGGAAGTAGCCTTCGCGGCCTCCGGTGAACAACACGTCCGACGCCGTCGTCAGGATCCCGCTGTCGGTGACGTCAGTCATCGGGAATTTCCACTTCAGCTCGCCGTTCGTCGCGTCGAGTGCGAGCACGGCGCCGGTCGCGGCCGCTTCGGTCCAGTTGTTGATCGGACCACGGCGGATTCCGGGAACCGCCGGCGCACCGGGAATCGGCACGAACGATCGATTGACGCCGCCGCCGAAGTTGCGTCCTTCCTGATACTCCACTGCCGTGCCGCCGAAGATGGTCGCGTAGCCTTCCCACGCCGAGACGTAGAACAAACCGGTGTGCGGGCTATACGACGGCGAGTACCAGTTCGTGCCGCCCTGATTGCCAGGCCAGGTCGGCTGGTTCTCCGGCTGGGGCGTCTGGTGCGGACGTCCCCGTTCGTCGAAGGTGTCCATCCAGTTCACTTTGACGAACGGCTTCCCCACCAGGAACTTGCCGGTCTCGCGATCCAGCACGTAGAAGTTGCCGTTGCGGTTCGCCCACACCATCGCCTTCACTGGCGCGCCGCGCCACGAGATGTCGGCCAGCACCGGCACCTGAACCGAGTCGTAGTCGTAGCGATCGTGCGGGGTGAACTGGTAGTGCCACTTCAGCCGTCCGGTGTCGGCGTCGAGGGCGACCACCGAATCGGTGTAGAGGTTGTCGCCCGGACGCTGCTCGTTGTTCCAGTCGGGACCGGCGTTGCCGACACCCCAATACGTGAGGTTCAGCGCTGGATCGTACGAACCGGTCACCCATACCGAGCCGCCGCCATGTTTCCACGCGTCGGGATCGCAGAACGTGGCCGGTGGCGTCGCCGCCGGCGGACACGACTTCCACGAATCGCCGCCCGGCTCGTTCGGCGCCGGAATCGTATTGAACCGCCACGACTCACGACCGGTGCGCACATCGAACGCCGCGACGAAGCCGCGAATGCCGTACTCGCCGCCGCCTACGCCGACAATGACCTTGTCCTTCACCACCAGCGGCGCATGCGTGACCGAATAACCGCCCTTGCTGTCGGCGACTTTCGTGTTCCACAACGCCTTGCCGGTGCGCGCGTCGATCGCCACCAGATGGGCGTCGAGTGTTCCCATGAACAACGTGTCGCCCAGAATCGCCAGCCCGCGATTGTTCGCGCCGCAGCACACGATCTGCGTGGGGTCGAGCGCGTGCCGGTAGATCCAGAACACTCTTCCGCTCTTCGCGTCGAGGGCGACGACGTCGTTCGGCCGCTGGGTGAGATACATCACGCCGTCCACGACCAGCGGCGAGGTCTGCCAGGCCCCGGCGACAGCAGCCTGATACATCCACTTCAGCTCGAGATTCCTGGCGTTGGCGGGAGTGATCTGCGTCAGCGCGCTGTAGCGGTTGCTGGCGTAGCCGCCCGAATAAATCAGCCAGTTCCGCGCCTCGCGCGCCGCGTTCACCAATCGATCCGACCCGACCTGCGCCTGCACGGCAGCCGTCAGCGTCGCGGACAGCAGCACCGTCACGAAGGCAGCGGTGTTTCGTCGCGTCATGTCAGCGTCCTTTCAGCGAAAGCAGGTAAGCGACCAGGTCGGCGAGTTCGTCATCGGTCATACGGCCTTTGTAGGCCGGCATCGGCGACACGACCGCGATCGTGTATTCGCGGACGTCGGCCTTGCTCAACGACACCAGTTTCTCCTTGTCGTCGATCAGCTGAACTGTGTAGGTATCTTCGTTGAGCCGCCTGCCGTTGATCACCTTACCGTCGCGGGTAACGATGTGCACGGGACGGTTGATCGGCATCATCTGGCTCGACGGGTCGGTCAACGAGCGCAGCAGCGAGCCGGCGCTGCGGGTGGCGCCGACGTCGCTCAAGTCGGGCGCGACCAGCGATCCCTGCGTCCCGACGCGATGGCACGTCGCGCAGGCGCCCTTGCCCTCGAACGCGGCGCGGCCGCGCGCGGCGTCGCCCGGTTTTACTGATCCACGGTCGAAAGAATTCATGTTGCGCAGGTAGGCAATGACGCCGGCGAGTTCGGCCGGGTCGAACTTGAACGCCAGCATCCCGGTTCCCTGGACGCCGTTCGTGATCACCCGCGCCAGATCCTGATCGGTGACCGCGTTGCGGAATTTGCCGCTGCGCAGTTCAACGCCGCCGACGCCGTCGCCGGTCGCACCGTGACAGGTGGTGCACTGCGCGTCGTAGAGGCGCGAACCGTAGGCGATATCCGCTGGAGCGTACTCACCTGGATGAGTCGTCGGACCCTGCGCCAGTCCGACCAGTGGCGCCGCGATTGCCAGACCAAGGACTGCGAAGAGCAGATTGCGTGTCATCGTGTCACCTTCGCTGATAGGACCGAACGTCCGGGCGGGGCATGTTGGCGCGCAGGTTCCGATCTTGTCAACGGCTGAACAGGATCCCGCTAACGGGTCCGGCTGAAGCCGGACACTACGGCGTTGAGAAGGCCGGTTGAAGCCGGACACTACGGGCGGTCTGCGCCTCCTTACAGAAATCGGACGAAGGCGTCGCCCCGTCAGGGGTTCCGCGTGTATGATCAAGCCCGAAGGAGCAGAACGATGAAACGTTTGATTATGGGGACTCTGCTGTCGGCAGCACTCGTGGTTCCGGCATTCGCCGCGCTGAAACAAGGCGAGATGGCGCCAGACTTTTCGGCGAAGGCCTCGATGGCCGGCAAGGAATTCGAGTTCTCGCTGAAGTCAGCGCTGAAGAAGGGACCGGTCGTCGTGTACTTC
>DASXGC010000032.1:0-5545 GCA_036489235.1 Vicinamibacterales bacterium
TTCGCGCTACCGCGACCTGCTGTCGTTCGACGACAACTTCACGTACAACAAGGGCGCCAAGACCGGCGCGCTGGTCGAAACGACGTATGGCAAGGGCCGATGGGTTTACGTGGGGCTCGGGCTGTGGCGGCAGCTGCCGGCTGGAACCGACGGCGCGTATCAGATTCTCGCCAACCTGATTTCGCTCGGCAAGGCGCCGGCGTCACGTTGAGACTCTGCTGATCGCGACCCTGAAAGGGTCGCGCCATGTCTAACGTTTCGCGGGCCGGCTCAGCCAGCGGAAGAACAAGAACACCAGCACCGCGGGTATCAACGGTCCCCACCAATAGTCCAACCCGAACGCGCTGAGGGCGCCGGGTCCAACCTTGACGATCACGACCATGATCGCGCTCGCCCAGGCGAAGCCGCTGACCAGATTGAGCGCGGAAAATCGAAGCGGCGGGACCCCGGCGTAGGCGCAGGCGACCGGAATCGCGATGCGCAGTCCCGGTGGAAAGCGACTGATCAGCAGCATCAACGTCTGGTTCGCGTTGACGCGATCGACCACGGCGTCGCGGTGCTTCCGGAGCCATGGATAGCGATCGAGCCAGTGGATCCGGCCGCGCAGGAGGTAGAACCAGATCTGGTCGCCGCTGGATCCTCCCAGCGCGCCGGCGATGAGTACACCGAGCCAGTTCACCTTGCCGGCGGCCGCGGCGACGCACATCGCGATGTAGTAGATCTCGCCTTCGAGGATCGCGGCGACGTAGATCGACAGGTAAACCAGCACCGAGGCCAGTTTACCGTGCGGCTTCGGCGAGGACGTCGTGAACCGTGCGGCCGACGCGCTGAATCTCTTCGGGTGTCAGCCCCGCATAGATCGGAATCTGCATCGCGTGTGCGGCGCGTCTGGCGCCGTCGGCTTCGGCGGTCGCGCCCGCGAACAGAGGCATGTCGGGCGGAACGTCCACGTGCAGCGTCTCGATGTCGATGCCGCGCTTCACGCAACGGACCACCAGATCGTCGCGGGCCGGGCCTTCCGGTCCATAGACGCAGTACTGGTAGTAGACGTGCGCGCAGTCGGCCGGCACCGCCGGGATCTGGATGCCTTTGAGGTTCCCGAGCATCTGATCGATGTATTTCGCGTTGGCCTGCACCTGCGAGGTCCAGGTGTCGAGCTTGTTAAGTGCCGCGAGTCCGATTGCGCCCTGTACGTTGGGAAACCGCTCGGTGTACTGGTCGGGCAGCGGATGCAGCGAGCGAATCTTTTCCCAGAAGAACACGTCCGGGTTGGCGTCGATCAAGGCCGACACCCACAGCACCGGGAAGAGCGAGATCGAAAACACCCACGGCTTCATGAATATCCGCTGCAGGCGTCCGAGCAGCAGGCGATCGCGCACCCGTTTTTCGCTCGGCCAGGGCAGCGCATCCACGATCTGCCGGACCTTCGCGGCGACGGCTGGGTCCTGGACCAGCGCCAGGCCGCCGCCGTAGCAGTTGAGCGGCTTGAGGGTCTGAAAACTGAACAACGCGCCGGTGCCGAAGGTCCCGACCGGTCGGCCCTTGTAGGTCGCACCGAGCGCGTGCGCGCAATCCTCGAGCACCACGAGGTTGTGCCGGCCCGCGATGTCGAGCAGGCGATCCATGTTGCACGGCAGCCCGTAGAGATGGGTTGGGACGATCGCACGGGTCTTGTCGGTGATCAGCCGCTCGACGGAGTCAGGATCGAGGTTGAAAGTCTTCGGATCGACGTCGGCAAAGACGACCTTCAAGCCGGCGACCCGAGCCAGCTCGGGAACGACCCAGAAGGTCAGCGACGGGAAGATGATCTCGGACCCCGCCGGGAGGTCGAGCGCTTTCAGGATGTAGTAGAAGGCGATTCGGCCGTACGCCGCGGTGATGGCGGTGCCGCGTCCGGCGCGCTGCTCGAAAGCGCGCTCGAACTCGGCAATCTGTGGACCCTGGATGAACTCGCCGCGGGCCTTGCAGCCCGCGACGATATCTTCGGTTTCTGGCAGGACTCGCGCTCCATAGCGCGAGATAGCTGTCAGCATGCGACGGGGCGGGAGATGTCGGCGATCTCTTCGCGGCAGTGCCGGTCGTTGACCCGGCGATCCATGCGGTTGACCCACTCCTGGACCGCGGTGTTCCTGACCTTCAGCAGGTTCGCGAGGTACGAGGGCCTCATATAGAACCGTTTGTAGGCCGCGCCGAGCAGGAACTTCAGCTCGCGGTTGCTCAGGTTCGGGTGCTTGAACGTCGGCGTGAAGCCGTCGAACATCTCCCAGTCGGTCTCCGTCAGCAGCGGCTCGATCTGCTTGAACATCGGCGTGCCGGGATACGGCGTCAGCATCTTGAACTGCGCGAACGACGATCCGAGATCGGTCGCGTAGTCGATGGTCGCGGCGATTGAGTTCCAGTCGTCCTGGAGGAACCCGAGCACGTAGAACGCCGCCGTCATGATGCCGAGCTTGCGGCAGTGATCGATGATCTCGCGCTGATGGCTCTGCGGGATCGGCCGGCGGCCCGATTTCTTGAGCGTCGCCGGATCGAGCGACTCGACGCCGAAACTCATGGCGCGGAAGCCGGCCGCGTAGAGCTTGTCGAGCAGCTCGGTGTCGAGGCGATCGAGCCGGGTTTCAGCCTCGAAGGTCAGCTCGAGGCCGCGCCGCTGAATCTCGTCACAGAGTTCGATCACGCGGTCGCGCTGTTCGGTGAAGAGCGGGTCGCGGAAAATCACGTAGGGCCGCTTGACCTGATCGCACAGCCGTTCCATTTCGTCCACGATATTGGCGATGGAGCGGGCGCGATAACCGGCAAGAATGCGGTGCGGGCAATAGGTGCAGAACTCGGGGCAGCCGCGGCTGGCGAGGAGCGGATAGGAGCCGCCGCCGGCCGGACGCGTAAACAGCTTGAATCCCTTCTTGCGGTCGGTGATCAGATCCCAGCGCGGGAACGGCAGCGAATCCAGATCGTCGATCTGTTCGCTGATGACGTTGCCGCTCGGGATGATGCCCTGGGCCAGCCGCATGACGCCGGCTTCGGGTTCGCCATTCAGGATGAAGTCGCAGTGGCCTTCGAAGAGCTGCGGCATCTTCGAGGCGGTGATGCCCATGAAGCCGACCTTGACCCCGCGGGCGCGCATCCGGTCCGCCCACGCCGTTTCGTTCTTGTAGTCGACCAGCGACGACAACACGAGGGCAACGTCCCCGTCGTGCTCTTCGCGACGGGTCCAGACCACTTCGTGGCCGGCACGCGACAGAATCGCGGCGATGTAGGCCAGGTGGACGCTGGGCACGTCGTGGAACTGTTTCTTGAGAAACGCCATCACTTTCGTGACGCGTGTGAACGGATCGAGCCGCGATCCGTAGCCGCCGACGACCGTATCCTTACTCGTGAACCCGCGATCGGATTCAAGGTCTGCGAGAACGACCCGCATCAGTCACCTCAAAAAAATTTGTACACACTTCACCAACTGAGAACAGCTGCGCTCAGGCGGCGATGGGTGGACCACGAGGCGATCGAGGCGAGGAGATCTGGCTGTCGGGGCGTACGTCGGCGAGGCGGACCAGCAGGCCCAGTGACGAGAGTGACGGAATGCGACGGTCGTCGCCATCCGCCTGATCGATGGGGGCGTCGGTCTGGATGATTTCTTCGTCGGACGCCAGGTCGGCGTGCATGCCGCGCTGCATCCGTGCGGTCAGGTCGGTCAGCACCAGCCGGGACGCGGAGGGCTGATTCGCGAGCGGGCCGCCAAATGACTTCGGATGTCTCGGCAGCTTGCGATGCGTGGGGGTTTGCGGATCGCAGATCGGTCCCGCTGCGCCTCGCCGGGTGACCGGCGCCGCGCTCACGGCAGACGCACAGATCAATGGCAGCAGCAACGCGCCGCAGCCCTTGATCAGCGTTTTGAGATTCAGCGAGAAGACACGCATGTAAACGGGAAGCTGCGAGCCGGACATCACTATCCCATAGCCCGACCGGTGACGCAACCGAATGGCGATCGAATCACGCTCTCATGATCGCTCATTTACGCGTAAAAAAGCTGTGTTTTGTGCAACTTCCAGTCATTTTCGTCTTTTATTCGTGTTTGGCCACATCCGATGATTCCGCGCAAACGTAGGATCGCAGCGGCCCTCACCCCCCGCAGCTTCGACTGACCGGCGGTATCGCAACGCTGGCTGTATCCGACTGAGCAATGGGGACCATCTTTTCTGCTCTCGTCGAACGGACGTCCGCCGCCGGTGCGGTGCCGCGAAAATCTTTTCAACTGAATTAGACTGATGACACTCCGAGGGCCGCACGCAACGACATGCCTCCGATCAAGCGAACCAAATTCAAGCTCGCACCTGAGCAACTGCTCGAGATGTTCTATTGGCTCAAGCTGATTCGCGGGTTCGACGAGCGCCTCAGTATTCTCGTCAAGCAGGGCAAGGTCCGCAGCGGCGTCTACACCGGCATCGGCCAGGAAGCGATCATCGTCGGCACCTGTTTTGGCCTCAGGAAAGAGGATTTCATCTGTCCGCTCCACCGCGACCTCGGATCCTTTCTGATGAAGGGGGTCGAGCCGCGGGTGATGATGTCGCAGATGTTCGCCAAGGTGACCGGGCTGTCGAAGGGCCGTGATTCGGCGCTCCATAGCGGCGTCAGCGAACTCGGCATTTTCGGGAACACCAGCATGCTCGGCGCCAACCTTCCGATCGCGGCGGGCCTCGCGATGACCTTCAAAATGGAGCAGCGCGACAACGTCGTCGTCGCCTACTTCGGCGAGGGCGCGAGCAACACCGGTGACTTTCACGAAGCACTGAACTTCGCCGGCGTCCAGCAGTTGCCGGTGGTATTCATCTGCGAGAACAACCAATACGCCTACTCGGTGCCGCTCGAAAAGAGCATGGCGATAGACGATGTGGCGATCCGGGCGGAGAGCTACGGCTTCGACGGCGTCGCAATCAACGGCAACGACGTGCTGGCGGTTTACCAGGCCTCGCTCGGCGCGATCGCGCGGGCCCGCTCAGGTGGCGGCCCGACGCTGATCGAGTGCAAGACTTACAGGTGGCATGGACACTCGGAGCACGACAAGGCGTTTTATCGGACCGATGAAGAGCTGGCGATGTGGAAGAGCCGCGATCCGATTCCGACGTTCACCACCTATCTGCGCGCGCGCCATGTCCTCGACGATGAGAAGCAGAAGCAGGTCGAGGCTCAGGTGGCATCCACCATCGACGAGGCGGTCGAGTTCTCGATGAACGCTGCGGACCCGGCGCCTGAAGAGGCTGTGACCGATCTCTATGCCTAGAGAGCTTTCTTATCTCGAAGCGATTCGCGAGGCGCTGGTCGAAGAGATGCGCCGCGACCCGAAGGTCTTCGTGCTGGGCGAGGATGTTGGCCCGTACGGCGGCGCCTTCGGCGCTACTCAGGGCCTCTACGAGGAATTCGGCGAGAGCCGCGTCGTCGATACGCCGATTTCGGAGTCGGCGATCATCGGCGTCAGCATCGGCGCTTCGTTGCGGGGATACCGGCCCGTCGCTGAGATGCAGTTCGCCGACTTCATCTCCTGCGGTTTCGA
>DASXGC010000076.1:0-9345 GCA_036489235.1 Vicinamibacterales bacterium
GTGACTCCCCTGCACCAGTTTCAGGGTCGAGCCGACGACAAAATGCTCGCCAATGGACTGGCCGATCGTCACACCAAATTGATTCAGAACCAGGGTTTGCTCGTAGACGGCCACCGTCGCTGGATCTTGTCGGCCGCCACCTGCCGGGGCTGTAGAGGTGAGTGGCTGTATTTCGCTGACTCGTAGGCGGTAATAGCTCACGCCAAGCGACGGAAACGCCGCCGCGAAGCCTTTCGTGGTCGTTCGCCCCGCCGGCACCGCCAGGCCTGCCCCGTTGACGTCATCTTTAGGCTCCTGGCTGGTGCCGTATTCGACGATGACGTTGGCATAGGCGCCGCCGGCGAGGCCCGCAGGATTCCACCACGTCGCCGTGGCATCGTCGGCCACGGCTGTGAACGCTCCGCCCATGCCCTTGGCTCGAACGCCGACCGATTCGCTCGCTTGGGCAAGCGCGGATCGCGCGCAGCCGGCGAACAGCACGAGACACAGGAAGCAGACGAGGGGAGCAGACGAAATCGTACGCGGGACACTCGGGGAGGCGTTGCGCATGCCTCCTACCTTACCCTGTGTGCTGTTGGTTGCCTTATGCCGCTGACGCAGCGGCAGCGGAAAAGCGGCTAGGCCACGAGGACGGCGGCGGCGACGACCGTCGTCCACAGTCCCTTCTTGTCGCCGACTGCGGTCTGGGTAACATTCTGGGTCCGGACGATCTCGTTCGACAGCCGGTAGACTTCTTTCTTTTCATCCCAGCTCTTGTCCGGATCGAATTCCAGACCGAGCGTGGTCGCGAGCATCTCGGCCGCGAGTTCCTCCGCGTAGTCACCCGCGATGTCCTCGCTCTCGCCGAAGCTGTGGTGTTCGGAAAGGTAGCCGAACAGATCGCGGTCCCTGGGAATGGCGACGCCGACGGTCGCGGCGATCAGCCGGTGCGGTTCGCGGGTGGCGGCCTCCGACATCACGACGAAGGTGACCTGTCCCGGCTCGAGCAGTTTCGTTCCCTGCGAGCGCGACAGGATGCGGCAGTTCGGCGGGAAGATGCTCGACACCCGCACCAGATTGCACGCGGCGATGCCGGCCGATCGCAACGCCAGTTCGAACGAGGTCAGCTTCTCCCGGTGCTTCCCCACGCCTTTGGTGAAGAACATCTCTTTGGGAACGAATCCGACCACGTGCCCTCTCCTTCCGGCGACGCGAGAGCGCATGGTAAACAGCGACTTTGGCGCTGTCAAGAAAGCGTGATAACTTAGCCCTCATAACAATTAGGCAGGCTAACCAGAAATCCCTTTCATGACCCGCGTTCAGGCGCGCGAGACCGCGCGCGAAATCCTCGAAATCATTCCGCTGGTGATGCGGACCGTCGCGGCGGAGCTCCGCGCCGCCGGCGAGATGCCGGCGCCGGCCCATTTCGGCCTCCTGTCAATTCTGGCGGTCCGGCCGCGAATGCTGACCGAGCTCGCGTCGATCCAGGGCGTCAGCCTGCCGACGATGTCGAACTCAATCAGCGCGATGGTGGAGCGCGGCTGGGTGCGGCGCGGACCGCCGGAAGGCGATCGTCGCGTGGTGATGATCGAAGTCACCGCCGCCGGCAAAACCGTGCTCGAACGGGTGGGCAAGGCCGCCGAGGCGCACCTGTCGCAGGTGCTGGCGCCGCTCGACCTGTCCGGTCGCCGGCGCCTCCTGGATGGTCTCGGGGTGCTGCGACAAGTGTTTGCCGGCGCACCGGCGGCGACGGCCCGCAAAGCCCGGCGAACACCGAAGAAGAAAAAGTCGTATCTATCGTAATCGGACGAGCTGCTTATGACCGAGATAACGCCGGAATCACCAAAACCGTCGGCGCCCGCGATGAGCCTGCCTGCACGGTTTGGCGGTGTCCTGTTCGCGCCGAGGGCGACCTATGCGGACGTCGCGGCCCATCCGCGCTGGTTTGGCATCTTGGTCGTGGTACTGCTCATCACCTCCTCCGCGGCGATGGCCCTGCTGTCGACGGACATCGGCCGCAACGCGGTCATCGATCAGCAGATTGCCAGCACCGAGGCATACGGCGGTCACGTGACCCAGACCCAACTCGATGCAATCGAGAAGATCGCGCCCTACTTCGTGTATTTCGCGCCGGTCATCCAGATCGTGGTGCTGGGTTTCAGTTGCCTGGTCATCTCCGGTATCGCCTTCGCGGTCTTCAGCGCGGCGATGGGCGGTGACGCCACCTTCAAGCAGGCCTTCGCCATCGTCGCCCACTCCGGCGTCATTCTGGCTGTGCTGTCGTTGTTCACGACGCCGCTGGCCTACGTCCGCGAGTCGTTGTCGAGCGCCACCAACCTGGGAGTGTTCCTGCCGTTTCTCGACGATGCCTCGTTCCTGGCGCGATTGCTGGGGTCGATTGACCTGATCTACATCTGGTGGATAGTCAGCCTCTCGATCGGGCTGGGCGTGCTGTATCGCAAGCGCACCGGACCGATCGCGATCTCGCTACTGCTTTTGTACGTCGCGATCGGCGTCGTCATCGCCGCTATCAAAACCGCTCGGTCAGGAGTCTAGATGTCGAGTAAGAACGTCTTCATCACGATCGCAATCATTCTCGTCGGAGGGGCGGTGGTCGGCGCCAACCTGTACTTCAAGAAGGACAAGGGCCTGACGGTCACAACCGAGACGATCAAGACGCGGGATCTCGAGGCCATCGTCTCGGCATCGGGAAAGATTCAGGCCAAGCGAACGATCAACGTCAGCAGCGACACCGTCGGCCGCGTCGTCAACCTCGCGGTCAACGAGGGCGATCGCATCACCAAGGGTCAGTTCCTGCTGCAGATCGACCCGAAGACGCTGCGGTCACGCGTCGACAACGGCGAGGCGTCCCTCAAGGCCGCGGAGGTCACCCTGGACCAGATGCAACAGAGCGTCGAGACCGGCCGCGTGCAGCTGGAATTGATGCGGCAGAACCTGAAACGCCAACAGGATCTCTGGAATCAGCAACTCACGACCCGCGAAACGCTCGACAAGGCGTTGAACGACGTGAAGTCGTCCGAGTCGGGACTATCCGAGCGCGAGAAACTGGCCAACGCGCAGGCGAGCCGCATCGCCCAGGAACGTGCCAATCTCGACAGCGCCCAATACGACCTCAGCAAAGTGCGCATCGTCTCGCCGATCGACGGCATTGTCACCGCGCGGACCATCCAGGAAGGCGAGATGGTCATGATCGGCACGATGAACAATGCCGGCACGGTGCTGATGACGCTGGCCGACATGTCGATCATCCAGGCGGAGATCGAGGTGGACGAAACCAACGTTCCGAGCGTGCAGCTGGGACAGAAAGCCAAGATCACCATCGACGCCATTCCCGACAAGTCGTTCAGAGGACACGTGGCGGAAATCGGCAACAGCCCGATCGCGGCGGCGGCCGGCGCCACCGGCACGCAGGCCACGAACTTCAAAGTGAAGGTGATGCTCGACGAACCGGTTCCGGAGGTGCGGCCGGGATTCACCTGCACCGCCGACATCACGACCGCAGTGCGCAACGACGTGGTCTCGGTTCCGATTCCCGCTGTCGCGGTGCGCGAGCTGATTTACGACGCCAGCGGCCAGGTGATCAAGGAGCCCAAGACCGACAAGAAGCGCCGCGTCGTGGATCCGGCGCCGACCACGACCTCGACGTCCGACCTGAAGCCGGGCCAGACACGCAAGGAAGCCGAAGGGGTGTTCGTGGTGCGCGACAACCACGCCGATTTCACCCCGATCAAGATGGGCATCGCCGGCGACAAGTATTTCGAGGTGCTGAACAACCTGAAGAGTGGCGACCAGGTGATCACCGGGCCCTACAATTCAGTGCGCGGCATGGCTGACGGCGATCTGGTGAAAGTGGATAACGGCAAGAAGAAGTGAACAAGCTCTACGAGTCTGTACTGATCGCGATCGACGCGATCTGGTCCGCGAAGCTGCGGTCGTTCATGACCGTGCTCGGGAACATCGTGGCCGTCACCTCGATTATCGCCGTGGTGTCGCTGATTCAGGGACTGAACGCGTCGGTGAAGTCGGCGATCCTGAACCAGGCGGGCGCGGACTCGTTCAACATCCAGCAGTTCCCGATCACGCGCAGCGACGAAGAGTTCGACAAGGTGCGCGGCAACCCGCGCATCACGCCGATGGATGCCCGCGCCATCCGCCGCTACAGCGAGCTGGCGACGGCGGTGATGCTCGATTCGAGCGCCAACGGCCGCATCACCTATCGCGACAAATCGGTCGACAGCACCCGGATCCAGGGCGTCACTTCCGACTACGTCAATTTCTCGACCTTCGACGCTGAGCGGGGCCGGCTGATGAGCCCGACTGAAGTCGAGACCGAGCGGCCGGTCACGGTGGTGGGCTGGCGAACCGCCGACCGGATGTTCGGCACCGATGTCGATCCGATCGACAAGACCGTCCAGATCGAGGGTATCCACTTCAAGATCGTCGGGGTCAGCGCCAAGCGCGGCTCGCTGCTCGGCCAGTCGCAGGACGAATTCGCGGTGATTCCGCTCGGCCAGTTTCAGAAGATGTTCGGCTCCAGACGTCAGCTGTCGCTGACGGTGAAGCCCCGCGATGTCAGCCAGATGCCGCAGGCAATCGACGAAGCGACACTGGCGCTCCGGATCGCGAGGCGGCTCAAGCCGAAGCAGTCCGACAACTTCGGCATCTTCACGTCGGACACCATCCTCGACATCTATCACTCCGCAACCAGCGGTATTTTCGCCGTCCTGATCGGCGTGGTCGCGTTGTCGCTGGTGGTTGGCGGCATCGTGATCATGAACATCATGCTGATGGTGGTCACCGAGCGCACCCGTGAGATCGGCCTGCGCAAGGCCCTCGGCGCACGACGCTCCGACATCCTGACCCAGATTCTGTCCGAGTCGGTGGTGCTGTCGATTTTCGGCGGCCTGATCGGCACCCTCCTCGGCGCCGGCATCGCAGCGACGATCGCGTCGCTGACGCCGATCCCGGCGGCGATCGAAGTCTGGTCGGTGGGGCTTGGCGTCGGCATCACCGCGCTGGTCGGTTTGTTTTTTGGCATCTACCCCGCCATGCAGGCGGCGCGCCTCGAACCGATCGAAGCGCTGAGACGGGAGTGACGGTCAGCTGATGGCGATTCGCGCCGGACTCATCAAAGAAGTCGTGGTGATGGCGTTCGACACCGTGCGCAGCAACAAGATGCGCTCGGCGCTGACCGTGCTCGGTGTCGTCATCGGCATCACGTCGATCGTCGGAATGACGGCGATGATCCGCGGTTTCGACGAATCGCTGCGCGATATGATTCGCGCGCTCGGACCGAACACCATCAACGTGCAGCGCTTCGGCATCACCAGCTTCGCCAACGGCGCGGAGCTCAAGGATCTTCTGAAGCGCCCCAACCTCACCATCTCCGACGCCCGCGCGCTCGAAGAACAGGCGACCACGATCCAGCTGGTGGACGTCGAGCTCGGCGCCGGAGTGGGGCCGCCGACCCAGAGCCGTGTCTTTTATCTCAAGCAGAAGACCAAGCCGCTGATCGTGTTCGGCACCGGCGAATGGTTCGCCGAGGGAACCCGGCTGAATTTTCTGGCCGGGCGCTTCTTCAACGGCAATGACATCCAGTTCCGCCGCAACGTCTGCGTGCTCGGGTACACCGCCTTCGCGCTGCTGTTCGAGCCGAGCGGGATCGATCCGATTGGCAAGTTCGTGCGAGTGGGCACCGAACGCTACGAAATTATCGGCGTCTTCGACAAGCGGCCGACCGCCGGCGGTTTCAACCTGAACGCCGACGATTTCGTGGTGATTCCCTACACCACCTATCAGCGCGTGTTCGGTCTCCGCGCGTTCCGGGTCGGCCGCATGGGCTCGATCGTCAACATCCAGCTGTCGCTGATTCCACGCGACGGCGTCAGTCAGCAGGAGGCGATGGACGACATCCGCCGGGTGATGCGGATCCGGCACAGTCTGAAGCTCGACGAACCGGACGATTTCGACCTCGCGACCCAGGATCAGTTCCTGAAGCTTTGGGATCAGATCAGTCAGGCCACCTTCTTCGCGCTCATCGTCATCTCTTCTATTGCGCTGATGGTCGGCGGCATCGGGGTGATGGCGATCATGTCGATTTCGGTGACGGAACGGACGCGCGAGATCGGCGTACGAAAGGCGCTCGGCGCCAGGCGCGCGGAAATCCTGTTTCAGTTCCTGATGGAAGCGTCGTTCCTGACCTCGCTCGGCGGACTGATCGGTATTGCGCTCGGATCGGGACTTGGCTGGGCCGTGCATTTCTTTTCCGGATTCCCGATCTCGCTGCCGTGGTGGTCCTTCGCGATCGGCATCGGCTTCTCCGCCTCGGTCGGGATCTTCTTCGGCATGTATCCGGCCGTGAAGGCGTCACGGCTCGACCCGATCGAAGCCCTTCGCTACGAGTAGGCGGAACCGAACCTTTCGCCCCTCGAACCTGTCGAACCCCTCGAATTTTGGGTATATCATCTGCCCAGCGTTCCTTGTATCGCGGGGGGTCTTCGACATGAAGGTCTACGACGCTGTCAGCATCAGAAATGTCGCGCTTGTCGGCCACAGCGCGTCCGGTAAGACCCAGCTCACCTCGGCCCTCCTCTCGGATTCCGGCACAGTCAATCGGTTCGGCAGCGTCGACGAAGGCACCACGGTGACCGACTTCGACGAAGAGGAGATCGCGAGGAAACACACGTTGTCCGCAAGCCTCGCTCACGTGGAGTGGCGCAAACACAAGATCAACCTCATCGATACGCCGGGGGTCGGCAATTTTCTGGCAGACGCGCTGGCGGCGCTCCACGTCGCCGACGCGGCTCTCGTCGTCGTCGACGCCGTGGCTGGAGTCATGGTCCAGACCGAAAAAGTGTGGGCCGCCGCCGACGCGCGGCTGCTGCCCCGCCTCGTCGTCGTGAACCGCCTCGACCGCGAGCGGGCCAGCCTGGAGCGAACGCTCGCGGGGTTGCGCACGATCTGCAGCCGCTCGGTGGTTCCAATCCAGCTGCCGATCGGCGAGGAAAGATCGTTCCGCGGCGTCATCGATCTGGTGTCGAAAAAGGCGTTTCTCTTTACCGCTGGCGACACTGGCGTAGGCGTTGAAGCGCCGATTCCGGCCGAAATGACGGCCGAGGTTCAAAGCGCGCGCGACGCCCTCATCGAGATGGTCGCCGAGAACGATGAAAAGCTGATGGAGCATTTTTTCGAGGCCGGCACGCTGACCGACGAAGAGCTGACGTCAGGTCTGCGGAGCGCGACGCTCGCCGGCAAGCTGTTTCCGCTGGTGTGTACGTCGGCGGTCGCGAACGTCGGCGTGCCGCAATTGCTCGACGCAATCGTTGATTGCCTGCCGTCGCCGGTCGATCGCCCCTTCGTCGGACAAGACGTCGCGGGCGCCGACGTGGCGTGCGCGGCAGACGACCAGCGTCCGTTGTCGATGGTGGTCTGGAAGACGATTGCTGATCCGTTCGCGGGGCGCATCACCATGTTCCGCGTGATCAGCGGGACCGTGAAGACCGACTCTACGGTGCAGAACCGATCCAAGGACGCGCCCGAACGGCTCGGACATCTGGTGCTGCTGCAGGGGAAAGCACAGATCAACGTCCCGGAGATCAAGGCCGGCGACCTCGGCGCAGTCGCCAAGTTGAAGGACACGCTGACCAACAACGTGCTCGGCGACAAAGGCACTGCGATCACGTTTCCACCGATCGCGTTCCCCGAACCGGTGCTGGCTTACGCGATCGAACCAAAAACGCGCGGCGACGAAGACAAGATCAGCACCTCGATGCACCGCCTCGAAGAAGAGGATCCGGCGGTGCGCTACAGCCGCGATCCGCAGACCAAAGAGCTGCTGCTGTCCGGCCAGGGGCAGCTTCATATCGAGGTCACGGTCGCCAAGCTGAAACGCCGATTCGGCGTCGACGTCGTGCTCAAGCCGCCGCGTATCCCTTACCGCGAAACGATCAAGTCGCCGACCGAGGCGCACGGACGGCACAAGAAGCAGACCGGCGGCCATGGCCAGTTCGGCGACTGCAAGATTCGGGTGGAGCCTCTCGCGCGCGGCACTGAATTCGAGTTCGTGGACGATATCTTCGGCGGCTCGATTCCACGGCAGTTCATTCCGGCCGTCGAAAAGGGCATCCAGGACGCGAGAACGCGCGGCTTCCTCGCCGGCTATCCGATGGTCGACTTCCGGGTCACGGTGTTCGACGGCTCGTACCACGACGTCGACTCGAACGAGCTTTCGTTCAAGCTGGCCGGTTCGCTGGCGTTCAAGGACGCGATGACGCGGGCGCGGCCGACGCTGCTCGAGCCGGTGATGACGGTGGAAATCTACACGCCGTCGGACTTCGCGGGCGATTTAATGGGTGACCTGAATGGACGCCGCGGCCGCATCGGCGGGATGGACACGCGCGGCGCCATGACCGTGATCCGCGCGCAGGTGCCGATGGCCGAGATGCTGACCTACGAACAGCACCTGACCTCGGCCACCGGCGGACGTGGCTCGTACCACATGGAACATTCGCATTACGACGAAGTCCCGGCGCATCTGCAGGCGAAGATCATCGCCGCCGCCAAAACGAGTCACAGTCACATGGAAGTGGCGGACGCCTGATTGCGCGGCGCTAGCTTCTGGCGGCGCTGAGCAACATCTCGATGATCGCGGCCTGCTGCTCTCGCGCGCGCGGCGAGCCGGCGCCGCCGCGTCCGGTCGGGCGCTTCGCCAGATCCAGCGGAGTCGATCCATTCCTGTTCGTGGCACGCACGTCTGCGCCGCCCTTCAACAGAGCCCTGACCGCCATCGCGGAACGGGTTCTTACTGCGCGATGAAGCGGCGCCGCGCCATTCGCGTCAGCCGCATGCGGGTTGGCGCCCGCTGACAGGAGGTAGGCGATGACCTCTGACTGGGCCGCCGGGTTCCACCGGTTCGCGTCCGCGGCGTAATGAAGCGGCTGCGCGCCGCGCCGATTCCGGGCATCCAGCGCTGCTCCCTTCTGCACCAGCAGCCGGACGGCTGAACGCTGAAACGCGGCGGCTGCCATGTGCAGGGCGGTGTCTCCCCGATAGCAATAGTGAGCGATGTCCTCGTAGAAAAACGTTTCGGCGGCGGCCCGCGTCGCGCCACCCTCAAAGCGCCGCGAAACCAGCTCCGGTTCGAGGCTCAACAGCCGCGCGATTTCTTCCGTATCGCCATCGATCGCCGCGCGAACCAGGATTGAGAACCGATCACGCATCAGCGCGCCAGCTTGATCGGCTGCACCAACGCGCCGTTGCCGGCTGAATCCCACGCCGCGAATCGCACCCACTTGCGGCCGGTCGCGTCGAACGGGATGCTGAAATGATGCGTGCCGTTGGGCGGAA
>DASXGC010000120.1:0-26766 GCA_036489235.1 Vicinamibacterales bacterium
TCCAGATTCTGAGCGGCAGTGCGGCCGGGCCAGTCGCGACCACGGTCGTCAATTTCATTTCGCCCCATGTGGACGATCAGACGCAGTCGGTGCTGGTCAAGGGACAGGTTCGGAACCCCGACGAAAAGCTGCGCGCCGCCCAGTACGTCCGGGCGCGCATCATCTGGAGCACAACCGACGGACTCGTGGTGCCGGTCACCGCGGTGCTGCGGGTGAGCGGACAGTTCTTCGCGTTCGTGGCGGAAGACGCCGGCGGCAAGCTGGTCGCCAAGCAACGAGCGATCACCGTCGGCCCCATCGTCGGAGAGGCGTATCCCGTCCTCGATGGCCTCAAGCCGGGCGAGAAGGTCGTGGTGTCCGGAGCGCAGAAGCTCGCGGACGGGGCTCCGATCGCATCGCAGGCGCCAGCCGCGACGGTCCCTCAAGAGACTCGCTGAACGTGTTCGTAGACACTTTCATCCGCCGTCCGATTCTCGCGAGCGTGTGCGCGCTCGTCATCATCCTGGCGGGAGCGATTGCGATCCCGACGCTGCCGATCGCGCAGTTTCCCGAACTGGCGCCGCCGCAGGTGGCGGTGTCGGCGTTCTACAACGGCGCTAGCGCGCAGACGGTCGAAACCGCCGTGACCACACCGCTCGAGCAGGCCATCAACGGCGTGCAGGGGATGCAGTACATCCAATCGACCAGCGGTAATGATGGATCGTGCTCGATCACGGTCACCTTCGATGTCGACCGCAATCTCGACCTGGCCGCCGTGGACGTGCAGAATCGAATCTCCCAGGCCGAAGGACGGCTGCCGAACGAAGTGAAACAGGTCGGCCTCGCCGTGACCAAGGTCTCGAGCAACTTCGTCCTGGCCGCGGCAGCGTTCTCCGAGCAGGGCCAATACGACCCGCTCTTCATCAGCAACTATCTCGACCGGTTCGTCGTCGACGAAATCAAGCGCATCCCGGGCGTCGGTGACGTTCAGGTTTTCGGCATCGGCCGGTACGCGATGCGTGTCTGGCTGGACCCCAACCGGCTCGCCGGACGCGGCCTCACCGCAGACGATGTGGTGTCGGCCCTGCGCGAACAGAACGTCCAGATCGCCGCAGGCTCGGTCGGACAGCAGCCGGCGCGGAAGGGCCAGACCTTCACGATCAGCGTTCGCGCGCCGGGCCGGCTGACCGATCCGGCGCAGTTCGAGGACGTCATCGTGAAACGTTCGGCCGACGGTTCGCTGGTGCGGGTGCGGGACATCGGGCGTGCCGAACTGGGCTCGGAGAGTTACGGCACTGCGTCGCGTTATCAGGGGCGTGACGCGGTTGGATTCGGTGTGCTGCAACTGCCCACGGCGAACGCGTTGCAGGTGTATCGCGACGTCAACGCTGAAATCGCCCGATTGTCGAAGCGTTTCCCGCCCGGCTTGAAGATCGAGGTCGCCTTCGATACGACCACCGTGGTCGCGGAATCCATCCGCGAAGTCGTGACGACGCTGCTCGAAGCGATCGCCTTGGTCGTGCTGGTCATGTTCCTGTTCCTGCAGAACTGGCGCACCACGCTGATTCCCGCGATTACCATTCCGGTCTCGCTGATCGGCACGTTCGCGTTCGTGAAGCTGTTCGGGTTCTCGATCAACACCTTGACGCTGTTCGGTATCACCCTCGCCACCGGTCTCGTCGTGGACGATGCGATCGTGGTGATCGAAAACATCGAGCGTCACATCCACGACGAACATCGGCCGGCGGCGGAAGCGGCATCGGTCGCCATGAGCGAGGTGACCGGTGCTGTGATCGCCACGGCACTCGTGCTGGCGGCGGTGTTCGTGCCGGTGGCGTTCTTCCCCGGCACCACCGGACGGCTCTACCAGCAGTTCGCGCTCACGATCGCGGTGTCGATGGTCATTTCGGCATTCAACGCGTTGACCCTGACGCCGTCGCTGGCTGCCTTGCTGCTCGCCCGCGGCGAGAAGCCAAAGAGCAGGTTCTTCTCGGGCGTTAACCGCGTCATCGACGGTAGCACCGCGATGCTGGTGTCGATCCTTCGCGTTCTGGTCCGCGCGCGGGTGATCGTTTCGCTGCTGTTCGTGGGCCTGCTTGCGTTCACCTACTGGGTCTATAACCGCGTACCGACCGGGTTCGTGCCCGACGAGGATCAGGGATACATCTTCGTTCTGATCCAGGCGCCGCCCGGCGCTTCGCTCGACTACACCAGGAACATCGTCCGGCAGGTCGAGGATGCGATGAAGCCGATACCCGAGATGAGCCGGGTGTTCGCGGCTGTCGGATTCAGCTTCGCGGGCGCGGCGCCGAACCAGGGCATCGTGTTCGCGCAACTGAAGGACTTCGCCGATCGGAACGGCGATGCGCACTCGGTCCAGGCCGTGGTTGGCCAGTTGTTCGGCCGGTTCAGCCAGATCACCGGAGCCTTGGTGTTCCCGTTCCTGCCGCCCTCGATCAACGGCCTCGGTCAATTCGGTGGCTTCACCTACGAGCTCCTCGACCAGACCGGCGGTCCGATCGAGGACCTCGAGCGCGCCACCCAGCAGTTGATCGCCCGTGGCAACCAGACGCCCGGCCTGGCAAGCCTCTTCACGCAGTTCACCGCCAACGATCCGCAGGTCATCGTCAACGTCGATCGCGAACAGGCCAAGAGTCTCGGCGTGTCGATCGGTGACATCACCGACACCATGCAGGTGCTGCTCGGCTCGTCGTACGTCAACGATTTCGATTTCAACAACCGGTCCTATCGCGTCTATGTCCAGGCCGACCCGCAGTTCCGTGCCAGCCCTTCGGATATCGCGCGGTACTCAGTACGGACGGCCGCAGGCAAGATGATGCCGCTCAGCAATGTCGTGTCGGTCGGGGAAGCGACCGCGCCGAAGAGCATCAACCACTTCAACCTGTTCAGATCGGCGGAGATCAACGGATCCGCTGCGCCCGGCTTCAGCTCCGGCCAGGCGTTGACGACGATGGCGGCGCTGTCGGATCGGGAACTGCCGCAGGGCATGACCTACGCATGGTCCGGGATTTCGCTCGAAGAGGTACGCGCCGGCAAACAGTCGGCGCTGATCTTCGGTCTCGGTCTGCTGCTGGTGTACCTGACGCTGGCGGCACAATACGAGAGCGTCACGTTGCCGTTCATCATCCTGCTGTCGGTGCCGCTGGCAATCCTGGGCGCGCTGCTCGCGCAATGGGGCCGTGGGCTGATCGACGACGTCTACTGCCAGATCGGCCTGGTGATGCTGATTGGGTTGTCTGCGAAAAACGGCATTCTCATCGTCGAGTTCGCCGAGCAATTGCGCGGGCGCGGCCTGTCGATCGCCGACGCGGCGGTGGAGGCGGCCCGGATCCGGCTGCGGCCGATTCTAATGACGTCACTCGCGTTCATTCTCGGCGTGATGCCGCTGGTGGTGGCGAGCGGCGCCGGACGCGAAGCGCGCCATTCGGTCGGCACCGCCGTCGTCGGCGGCATGATCGCGTCCACGTTCCTCAACCTTGCGTTCATTCCAGTGCTTTATGTCGTGGTCAAGAGCTTCGGCCGTCGTCGCGCTTAACGTCGTTCTCGCCGCGCCGGTGTGGGCGCAGGCGCCGGCGCCGGTCGCCCGCGTCACGTTCAAGGACGCCGTCAGCCAGGCGATCGAGAAGAATCCCACGATGGCGGAAGCCGCGACCGGAATCCTGCGCGCCGAGGGTCTGATCCGCCAGGCCCGGGGCGCGACCCGGTTGCAGCTCAATGGCGCGGTCACGACCACGACCCTGAATACCAGCGTGGACTTCGACGGGGCGACCGTCACGCCGCGGAACCAGGTGACGGCGTCGATTACCGCCGACTACCCGCTGGTGGCGGCCGCCGCATGGGCGCGACGGGCGCAGGCACAGGATCAAAAGAACGTCGCCGACCTTACCGTCGCCGATACGCGCCGGCAGGTCGCGCTTTCCGCCGCCGACGTGTACTTGACGATCGTCACGCAGCATCACATCGTCGAGTCCAATGCGCGTGCGCGCGACATCGCCAAGGCGCATTTCGATCTCGCCGCCCAGCTGGAGCAAAACGGCGCCGGCAGTCGCTTGAACTCGCTGCGGGCCCAGCAGCTGTACTCGTCGAACATCGGACTGGTCGAGGTCGCACAACTGGCGCTCTACCGGGCGCAGGAGGCGCTTGGCGTGCTGATTGTGGTCGATGGTCCGGTCGATGCCCTCGAAGATCCGGTGTTCGAGCTTCCACCTGACACCCTGGCGCCGTTGCTCCAGACCCGCACCGACCTCAAGCTGTTTGCCGGAGAGCAGGACGCCGCCGAACGCATCTTCCGTGATAGCGGAAAGGACTGGTGGCCGACGCTCGACGCAATGTTTTCGCCGTCGACTACGGCTCCCTCACAGTTTTTCGTGCCCACGAACAGCTGGCGATTCCTGCTGCAGGCGAATGTTCCGATTTTCGACAGCGGCCAGCGGACGGGCGTCAAGACACAGCGGCAGGCCGGATTCGAGCTCGCGCGCGTGACGTTGACCGGCGCAGTGACGCAGGCGAATTCGCAGGTACGGACCGCGCGCGAAGCGATCGCCAGCGGCGAACGAGCGCTGGTCGCCGCGCGCGCCGCCGCGGAGCAGGCGCAGGAAGTGGTTCGAATCACGAATATCAGCTTCCGGGCGGGCGCCGCGACCAATATCGAGGTGATCGACGCCGAGCGGACCGCACGCGACGTGGACACCGCGATGGCGCTGGTCGAGGACGACCTGCGGCGCGCGCGTCTCGATCTGCTGGCCGCAGTCGGGAGGTTTCCGTGAGCGACCTGGAACGTCCTGTCGTCGAGGCACTCAACGCGCTGGGGATTCCATTCGTGCGTCACGAGCATCCACCAGTCGCGACGGCCGAGGAGGCCGCGCGTTACTGGTCAGGCATCGATGGTACGCATTGCAAGAATCTGTTCCTTCGAAACCAGAAAGGGAATCGCCACTACCTGGTCGTGCTCGAACACACTAAAAGGGCCGATCTGAAAGCCGTGGCCGAGCAGATTGGCGACGGCAAACTGAGCTTCGCCTCCCCGGACCGGCTGATGTCGCATCTCGGCCTCACCCCCGGATCGGTTTCACCGTTCGGGCTGATCAATAACCACGACCACGCCGTGCGCCTGGTCCTCGATCGCGACCTTCAGGCGGCGGACAAGCTCGGATTCCATCCGAATATCAACACCGCAACCTTCGTCATCTCGGCCCCTGATTTTGCGAGGTTCGTCGCGTCCGCCGGGAACCCCGTCCAATACCTCGCCGTTTAGCACCAGGGTCTGGAGGGGTCCTCAGGAGTGACCTGTCCTGTCACACCCCGCGTCTACACTGGTCTCATGTCGAACGGAAAAGGCCGACTCGCCTCAGATGTTGTTGCAGATGAATGGGTTACGTTGCCAGGCGGTGAGCTCGAGGGCCGGCGCCCGAAGGTGCTGTGCGCGGAGCACCGCCGCCAGTCGCGCCTCGGAACCGGGTTAGGAGAGCGCAGCGGAGCGCTGTGCTTCGAGTGTCATCGCGCCGAACTCGAACGCGAACGGGCGCTGAAGGCCGCCGGCGAACTGGACACAGCGTCCGAGGCGCGATTCCAGTCCCAGCTGCCGTTCGAACCCCTGAATCACGCACGGCTCGACATGTTGAAGGCGGCGCGCGCATTGGCGGTTTCGGATGCGTCGAAGGGCCCCGGTCAGTACGCCGACAAGAGAAGGCAGGCGCAGATCGAAGCGCGGCATGCGCTGCAGGCGATCAGCGCGGGACTGCGAGCGCGTCAGCTGGCGCCGGCGGTTCAGGCGCGGGCGATGGCGTTCGCCGCGCACGCCGCCGAGCTGCAGCTGCCCGATGCATGGCTGCCGTTTGTGATGTCCCGGTGATGTCATACTAGTGCCCATCGCATACCTGCCCTTCATCATCGCTCTGCTCATCGCGCTTGGCGTTGGCGCGCTGGTGGGCTGGTTGGCCTCCCGTCCCTCGCACGCGCGTCTCCAGACAGAACATCACCGGCTCCACGTCGAGCTCGAGAAAGATCGGGCCGTCCACGCCGAGCGGCTCAAGGCGTACGGCGAGGCAGAAGACAAGCTGCGCGACACGTTCCAGGCGCTCAGCGCGGAAGCGCTCAAAACCAATAACGAAGCATTCCTGTCGCTCGCCGAAACGCGGCTGCGCGACGCCCGCACCCAAGCCGCCGGCGACATCGACGCGCGCAAGAAGGCGATCGAGGATCTGCTGGCGCCGATGGCGAGAACACTCGACCAGGTTGATCGCGAGATCAAGGATTCCGAGCGTCGTCGCGTCGAGAGCGGCGCCCAGCTGATGCAGCGGATCGCGTCGCTCGATACCGCCGGTCAGGGACTGCGAGACGAAACGCGACGCCTCACCGACGCGCTCAAGCGGCCGGGCGTCCGTGGCCGCTGGGGCGAGCTGCAGCTGAAGCGCGTGATCGAGCTGTCCGGCATGGTCGAGCACTGCGACTTCATGGAGCAACACACGCTGCTCGGCGACGATGACACGCGGATTCGGCCCGATGTGGTGGTACGCCTGCCGGGTGGTAAAAAGATCGTGATCGACGCCAAGGCGCCGCTCGATGCCTACCTCCGCGCGCTCGAGGCACCAGACGAACCGGCGCGTCAGACCCTGCTTGGCGAGCACGCTCGTCAAGTGCGAACCCACATCGCCCAGCTGTCTGCGAAGAGCTATTTCGACAAGGTGGCGTCCACGCCGGAGTTCGTCGTCATGTTCCTGCCCGGCGAGATGTTCTTCAGCGCGGCGCTCGAACAGGATCCGTCGCTGATCGAGGCCGGCGTCGAGAAACGCGTGATTCCGGCCAGCCCGACGACGCTCATCGCGCTCCTTCGCGCGGTTGCGTACGGTTGGCAGCAGGAAGCGATGGAGGAGAACGCCCGCAAGATCAGCGACCTCGGCAAGAGCCTCTACGACGCGGTTCGCTCGCTGGGAGAGAAGTTCGACAAGCTCGGCGTCCGACTGAAGTCCAGTCTCGAGGCGTACAACGAAGCGGTTGGGTCGCTAGAGGGCAACGTGCTGGTGAAAGCCCGCCGCTTCAAGGACTTGCAGGCGGCGAACGGAGGAGACGACCTGAAACAGCTCGAGCCGATCGATCGCGTGCCCCGCATGCTCCAGGCGCCTGAACTCACGGACGGCCTGCCGTTCCCAGACGAGGAAGAAGTCGAGGCCTAGACACGGTTCCCGAATGGAGTCATAATGGAACCATGCCTGCCAGCCTCTCAATCAAGAACGTCCCCGACGAAGTGGTGGACCGGCTGCGCGCCCGGGCGGCACGCAACCGTCGCTCGCTCCAGGGGGAATTGCTCGACCTCATCGAGCGAGCGGTGGACGATATCCCCACGATCTCGGCTCGTGACGTTTACGAGCGAATCCGGAAGCTGAATCTCCCCGTAGGGGACAACGCAACCGACATCATCCGCGAGACGCGGGATGCCCGATAAGGTGATCGACGCATCGGCGCTGGCGGCGTTGGCATTCGCAGAGCCGAGTGCCGACGCGGTCATCGACGAGATCGATGGTCATCGCCTTCATGCGCCGACGCTGATCGTTTTCGAATTGATGAACGTCGCCTGGAGGCGCTCGAGGAAACAGCCGGCCGCGACCGCGTTGTTTCTCGAAGCGCTCGACGTCCTTCAGGGACTGGGCTTGCGCTTTCGCGGCATCGATCAGGAGCAAGTCGTCAAGCTCGGACTCGAGACCGGACTCACAGCCTACGATGCCAGTTACCTCTGGCTTGCCCGCGCGCTTCGAATGCCGCTCGTGACCCTGGACCGGAAACTTGGCGCGCACACCAAGGCCATCTGATCATCACAGTGTCTACGTCGTCTACCTCCGCAATCCAAACGGGGACGGCAAAGCCGGATACTACGTCGGCATGACCGGCCTTCCCGTCGAAGAGCGATTTCAGAATCACAAGAACGGCGTGAAGGCCGCCGCGGTCGTCAGACGCTGCGGCGAGCGTCTGGTCCCGCGTCTGTTCGCCCATCTGAATCCGATGTCGTACGAGCGGGCGGTCGGCATGGAAGTCAAGCTGGCGGACAGCCTGCGCAAGCGCGGGTTCCTGGTATTCGGCGGGCACTGATGCAGCTGCCACTGAACTTCGACGTGCGAACGCCGGCTCCGAAGGCGCGGACGCGCGCCATTGCGCCGCAAATCGCGTCGGCAGCACCGCTCGCACCAGTCGCGCCGATCCTGCCGCGACTGTCGGAACCGCCTGTGGTGTTTGTCCGTCATCCGCGCGCGCGACGCTATCTCATTCGCGTCACCCAGGACGGTACCGTCCGCGTCACCGTACCGCGATGGGGATCGAAACGCGAGGCTGAACGATTCGCCGAGAGGGAGCACGGGTGGATCGAGGCGCAGTTGCGGCGCGTGGAACTCGATCGCGAACGGCGAGCGGCTGATGCGAGCGCCGAGCCGGTGCTCAGTAATACCGAGCAGCGCGCGTTGCGCGCCCGAGCGACCCGCGAACTGCCGGCGCGGCTCCTCGAACTGGCAGCGCGGTTCGGGCTGACCGTGTCGCGCATCAGCATCCGGAATCAGCGCTGGCGCTGGGGGTCGTGCTCGCGCAGCGGTCTCATCTGCCTGAACTGGCGGCTGGTGACCATGCCCGATTCGGTGCGCGACTACGTGCTGATCCACGAGCTGATGCACCTGAGGCGGCTCGATCATTCGCCGAAATTCTGGAAACTGGTCGCCGACGCGTGCCCGGAGTACGAAGAAGCGCGCGCCTGGTTGCGAAACCAAGGCGCGCGTTAGAAGTAGAACGTCACCACTCCCGCGGACGCGGTCAGGGCGTCGGGAGAGTCGCCACCTGCCAACCGCCGCCGAGCCCCTTCATCAGCAGCACGCTGGCGCCCATTTGCCGGGTCAGGATGTCGACTGCCGTGCGCTGGTTGGAGAGGGCGACGGCCTGGGCCACAGTCACTTCAAGATAGCTGGCCAGTCCGCCGCGGTAGCGGTTGGTGGCCTGCGTCAGCGAGCGTTCTGCCGCGTCCACCGCGCGCCGCTGGACGGCGGCTTCCTCGTCGAGAATCCGCAGCGTCGAAAGCTGATCCTCGACCTCGCGGAACGCCGAAAGCACCGACTGACGGTACAACGCGCCGGCCTCGTCGTAGTTGGCGCGCGCCTGATCGACCACCGAATGGCGCTTGCCGGCGTCGAACACGTTGATCAGCGCCACCGGGGCGATCGTCCAGAAGCTGCTCGCCGCCGATAACCAGTTGCCGAATGAACTGCTTTCGAATCCGGCAGCGCCGTTGAGCGTGATGATTGGATAGAGCGCCGAGGTGGCCACGCCGACCTCCGCGTTCGCCGAGGCAACACGACGCTCGGCAGCCGCGATGTCCGGACGCCGTTCGAGCAGTTCCGACGGCACGCCGACCGGTACGTCCGGGGGGGCCGTGTCGAGCGGGGTTACGGCAATCGTGAACTCCGCCGCCGGTCGCCCGACGAGGAGTGCAATCGCATGCTCGAGCGCGGCGCGATTGACGTCCACATCCACCGCCTGTGCGCGCGTCGTCTCGAGTTGGGTCTCGGCGAGCGCGACGTCGGCCTGCGAGGCGATGCCGCCTTGAAACCGGTTCTGGGTCAGTTCGAGCGCGCGCTCGTAAGAGGCGACCGCAGAATCGAGCAGCTGCCGTACCCGATCGACACCGCGCAGGGCGAAGTAGTCGACCGCCAGTTCAGCGTGGATGCTGAGCCGCGCCGCCTCGACGTCGGCTGCGCTCGCCTGGGCATTGGCGCGACTCGCGCTGACGGCGTTATGGATGCGCCCCCAGACGTCGATTTCGTAGGACACGTAGCCAGGCAGCAGGAAGTCGGCGTAGGCGTCGTGAAACGAAGAGATCGCCCGGTTCCCGGATCCCTGCGACGCGCTGATCGATGGACCAAGACTGACTTGCGGATACAGTTGCGACCGGGTGTTGCGCACCAGCGCACGCGCCGCCATGAACTGCGCCTCCGCGGCTTTCAGGTTCTGGTTGGAGATGTCGACCTGCTGTTCGAGCGCATCGAGTTGAGGGTCGTCGAACAGCGTCCACCAGTCGCCACGCAACTCGGCGTCGCTCGGCTGTGCCGGCTTCCAGTTGCCGATTTCCTTGAATGCAGCCGGCGTCTCGACCGCTGGCGCGACGTACTTGATCTTCGGCGCGCAGGCAGACAGCGTCATGATCAGCGTGACGACCAGCGTTCCGACCAGCGTCGCGGGTCGCGCGGTGAATCGCCCTGCCGAGCTGTCGATCATTGCTCGCTGACCCCGGCGATCCGCACCTGCTGCCCGCTCTCGAGCGAGTCAGGCGGATTCACCACGACCTGCTCGGTTCCGGTGAGGCCGGCAACGACCTCGAGGCTGTTGCCGTAGTCGCGGCCGAGCGTGATCGGCTGGAGCTTGACGATGCTGTCGGCACCCACGACCGCAGCCCGCACGCCGTCGGTGCCGAAGATGACGGCGTTCACCGGCAGCTTGAAGGTCGAGGTGCCGGACGGCAGTTTCAGGTGCACTTCGGCGTAGGACCCGGGCAGCAGCTCGCCCTTGGGATTGTCGACGTCAATTTCGGTCAGCAGCGTGCGCGACCCGACATCGATCGATTGCGAGGTGCGCGCCAGCGTGCCGCCGAACGTCCTTCCCGGGAATTCGCTCAGCGTCAAGTCGGCCTTCATCCCAGGCACCGCCGCGCGCGAGTAAATCTCCGGCACGTTGACGAAGACGCGGAGACGATGGACTGCGGCGATGTGGAACAGTTCCTTGGCGTTGCTGCCCGAGTCGATCAAGGCGCCGACGTCGGTGCTGCGCGCGGTGATGACCCCGTCGAACGGAGCCGTGAGCTTGCCGAAGCCATGGAGCTGTTCGAGCCGACGCACGTTCGCGCTGGAGGAAGTGACCCCGGTCATCCGTGCCTCGAGGGCGCCGTTGGCGTTGTCGAGATCCTGCCTCGACACCGAGTCGGTCTTGATCAGGTCCCGATACCGTTCGGCGGTGGATTGCGCGAGCCGCTGGTTGGCCTCGGCGGTCGCCAGGTCGGCGCGTGCCTGCTCCAGCTGCTGATCGACTTCGGGGGTGTCGATGTCGGCCAGCACCTGTCCCGCCTTGACCTGCGAACCGATGTCTACGTACCACTTGCGCAGGTAGCCGTTGGTCCGGGCGTAGATCGCCGCGTCGGTGAAGGCTTGCATCGTGCCCGGGAGAACGATGTCCTGCTGGGGCGCGCCGCGCTCCGGCTTGATGACCGCGACGGTCGGTACCGCCAGTTCGCGAGTCTCTCTGGTTACGACCGACAGGGCCTTGGCACGGGTCGATACGCCCCAGAAGGCGAGTCCGATCCCCGCCACCACCAGCAGCACGCCGCCGATGATCGGCCCACGGGTTTTCTGCTTCGACATCAGTTTGTGATCTCCGCGTGAGCCGGCGCTCCGCTCGCTTCGTGCGTCTGTCCTCGATGAAACAACGCGAACACTGCTGGAACGAACAGCAAGGTCGCCACGGTGGCGAACGCCAGGCCGCCGATCACCGCGCGTCCGAGCGGTGCGTTCTGCTCGCCGCCTTCTCCGAAACCCAGCGCCATCGGCACCATGCCGATGATCATCGCCAGCGCGGTCATCAGCACCGGACGGAAGCGCGTGAAGCCGGCGGCGATCGCGGCCTCGACCGGCCGCGCGCCGCCCGACAGCTCGTCTTTCGCGAAGCTGACCACGAGGATGCTGTTGGCGGTGGCGACGCCCATGCACATGATCGCGCCGGTCAGCGACGGCACGCTGAACGTGGTGTGCGACAGGAACAGGAACCACACGATCCCGGCCAGCGCCGCGGGCAGCGCCGAGATGATGATGAACGGATCCAGCCACGACTGGAAATTCACCACGATCAGCAGGTAGACCAGGCCGATCGCCAGCGCCAGCCCGGCCAGCAGACCGATGAACGACGAGGTCATCGTTTCGATCTGGCCGCGGACGACGATTTCCGATCCGCGCGGCAGTTCCTTGCGGCTCGCCGCCAGAATTGGATTCATCTCGCGCGAGACGCTGCCGAGGTCGCGGCCCTGCACAGCCCCGTAGATGTCGATCACCGGCGTGACGTTGTAGTGCGACACGACCTGCATGCCGTTCTCCCGCGTGATGTTGGCGATGGCCTGCAGTGTCTGCGATCGTCCCTCGCCGGCGCTGGTGATTGGAATGTTGCCGAGATCCTGCAACGAGGACAGGTCGTACTGCGGCGTCTGTGTCGCCACCGCGTAGCTGACACCCGTGGTCGGATTCAGCCACCACGTCGGCGTGGTCTGACTGCTGCCGGAGAGCGAAATGAGCAGGTTGTTGGCGACATCCCGCTGGGTCAGCCCGAGCTGCGCGGCACGCGTGCGATCGACGTCCAGCTGGAGACGGGGCTGGTTGAATTCCTGATGGACCCGCAGGTCGGCCATGCCGGGGATCTGTGCCAGCCGCTTGGTCAACCTGGCCGCAAACGTCCGGTTGGCAACGAGGTCGCGGCCGACAACCTGGATGTCGATCGGCGCGGGCAGGCCGAAGTTGAGGATCTGCGTGACGATGTCGGCCGGCACGAACGCGAAGATTGTCCCGGGGAACCGTTTCGGCAGCTCCATCCGCAGGATACGGAGGTATTCCGCGGTCGGGCGATGGTCAGGCGTCAATGCCACCAGGACGTCCGCGTCGCCGGGTCCGATCGGCGCCGAGGTGCTGTACGAGAGGTTGATCCCGGAGTACGGCAGCCCGATGTTGTCGATGATGCCGGACAGTTCGTGCTGCGGGATCAACTCGCGTATCGCCGTCTCAACCCGATCGCAGAGTGCCGCGGTTTCCTCGATGCGGGTGCCGGTCGGCGCGCGCAGGTGCAGCTTGAACTGGCCGCCGTCGACCGCGGGGAAGAAATCCTCACCGACCCACGGCAGCAGTGCGAACGACGCCAGGCAGCACAACAGGAACACGCCGGCAAAAACACGGCGGTTCTCCACCACCATCTCGAGCAGTTGACGGAACTTCTCCCGCAACTTCTCGAACTCGACCTCGAAGTGAGCCTGCAGGCGGACCAGCGGATTGCGGCTCCGCAGGTTCTCGTGCGGGTCCTCCGGATGTGGCCGCAACAGGTACTTCGCCATGGTCGGCACCAGCGTGCGCGACAGGATGTACGAGGCCAGCATCGCGAAGACCACGGCCTCTGCCATCGGCACGAACAGGTAACGGCCGACGCCGGTGAGGAAGAACATCGGCACGAACACGATGCAGATGCACAGCGTCGAGACCAGTGCCGGAATCGCAATCTGCTGCGCGCCGTCAAGAATCGCTTCCTCGGTCGGCTTGCCCTGCGCCAGGTTGCGGTTGATGTTCTCGATCTCGACCGTCGCGTCGTCCACCAGGATGCCGACGGCGAGCGCCAGGCCGCCCAGCGTCATGATGTTGATGGTTTCGCCGAGCGCGCTCAACACGATGATTGAAATCAGAATCGAGAGCGGGATCGACACCGCGATGATCACCGTGCTGCGCCAGCTGCCGAGGAACACCAGGATCATCAACGCGGTCAGGCAGGCGGCAATCAGGGCTTCGCGCAACACGCCTTTGATCGATGCTTCGACGAACAGCGACTGATCTGACAGCGGATTGATCTTCAGTTCGGGCGGCATCTGCTGCTCGATCCGCGGCAGCGTCTGCTTGACCTCGTTGATGATGTCGAGCGTGGACGCATTGCCGACTTTCTGGATCGTCAGCAACGCCGCGCGCGAGCCGTTGACGCGCACAATATTGGTCTGCGGCGGGTAGCCGTTGCGGACGTGCGCGACGTCATGGATGTAGATAGTGTCCGAGGCCGTGGTCTTCACCGGCAGATCGTTCAGCTCCTCAATCGTTTTCGGACTCGCGTTCATCGCAACGTCGTACTCGGTACCGCCAATCTTCTGGGTGCCGCCCGGCAGAGTCAGATTCTGAACAGCGATCGCGTTGACCACGTCGGACGGCGAGATGTGCCGCGCCTGCATCGCCTCCGGCTTCAGGTCGACCTGAATTTGAGGCTGCTTGCCGCCGTAGGGATAAGGAATCTGGGCACCGTGAACACTGGCCAGCTGGGTGCGGATGAAGTTGACGGCGAGGTCGAACAGCTGCTGCTCGGAGATGTTGGTGCCCGAGAGCGCCAGTTGCAGCACCGGGACCGTTGACGCGTTGAACTTCAGGATATTCGGCGGCTGCGTGCCCGGCGGCAATTGACGCAGCTGCGACTGCGCCGACGACGTAACCTGCGCGACCGCGAGGTCGATCTTCGCGCCCGGCTGAAAGAATACCTTGACGACGGCGATGCCGCGCAGCGACTGCGACTCGATGTGCTCGATGTCGTTGACCGTCGTCGTCAGGCTGCGTTCGAAGATGCTCACGATGCGGGTGGACATTTCCTCGGCGGAGAGTCCGCCGTAGTTCCACACGATGGTGACGACTGGAATGTCGATGTCAGGGAAGATGTCAGTCGGAGTACGAGCGATCGTCAGCGGCCCTGCAATCAGGATGAGCAGTGCCAGAACGACAAACGTATAAGGCCGCCGTAATGCAATTCGAACGATCCACATCAGTGAATCGATTTTGACATACGACGGCGGCGCCCTGCGTCCGCCTGATGCAACTTGTTGTCACGGTGGGTCGCCGTGGTGAAACACGCGGTGGACGTCAAGACCGAACTTGGGGTCGTTGCGAGTTCCGCCAATTTTGATGGGAATTAGACTGCCCTTGCCATTCGGTTTCTTGAAGAGCGGATCGAGCATCCTCAAAAGAAGGGATTTATACCCCGTAACAGTTTGCGAAATTGTTGCGTCAAGCAGGACTTGCCCTTTGAAGTCGAGCGTCTCGGCCTTCAGACCGTAGGCGCCGGCCAGCTCGACCTTGGCGCCGGGGGTTGCGAAGGTCACCTCGGGAAGCCGGAGGCGTCCATCGCCAAGCTCGAAGCGACCGGCGAAATCCGACAACGCGCGCTGCGTCTTCGGATCGGCGGTCTTCGCGCTCGCGCGTTTACTCAACTCGTCGATCTTGCCCTGGACGTCGTAGCTGGTGAACTGCGCCTTGTCGATCGCGAACCGGCCCTTGAGCCGTAGTCGATCGACGACGTCGTTGTGTCCCGGCGGCAGCACGAACGACGTCGTCAGTTTGAGCGCTCCGGTCATCGGCGGCTTGTTCGCCTTCACCGCCATCGTCATGATGTCCTCGACGCGCGAGTGCGTCAGTGCGACGTCGAGCGTCACCGTCCGTCCTTCGTTCTTCTTCGGCGAGTCGAGCACCGCGCCGGTCGCGTGCAGGTACGAACTCAGGAACCAGCCGTCGATCGACTCGAGCCGGGTGTCGCCGTTGGTGCCGTCGATGAGCGCCTGATACACGACCCACAAAGGGAAAGGATGACCGGCGACCTGCAGCGTGAAATCAGGCGTGTTGCTGGTGCCGTTGGCGCGGATTTCAGCGAGCGTTCCGCCGAAATAGCCATTGGATGACAACGTTCCCTTGATCCCGTTGAAGACACTCAGGTCGGCCTTCGCGAAGTTGAAGACGCCCGTCAGAGGGGTGTCGCCGGGTTCGTCACGTCGCCACGGGCCGAAGTGTCCATCGACATCGATTTCGCCAGGTGGAACGCCGTTGGTGAGCGTGGCCTGAAACGGCCACGACTTGGTGTCGCCGAGGTCGAACATCCGCAGGTGATGAATCGCCCAGACCTTCGGCGTCTTGTTCGCCTCGATCGGGATGATCACCAGGCGGGCATCGTTGGCGTCGACGCGATCGATGACCACGCTCTTGTCGTTCAGTGGATCGCTGCGGGCGTCCGTCGGAGTCGTTGGCGCATCATCGGGCCTGGCCGTGCCCTGCGCTGTCTGGTCTGCGGCCTTCTGCTGATCGCGGACTTCACCCGGCGGGATACTGATTTCCAGTCCATCGAGCTGGACGTGCGACACGTGCTTCCGGAGCAACCCCGCCACGCTGGCGTCCACGTGGAATGACTTGATGGCGATGAGAGGTGGATAGGCAGCCAGCGCAGTGCCGCGACTCTTGATTCGCAGATCGGCGCCGTCGGCCCGCAGGCCGGGGAACACTCGCACGTGCAGGTCCCCGAGTTCGACGTCGCTGTCCAGCTGTTCGGAGAGGGCGTGGACGATGCGATGACGCAGGATGTCGGAGGAAAGGGGGACGGCCGCGACGAACATGATCGAAAAGATCACGAGCGCGGTGATGCTGCCGACCGTCACCCAGAACCAGGGCCGCTTCACGAGCGGGCGCCTGGCGGGCGCTCGAGCTGACTCAGATGGCATCACGACGGTTTCCACTCTACTAGCGGAGCACAAGGTGTGCCACCTGAGCCGGAGACCTACGGTTGCATCAGTGGCAACTCGGGTGCTTGCAGTCGCACATCAATTCGGTCTGGTCACCTGCTTCCTTGCAATGCTCGCTGCAGAACTTCCCGAACTGGCCGCCCTCGACTACCGAGCAGCTGCACTGGGGATGGGCGCATTTCTTTGCTTCTGACATGAGATGGGACCTCCGGTTTTGCAGCCGCAAGAATCGCGCCGATGGTCTAATAGGCGGATGACATTGACCTCTTCGATCACGAGGCTGGTGGCACTGGCGGCCGTGAGTGCGGCCACGCTGCAACCTTCAGCGCCTCAGGCGCCGTTGATTGACGAGTCGGCGATTTCAAAAGTCTCAGAACATGTCCATGTCATTTCCGATCGCAACGTCGGTCTGGTACCTAACGTTGGCATCATCGTGGGGCAGAGAGCCGCACTGGTGGTTGATACAGGTCTCGGTCCGCGAAACGGCGAGACAGTGCTGCACGCGACGAGGGCGCTGACCACGACGCCGGATCTCTACGTGGTCGCGACGCACTTTCATCCGGAACATGCCCTGGGCGAGTCGGCATTTCCCGCGAGCGCCAAGATCCTTCGCGCGCGATCGCAGCAACAGGACATCGATGAATTCGGGCTGGAACTGGCGAAGACATTTGCCAGCCGATCGACGGCGACCGCCGAGCTGCTGAAGGACGCACGCTTTCGTGCTGCCGACGTCATCTTCGATCGCGAATATCGCCTCGATCTCGGCGGCGTGGTGGTCCGGTTACTCGCGCTCGGGCCGACGCATACCCGCGGCGATACGATCGTGTGGGTCGAAGGGGACCGCGTGCTGTTTGCCGGCGATATCGTCATGAACCACGCCTTCGTGGCGTTCGCCAGTCCTTACTCGAGCGTCAAGGCGTGGCTCGCCGACTTCGACCAGCTGTCGGCACTCGGCGCCAGGGTGGTGGTTCCGAGTCATGGTCTTGTGGGCGACGCAACGCTCATCGAGGCACAACGCACGATGATGAAGGCGATCCAGGCGCGTGCGATCGAATTGAAACGAGCGGGCAAGTCTGCGGACGAGACGGCTGAGACCGTGCAGGCCGAATTCCAGGCGGCTCACCCCGACTGGACGGCGCCGGCGCGAGTCGCCGCGATCGCGAAAACCGCGTATACCGAGGCGCCCTAGCGTCAGCGCCGAAGCTTGTCCACCTTGTTGTCCCGGTCTGAGGTGAGGCGCTCCTTCTCGCGCCGATAGTTCTGTTCCACCAGTTCGCGTTCGGCAGGGTCGAGGATCGAAACCAGCTTCGACTGGTGCATCACTTCCAGCTCGGCGATCTTCGCCCCGTAGAAGCTCCGCGCTTCGGCGATCGCCGCCTTCTGCTCGTCGGTGAGCGCCCGGGTTTCGACGCCCGCATCCGCATCTTTCTTGCGCAGCCGCTCCATTGCCAGTTCCAACGACGTCTTGGGAGCCCCTTCATCAGCCATGGGTCATGTTAATGCGTCATGCCGTACATCAGATAGTTGACGCCCAGCTTATACGCCTCGTTGGTCTGATCGACCGAGCGCAGTCCGCGGCCCGACCACTCCCAGAACTGCGAGATGTCGGTGTTGTAGTTCACGACCATCACCAGGCGTTTGCGCGGGTCGTTGTCCTCGTAAACGGCTCGAAACACCGGTCGGCCGGAGTTGTAGGCCTGCGGAAAATTGTCGAGCGTTTCGATTTCGAAGAAGGAATGAAAGATCGGATCCGACGGCTTCATCTCGAAGAAGCGCACGCCAGGCAGCACCCGCTGCATGTTGTTGGCGAACGGTTCCCACCCGCCGGTGCCGTCGTTGGTCCATTGCTCGGTCTTGAAGTCGTCGACGATGACGAAGCCGCCCTTCTGGATGTAGGTGCGAAGCGCGGTGGCCTGCGTATCGGTCAAGGTCCACCAGCCGACTTCGATGATGTAGATCAGCGGGTACCTGAAGATTTCGGGATCGTCTAGGGCGAGGACGTTGACGTCTTCGGTGCGCCCGTTGAGGAAACTAAGATCGTTCATGATCCGCATCAGGTTCTCTTCGGCGAGCGGATAGCCGTGAACCCAGGACGGCCGGTTGCGCGACCAGTAGCCGCCGGGCGCCGTCTCGTACGAGACTCGGACGAAGGTGAACTGACCGTCGTAGCCGACGTTGTGAATCGGCGGAGTGCGACCATATCCGCCGCCGCCGAAACCGCCGAACTGGCGCTGCGCAAAAGCAGCAGCGGCGACGAGCGAGAGCGCGCCGACGAGCATCAGGATTCGCGACCTGCCGGACACTGCCTTCATCCTACGCCTTCGAGCGTTCGCCGCAGGCCGATCACTTCGCGGCCGGACGCACCTGCAGCTGACCGTGACGCACCCACACGGTCGAGCCGACAGTCACGGTCAGGTCGGTGAAGAAATTCCACCGGACGTATCCGCTGCCGCCGGCGATTGCGCCGCCGAGCTCGGTGTTGTCGCCGAGTGACAGGCGCACCACGCCGGCGCCGTAGCCGTAGTAAGGAATCCATGGCATCCGATCCGGTACTGCGAGCAGCGGGTTGAAGCCGACGCCGATCTCGCGAAAGGCTCGTCCAGCGTCACCGGCCTTTTCCATCTCGGCTTCGACGGCCTCGCGGCCGCTGGTGGCGCGGACCTCGACGACGCGGCCGCGCGCGAAGCGCAAGCTCAGTCCCTCAACCGGTCGGCCGTCCCATTGCGACGGTGGAAACGCAATGACGCCTTCGACGGTGTCCTCGAGCGGTGCGACGCGGACGACACCGGCAGGCAGTTCGACTTCGTGATCGACCAGGACCTTTCCCTGCGCGGTGCGGGCGGCGGACGCGTCGCCGTCCTGCAGATTTGCCGGACGGTCACCGGCGCGGAACTTCAGGTCCGTACCGCCCGGCGAGGTGATGTGCACTTCGCCGGTCTTGAGCGCGTCGGCGAATCGGTGTTCGATGTCGCCCAGCGCCCGGTAGTCGGTCTCGAGCAGTGCGCGCTGGTAGAGCGCGTCCATCGCCGATCGGGCCGGCAGCGGTTGGCCGGCGATCGGATACGCGCTGCCGTTCTCCACCCAGTGGAAGTGGATCGTGCGCCGGCCGTGATGCTCGGTGAGGTCGTCTTTGAGCCAGTCCTGCATCGCGAGGTAGGCTGGATGCGACGTCGTCGCGCCCGGCATCATGATCGCCGCGTCCACGTCGCGGAACATGGCCTTGTAGTAGGCGCGCGCCTCTCGTGCGCCTTTCTGCAGTACGGCAGAGTCGAACTCCTGCGGCAGCGGCTCGCGCAACACTTCGACGACGCCGAGATCGATGCCGCCGGCGCGCATGACTTCGTAACGCAGGTAGGGCAGTAGATCCTCGAACGTGCCGGGATGCGCAATCGCCATGACGCGCTCGCCCGGTTTGAGCGCCAGCTGTGCGACCAGGCGTCTGGCGATCGCGGAGTAGTCCCAGCTCAGACGCGGCTGCGCCAGCGTCGTGACCGTCATCGCGACGCCAGCGGCGACAAGAGCGAGCGCGATGCGAAAACGGTTCATGAGCGTCATTATTGCGCAGAACATCGGGCGCGAGCGCCGCCCGGCTGAGCGTGGTACCGTAATGTGTGCCACTCGTTTCGCTCGACGGTGTTTCCATCGCCTACGGCCATCTGCCGCTGCTCGACAACGCGTCCCTCCAGATCGATTCGCGCGAGCGGGTATCGGTAATCGGCCGCAACGGTACCGGCAAGTCCACGCTCCTTCGTATTCTCAGCGGCGAACTCGAACCGGACGAAGGGACGGTGTGGCGGCAGCCCGGCCTGCGTGTCGCGCGCCTCGAACAGGACGTCCCGCTCTCGGCCAATCGATCGGTGTTCGAAGTGGTGGCCGAAGGGCACACCCATCATCTCGAAGCAGACGATGAGTGGCTGCGCGAACATCATGTCGATCTCGTGCTGTCGCGACTGGAGCTCCCGCCCGACGCGATCGTCGACACCCTCTCCGGCGGATGGCGTCGCCGCGTATTGCTGGCGCGCGCGCTGGTCGGCCAGCCCGATTTGTTGCTGCTCGACGAGCCGACCAATCATCTCGACATCGAGGCGATCCGGTGGCTCGAGGACTTTCTCGCCGAGTACGCCGGCGCGGTGATGTTCGTGACCCACGACCGTGCCTTCCTTCAGCGCCTCGCGACCCGCATCGTCGAACTGGATCGCGGCCGGGTCACGTCATGGCCGGGTAACTACCCAACCTATCTGCGCCGCAAGGAAGAAGCGCTCGCCAACGATGCGGTGCAGGCAGAGAAGTTCGACAAGAAACTTGCCGAGGAAGAGGTGTGGCTGCGCCAGGGTGTCAAGGCACGGCGGACGCGCAACGAAGGACGCGTCAAGGCGCTGCTGGCGATGCGCGAAGAGCGGGCGCAGCGGCGCGAGCAGATCGGCAACGTCCGTCTGCAGGCCGAGCAGGCCGAGCAGTCAGGCAAGATGGTGATCGAAGCGAAGCACGTGTCGAAATCGTACGACACCAAGGCCGTCGTATCGGATTTCTCGGCGCGGGTCCTGCGCGGCGATCGCATCGGTCTCATCGGTCCCAACGGCGCCGGCAAGACAACCCTGTTGCGGATGCTGCTAGGACAGCTCGAACCGGATGCAGGCGAGACTCGCCTCGGCGCCAACGTGCAGATCGCGTACTACGATCAGCAGCGCGAGCAGCTCGATCCCGAGCGCACGGTATTCGACACGGTCGGCGAGGGCAACGATACGGTGACGGCGAACGGCCGCACCCGTCATGTCAATGCCTACCTGCGCGACTTCCTGTTTTCCAACGAGCGCGCGCGCTCGCCGGTGAAGGCGCTGTCGGGCGGCGAGCGCAACCGCCTGCTGCTGGCGCGCCTGTTCACCCGTCCGGCCAATGTGCTGGTGCTCGACGAACCGACCAACGATCTCGACATCGAGACGCTCGAACTGCTCGAGGAGGAACTGGTCGAATGGCCCGGGACGTTGCTGCTGGTCAGCCACGACCGCGCCTTTCTCGACAACGTCGTCACCAGCACGTTCGTATTCGAAGGCGACGGGCGCGTCCGCGAGTACGTGGGCGGCTACGAAGACTGGGTCCGACAGCGGACCTCGATGGAGAAGAGTCAGAAGACGCGCGCGAAGGGCGAGAAAGCTGTTGTCAAGGCGACGGCGACAACAAAGAAGCTCTCGTACAAGGAACAGCGCGAACTCGACGGACTGCCGGCTCGCATCGAAGCGCTCGAAGTGGAGCAGCGGACGCTGGCGGCACGGATCGCCTCACCGGAGTTCTACAAGGAAGGCAGCGCAGCGATCGCCGAGGCGCTGGCGCGCGTCGATACACTCGCGAGTGAGTTGACCACTGTTTACGATCGCTGGCACGCGCTCGAGGCGCGGGCTCAGTGAATGACGCCGCTGTGCTGGTCGGCGCAGGCCTGACAGACACCAGCGTCGTGCAGCCACTCCGGCGCCGTGCGGCGACCGCAATACACGCAGGTCTGGAAGTGGGAAAAGCGAGCGTCACGCGCCCCTTTGATTAAAGCACCGAGCGCGTTCCACAACGCGCCCTCGGGCAGGCGCCGCCACTTGAGCACGCCAACGCGGCGTGGCTTCGCGGCGAACTTGAACGGGGTTTCCCAGACGCCGGAAAACTCGGACACGATCACGCTCGTGTCGGTCAGCAGAGCGACGACCTCGGCGGGGTCGCCGCCGATGAACTGGATCGAACCGTCCTCGCGCTCTTGTCGATCCACCGGGGCCTGCAGGTTTGAACTGAGAAAGGCAATGAGCTGCTCGTAACGTTCGGGCGCATCCATGGACACACCCATTATGGCCCGGCTTCGATATGGCGGACGCGTGCCCGTACGCGTCCGCCCGGTCTGCAACACCGCGCCTATCGGCAGGCGGGGTGCATGCAATCGCAGCGCAATTCGATGGTTTGTCCCTTTTCCTTGCAATGCTCGCTACAGAATTTCCCGTGCGGCCCACCCTTCGCGACCGTGCAGGAGCAAGCGGGGTGAGCACACTTGGCGGTGTCTGCCATCGCGGTCCTCCGGCCGCATTCTACGCTCATCGCGCGGCCGGTCCGAAGGTTTATCCGCGTCTAGACTGGAGAAATGACGCGTCCCTGGAGACGTACCAGCTGGTGATAGGCCTCGCTCATCCTCGAGGTCAGCGGTCCCACGCCACCGGTCCCGATCGTCCGCCCGTCCACTGAGCCCACCGGAACGACTTCGGCGCCGGTGCCGCAGATGAAGACTTCGCGTGCCGTCCACACGTCGAACAGGGTGATCGGTTTTTCCTCGACCGCGATCTCGAACCCCCTGGCGATGTCGACGATGGTCTCTCGGGTGACGCCCTTGAGGTTGGTTGCCGTTGGCGGTGTCGCCAGGCCGCGCTCGGTGACGATGAAGAGGTTGTCAACCGATGCCTCGGACACGAAACCGTGCACGTCGAGCATCAGCGCCTCGTCGGCGCCGCGGTCGTTGGCTTCGATCTTCGCGAGCACGTTGTTCAGGTAATTCAGCGACTTGATCGACGGGCTGGTGGTATCCGGCGAGTTGCGGCGGAAGCTCGACGTCACCAGGCGAATCGCCGCCGAACTGTCCCCGTACATCTGCATCGTCTTTCGCGCGATCACAATCACTTCCGGGCGCGGGCACTTGCGTGGATCGATTCCGAGATCGCCCGGGCCGCGTGTGACGACCAGGCGGATGTAGCCATCGCTGATCCCGTTGCGGCGGCAGGTCTCGACCACGATATCGCACAGATCGCGATGGCTGTGCGGAAGGTCGAGGCGCACCGCCTTGGCGGAGTCGAACAGCCGATCGATGTGACGTTCGAGCTTGAACACCCGGCCGTTGTAGGCGCGAATACCCTCGAAGATGCCGTCGCCGTAGAGCAGGCCGTGGTCGAAGACGCTGACCGTTGCGTCGGCGGCCGGCCGGAACTGCCCGCTGACGTAAATCACGCCCTCGTCGAGTCCGGCTCGCGACCGGCCATCGGTTACACTTGGACTGGTTTCTGTTGTCATGGTGAAAGCGATCATGCCCAAGACTCGGGCCGTGCAAGCGGACCAATCCGTCAATGGCTTGTTTGCGGCGCTGGGCACCGAGCCGCGCGCGATCGCGCGGACGCGTCCGCTGTTCCGCCGGCTGGTGACGCTCATCGAGGCGGGGATTGTGCGCGGCGACCTGGCGCCGCGGTTTCAGCTGCCGCCTGAACGCGAGCTGGCCGGGGCGATGCGCATCAGTCGCGCCACCGTCGTGAGTGCGTACCGCGAGCTCGAAGCGCGCGGCCTGGTTCGGGGCTACGTCGGTCGCGGCACGTTCGTGTCGGCACGGCCGGACACCGCCAGCGCGCCGTTCGCCTGGCGCGGCAAGATTGCCGCCGCGGCGCTGCAGTCGACCGACACCACGGTGCGGGATCTGGTCCGCGCCGCCGCCGATCCGGGCCTGACCTCGCTGGCCGCCGGCGTGCCGGCGCTCGAATGTTTTCCGACCGATGCGTTCCAGCGGGCGATGAACACGGTGCTGGCGCGCCACGCGGACGCGGCCTGGCGGCACGGTCCGACCGAAGGACTGCCGCGTTTCCGCGCCGCGCTGGCCGCAAGGTTCGGCGGCGATCCCGAGCACATTCTCGTGCTCGCGGGCGCGCAGCAGGGGCTCGATCTCCTGGCACGCTGCCTGATCGATCCTGGTGACGCGGTCGTGATCGATCGCCCGGGCTATCTGGGTGCGATTCAGACGTTCCGTGCCGCCGGCGCACGCCTGGTTGGCTGGGACATCGCCCGGGCCGACGTGGACGAACTCGAAGAGCTGCTGCTGCGATATCGACCCAAGCTGATTTACACCAACCCCACGCATCAAAACCCAACCGGGGTGACACTGCCGATTCGGTTACGACGCGAGCTGCTCGAGTTGGCGGTGCGCTATCGCGTGCCAGTGGTCGAAGACGATACGTATCGGGAACTTTCGTTCACCGCGCCTTCACCATCGTCGCTGTTCACGTTGGACGAGTCGCACGCGGTGGTCATTCGCATCAACAGTTTCTCGAAGATGCTGGCGCCGGGACTCCGACTGGGCTGGATCAGCGCGGTCCGGCCGATCGTCGATCAGCTGGCGATGTTGAAGCAGCAGTGCGATCCGCACACTCAGAACCTGTCGCAGTTGGTGGTCTCCGAGCTGCTCGAACACGGAGTGTTCGATCGGCACCTGGTCTCCCTCAGGACCGAACATCGCCGGCGGCGTGATGCGATGGTCCACGCGCTACGCCAGCACGTGCCGGCAAACGCCCTGCGCTTTGCGATCCCGGACGGAGGGATGTATCTCTGGTGCCAGCTCGACCCCAGGACTCGCGCCCGAGCGGTGCAGGAACATGCGCTCGCCGAGTCTGTGATGATCCTGACCGGCGAGCCGTTTTACGTCGATCAGGGCGGCAGCGATCAGCTGCGCTTGTGCTACACCTCCGCGCCGGTCGCCAGCGCCGAGCGTGTGGCGCGAACGCTTGCACGAAGTCTCCGCGCGGCGGCGAGCGAATCCCACGGGCCTTCCGCCGCGGTCCGGCTGGTCTAGCCTCCGATACAATTGCCCGATGCGAGTCATCAACCGGACTGCGATTTCAATCACCGGCGATCAGCCGTTCGTCGACTGGATGCGGCATGTCGACGCCGACTTCAACAAGGGCGCGATCACGGTATCGCGCGCGAAAGCCTACGGATCGGCATTCCTGCTGCCGGAATTCGAGCTCGAAGAAGACGTCCAGGAGTGGGTGGAAGAGAACGCCGCATGGCTGTTCGAGTTCCAGCTGTCGGCCTGGACCGAGAATGAAACGGCCTGGCCCGCGACCCGCGACCTGGCGACGTTCCGGCAGTGGTTCCGGGTCGACGTCCACAGCATTGTGGTCGACATGGCCGACGATGACATCGAAGGCGAGGAACTCTGATGCTGCTGCACCTCGTGTGTTTCAAGTACAAGGCCGACACCGATGCCGCGACGCGCGCGGACCATCGCCAGCGTCTCGAAGCGCTGAAAGGTTTAGACGTGCTGGTGGACCTGAAGGTTGGCGAGGACGTCGTGCGGTCGCCGCGATCGTATGACACCGGCCTCGCCGTGACCTTCCGCGATCGTGCCGCGCTCGACGCGTATCAGAAACACGAGCGTCACGTGCCGGTCGCGCAGTTCGGTGTTGGGATTTGTGAACAGATCGTCGCGGTCGATTTCGAGATTTAAGAGCGTCCGTTCTTCGCGAATTCGGACATCAAACTTTCCGCGTCAGCGTCCGTCTATCTCAGACAAGATGCTGATGACCACGAGCCTTGTCGCAGCGCTGATCGCGTCCGCTTCACTCCTTCCCGCCGGCGTCACCGAATCGCCGGCCACAATCTCCGCCCCGCCGATCACCGTCACCGTCACGGCCAGCGGCGTGTCGCCCTCACTGCTTCGGAACGTGTTCGAGGAAGCGGAGGCGATCTGGAAAAGCAGCGGCGTCAGTTTCGCGTGGCGCACTGCCGATCGTGATCTGCGACCCTGCACGACCGACGGTCCGCCGCCGTTGCCGCTGTCGCTGCGGGTGACGTTCGGCGACGCGCCCGGCGCAGCCAAGGGCGGCCAGCTCCCGCTCGGCTGGATCGTCTTCGACGATGTCACGACGCCGGAGCAGGAGATCTACGTGTCGTACGGGAACGCGATCCGTTTCCTGAAGAGCGCGCGCGGCGTGGTCGGACTGCTGGATCAGATGACGCAGGTGCAGAAGGAGACGCTGCTCGGCCGGGCGATGGGCCGGGCACTCGCACACGAGCTCGGCCACTACCTGTTGGCCTCCAAGATCCACACGTCGAGAGGCTTGATGAAGGCGACCAGGACCGCGTTCGAATTCTTCACGCCCGATCGCGGCGGCTTCGCCATCGAGGCAGGGCAGACGCAGGTGCTGGTGGCACGGCTCAGGAACGAAAGCCGGACGAGCAATCAGTAGCTCAGTCGTCGGTGGTCGATAGCCCCGAGTCGATTGCCGAGCGCCGCACTTGCGAGTTCGCCACCGGCCCTCGTCCGCCGCGAGTCTATCGCGCGCTAGGAGGGCCGGTTCCAGCTAAGCTCTCACCTGAAATCCTCAAATCCTCAAATCCTTAAATCCTTAAATCCTTAAATCCTAAGATTCTGAGATTCCCCCGAGGCACAGATATTTGATTTCGAGAAACTCCTCGAGGCCGTACTTCGATCCTTCCCGGCCGAGCCCCGACTCCTTCACGCCGCCGAACGGCGCGACCTCGGTCGAGATGATGCCGGTGTTCAAGCCGACGATGCCGTATTCGAGCGCCTCCGACACCCGCCAACTGCGCGCCAGGTCGCGCGTGTACATATAAGCTGCCAGGCCGAATTCCGTATCGTTGGCCATCGAGATGGCCTCGCTCTCGCTCTCGAACTTGAACAGCGGCGCAATCGGTCCGAAGGTTTCCTCACGTGCCACCAGCAT
>DASXGC010000157.1:0-39485 GCA_036489235.1 Vicinamibacterales bacterium
GGTCAAGGCGCGGACCCGTTCCGGATCCGGCTCCTGACCGTTCAACATGTACAGGAAGTTGGCGGCGTGCCCGAGATCGCGCCGCGGAGGCAGCGGCTCGACGCCGCCTGAGAGCCGAGAGTAGGCGGCGACGATCACCGGGCATTGCGCCGCGATCGCCACGGCGCTGTCGGACGCGATCGAGATCGTGCCGGCGGCGATTCGCAGCGCGTCGATCGGGCTCAGCCCGGCGACGGCACAACTGCGCAACAACACCACGGTCGCGGGCGACAGTTCCCGCTGCGACGCCAACTCGGCACCGAACGTCTGGAGCTGACGCGCCGACGGCAGCGCGCCGTGCCAGAGCAGCCACATCGTTTCCTCGAACGTGGCGTGCTCGGCAAACTCCGCAAGCGGAAATCCAGCGATGATCAATTCGCCGCGCTCGCCGTCCACGTCGCTGAGCCCGGTTGCCGCGGCCACAACGCCCTCGAGTCCCAGGTGGTTCATGAACCCAACCTAGCGCCAGTGTATGATTGTGTCAACATTGATCATTCAATCAATATGAAGAGCAATTCGCCATGGATCACTGCGGTAGAGGCGGCAGCGCTGCTGCGGGTGAGCCGCGCCACCTTGTATGCCTATGTGAGTCGCGGGCTGGTCCGGTCGCAGTCCACGCCAGGTCCGGCGCGTCAGCGCGGCTACTCGCGCGAGGACGTCGAACGCCTGCGGCGGCGCACCGAAGAACGCCGCGATCCGGATCGCGCCACCGCCCGGGCGCTGCAGTGGGGCCTGCCGGTCCTCGAATCGTCGATCACCTTGATCGCCGCCGACACGCTCTACTATCGCGGTCACGACGCGCTCGTGCTGGCGCGCTCGCGTTCGTTCCGGGAGGTCGCGTCGCTCATCTGGACCGGCGCTTTCGACCACGCCTTCGCCGCCGCCGCAGCGCGTTCGACCGTGCAGGAAAGGGCTCTGCTTCGCGACCTCCCGTTCGCGGCGCGCGCCCAGGTGCTCCTGGCGATTGGTGCAGCGCGCGATCCGCAGGCAGGCGACCTCCGCGCGCCGCATGCCGCAGCGTGCGGTTGGCGAATCCTTCGCCTGATGACTGCCGCGGCGACGCGGTCGGCTTCCGGCACCGGGGACATCGACCAGCGTCTGGCACGAGCCTGGCGGGTACCGGCCCGAGGTGTCGACATACTGCGCACTGCCATGATCCTGTGTGCCGATCACGAGCTCAACGTCTCGTCGTTCGCAGCTCGCTGCGTTGCGTCCGCGGAATCACATCCCTACGCGGTCGTGAGCGCCGGGCTTGCGGCTCTCGAAGGACCCAGGCACGGCGGCGCCAGTGCACGGGTGGACTCGATGCTTGGATCATTGCGCCGAGGCGGCAACCTGCGCCAGGCCGTCTCGGCACGCCTTCGCCGCGGCGAACCGGTCAGCGGATTCGGGCACCCGCTCTACCCCACCGGCGATCCCAGGGCGACCATGCTGCTCGAGCTGCTGCGAACACGATATCCACGGTCAGTTGATGTGGCATTTCTTCTCGACGTTGCGGAGGCGGCCGGTTCGGTGATTCGGGAGAAGCCAAACGTCGACTTCGCGCTCGCTGCCATCGTGCGCGTACTGCGGCTGCCGCCAGAGGCAGGTCTCGCGCTGTTCGCCATCGGCCGGACGGTCGGCTGGATCGGTCACGCCATCGAGCAGTACGCGACCGGTCAGCTAATCCGCCCACGCGCAAAATACGTCGGCGTCGTCCCCGCACAGTAGACGGCCGCGCATCCGCCAGATCAAGTCTCGCGATCGTTCGCTGGTCTTCTGTTTTTCGTGGTGAGTTTACGGTGACACACGAGTGAGCTCTGCGTTGTAGCGGGCGAGTAGGGACTTCAGCCACTCGACGACATTGCTGCTCGATGGCTCGGTCGGATGAGACCGCTCAAACCGCGCGATCTCGTCGCGCGCTGCCTGCTTCATGCCCCGCATCGCACGGGTGGCCTCGGCGAGTTGGTCCGGCTCCGCGTCCGGCAGCGCCTCGATTCGCGCCCGCAAGGACATCAGCATCGCTTCGCCAGATGCCCGCTCCCCAAGCGTTCGCGTCAGGATGTCGACGATGCGGCGCAATTGAAGACGCTGCCCGGACTGACCTTCAATCAGGCGATCGACCTGCGGATTTGGTGTCGTGCCGTCGTAGGTGCCGTCGTCCCAGCGCACCGCGTCGATATTGATCACGTCAAGTGGCACCGGCGTCCAGGTTCCAGCCACGGGAGATCCATTCGCGCCTCCCGATGTGAGATTCACATCAAACGTGTAGCTCTCCCCCGGCGGCATCAGTGGCCGGCCATCGTCGCTGCGCTTGATCGCGCTCAGCGCCTTGGCATCGCCTCGATACGACTGCACGTGGACATTCGAGACACCTTTCGAGCCCAGATTGCGGAGCGTGAGGCGGTAGCCCGGATAGGGCGATTCGACCAGCTCGACGTTTGCGATTTCGATCTGAGGAGAAAGACTCGCGACCATCGGCAAGAAGGGCTTCATCCGAGCCACTGTCACCGACGACAGCGTCAGTGGTTGGACGCCAAATCTCGCGAGCTCCTCGATGACCACGTGAGAACCCGGGGAAATCACCACGCTCGCGACAGGCACGCCAGGCGGTTCAGCGCCGCCGAGCAGCACCGACACATCGACCTTGATGTCCTGTCCGACCAGCACGCGGGCGAACCGTACCGCGAACACGGGTTTCGTGCCCTCGGGTGGATGGTAATCCTTGATAGACGGAAACGCTGGTGTCCACATCCAGGCCGGCCGCGGACTCGCGATCTCGTAGTTGACGCGACCGTCCGGCCACGTCTCCACGAGAGCCATCGGGGCAGGAGATGCTGGTGTCGCCGGCGGTTGGACGATCGCGGCAACCGGCGGCTGCGAGAAAGAAGCAGCGATCAACAGGAGACCGGCGACGCGCGATTCAGCGTCCATCCTTGCACCTGCGGTCATCCTAACAGCCCGCGGTGAAAGCCGCGAGCACAATCTGCCCGCGCACATCCAACCGCTCCCGTCAGGTTCTTCCCCGAACGCTGACCCTCGTACAATAGCGGCCATGACCGCTACCCGACGGGCCGTGCCATGGATCGTCGTCTCGGCGATTGCGATCGGCCTGCTGACACCGCGAACCGTCATGGTCGGATCCGCCGCACAGCAGCCCTCGTCGTTCGCCAGCTTCGTCGATGCCTACCTCGATCGATTCGCGCAATTCCATCCGTCCATCGCTGCGGGCAACGGCCTTCACGGCCGCGACGGTCAGCTCGAGAACTTCTCGGTCGCGTCGATCGCCGCCGAGACCGAGTGGCTGCGATCGACCCGGCGCCAGCTGGAGGGCTTCGATCGATCGAAGCTCACGCCGGACGAGCAGGTGGACCATCGGATTCTGCTCGGCATCATCGACGGCTGGCTGCTCGACATCGACACGGTGCGGACGTGGACCCGCAATCCCATGGTCTACGCCGCGGCGATTTCAGACGGTGTTCACGATCTGATGACGATGGAGTCGTCGCCGGCACCGGCACGGATGAAGCAGGTCGTGTCGAAGCTGCACGGGGTTCCGGCGTTGCTGACGGCCGCTCGAGCGAACATCAAGACTCCTCCGCGCGTATTCGTCGAGCGCGCGGCGATCATGTTTCGCGGCGCCTCAGATCTGCTCGGTCACGATCTGACGCTGGCATTCGCTGGTGTCGCCGACCCGTCGCTGCAGAAGGAGCTGGCCGGCGCCGCCGGCGACGCACGCCGTGCCATCGATGCGTACGCCGCCGAACTCGAGACCACCGCTCTGCCGAAAGCCACCGGCAGCTATGCGATCGGCACCGCCAACGTCGAGGCGCGCTATCGCGCCGAGGAACTCGTGGACGTCCCGGCCGCCACGCTGCTCGCAATCGGCGAGCGCGAGCTGAAAAAAGTCCAGGCCGAGTTCGCGCAGGCCGCCGCGAAAGTGGCGCCGAACCGTCCAGCGCTCGAGGTCTGGCACGACGTGCTCGAAGACCATCCGAAGCGAGGCGAGGTGGTCAGCGCCGCGCAGAAGGTCGTCGCGCAGTTATTTGCCTTCATTCGCGATCGGCGGCTGGTGGACCTGCCGCCCAGCGAAGAGATCATCGTCGCCGCGGCCCCGCCGTACGATCTCGGGCTCGCCTCGATGCACTCGTCGCCGCCGCTCGAAGCGCGGCCGGTGAAGAGCTACTACTACATCACCGACGCCCAGCCCGACTGGCCGATCGAGCGCCAGAACCTGTGGCTGCAGAAATTCAACTACGCCACGCTCGCCGACATCTCGGCGCACGAAGTGGCGCCCGGTCACTACGTCCACAGCCTGTTCATGCGGCGCACGCCGGGCAAGATTCGCCGGATCTGGATCGGCCTCAACCCGTTCCCGCAGCCCTCCTCCGGTCAGGATGGCTGGGCGCATTACGCCGAGCAGATGGTCAGCGACGAAGGCTTCATGAGCAGCGACCCGCGTTATCGTCTCGCACAGTCGAGCGAGGCGCTGACGCGGATATGCCGGCTGATCTCGGGCCTGCGTCTGCACAGCGGCGAGTGGTCCATCGATCAGGCCGCCGCGCTGTTCGAGAAGGAGGCGCACCTGCCGGCCCCGGCCGCACGGCAGGAAGCGGTGCGCGGCACTTACGATCCTACCTACGGCGGCTACTTCCTCGGCAAGACCGCCGCCTTCAAGCTGCGTCGCGATTATCAGGCTGCCCGCGGGACCTCATTCAGCCTGCGGGAATTTCACGAGCGGGTCATGACCAACGGCATCGCGCCGTGGTGGGCCCACCGCCAGTTGCTGCTTCCCAACGACAAAGGAGCGGTGATCGAATGATGCGGTTCATCGCCTGGTGCATCCTGTTCGTGCTGTGCTGGCCGATCGCGGTCCTGGCGCTGATCCTCTACCCGATCGTCTGGATCCTCTCGATCCCGTTTCGGATCGTCGGCATCGCCGTCGACGGCGCGCTCGGCATTGTCCGAGGTGTCGTCATGTTGCCGGCGAGGGTGCTACGCGGCCGGCCGGCTCGCTAGGCGATCGCCGATCAGATTCACGGACACGGTCGTGATCAGGATGAACACGCCTGGAGCGATCGCCAGCCATGGCTCGGATGACAAGGCGGCCTGCGCCTGATACAGCATGTTGCCCCAGCTTGCCGCCGGCGGCCGCACACCGACGCCGAAGAAGCTGAGCGCTGACTCGAGCAGCACGCCGCGCGCGACCGCAAGGGTGAGCGATACGGCGACCGCCTGCGCCGCGTTCGGGAACAAATGACGGACGAGCACGCGGACATGACCGGCCCCTGCCGCTCGCGCGCCCTCCACGAATCCGATCGAGCTCAGCGTCCGGAATTCCGCGCGCACGACCCGCGCCGTCTCCATCCATCCGACCAGGCCGACCAGGAGGATCAGCAACGGGACCGACGGTTGAAGCACGACTCCCGCGATCATCAGGAGCGGCAGCCGCGGAATCGCCAGCATCCCGTCGGTGATGCGCATCAGCGCGGCATCGACTGCCCCGCCGGCGTAACCGGCAACGCCACCGATCGCGACCCCGCATGCACCGGCGACGACGGCCGACAGCATCCCCACGGCGAGCGACACCCTCGCGCCGTAGATCACGCGACTGAAGACGTCGCGCCCCAATTCGTCGGTGCCGAACCAGTGGGTCGCCGACGGAACTTCGCGCCGCCGGGCAAGATCAATACCCTCAGGTGCGTACGGCGCAACCAGCGGCGCCGCCGTGGCGCAGGCGATCAGCACCACCAGCACCAGTACCGGAATCCGCATCAGGCGGCTGCCGCCCGTGGATCGATCAGAGCTTGTAAGGCGTCCGCGATCAGGTTGAACAAGACGACCGCCGAGGCCGAGAGCATCAGCAGCGCCATCAGCACGGTGTAGTCGCGCCTGGCGAGCGCCTCGGTGAATAGGCTGCCAAGGCCCGGCCACGCGAACACGCTCTCAGTGACCACTGCGCCAGACACGAGCAGCGCGGCGTCAACGGTGACGATCGCCACGAGCGGACCGAGGGCGTTCCTCAGCGCATGGCGCAGCACCACCCGCCGCATCGGCAGTCCACGCGCCCGTGCCGACGCAATGAACGGCATCGAGAGGGTGTCGATCATCGAGCCGCGCAGATATCGAGACCAACCTGACGCGAGCACCGTGGCCAGCACGATGGTCGGCAGCAGCAGATGCTGCAGCTGGTCGATCGCATCGTCAGCGCCAGGCGTGCTCCGCCCCGATGAGGGCAACCAGCCGAGTCCAGCCGCGAAGACGATCTGCAGCAGCAGGCCGAACCAGAATCCCGGCAGCGAGATTCCCGCCATCGAAAGCCCGGTCGCAATGCGGTCGAACCATCGTCCCTTCCGCATCGCTGCAACGATTCCGACCGGGATCGTCAAAACCAAAGCACAGGCGAGCGACAAGCTGACCAGTTCGATTGTCGCCGGCGTACGCTCGAGAATCCGCGCCGTGACCGGCCGGCCGTCGCTGAAGCTGTAGCCCCAGTCGCCGCGAACGAATGCCCACAGCCAGTTCCAGTACTGCAGCCAGAGCGGTCGATCCAGTCCGAGCGCGCGACGCAGTCGTTCGATGTCCTCGGGACGGACATTGGGGTTGGACAGGTAGATCGCGAGCGGACCGCCAGGCGCCGCGTGGATCAACAGGAACACCAGCGCCGAGACGATGAACAACAGCGGAAGCGCCTGGAGGCTGCGGCGGGCGACGAACCGAATCACGCTGTCAGCTTATTTGATTTCCCACTCGTGCACGTTCCAGAAAATCCCGGTATTGGTCGGGTTCCCCTTGAAATTCGCGAGCGTAACGGGCACCGCGTCCAGGCGGACGACGTTGTAGAGCGGGATCTCCGGGACCGCGTCGGCGATGATCACCTGGGCGCGCTCGAGCAGCGTCTTCCGCTCGGCGCGATCGACCGTGCGGTCCGACGCATACAACAACCGCGTCAGCCCTTCGTCTACGAAGTAGTTGATGTTGCGACCGGCCGGCGGCACCCGATCCGCGGCGAAGAATGTGGTCAACTCCGGGTCGGACGGCATCTGCCACCAGTGCAGCATGGCGTCGAAGCGTCCCTCGAACCAAATCGACGAGATCGCCGTGCCGTCATGGAGCTCGACCTTGACGTCGACGCCGACCTCGCGCCACTGACGCTCGATCGCCTGCGCCATGCTTTCTCGAATCGCGTAGCCGGCCTGCGTGATGAGCGTGAATGCCAGCCGCGCGCCGTCCTTGACGCGGATGCCGTCAGCGCCGGTCTTCCAGCCGGCTTCGTCCAGCAGCGCACGCGCCTTCGGCGGGTCGAACGGGTAATGTGCGACGCGATCCGTGTAGGCCCACGACACCGGCTGAATCGGCCCGTTGGCTACAGGCGCCAGCCCGTCGAGAATCGTTCGCGTGTACAGTTCGCGGTCGAGCGCCGAGATCAGCGCACGCCTGACCCGGACATCAGCAAAGGCGGTAATTCGGCGTTCGTTGAGCGTCACGTGTTCGTAGGCATTGCCCGGCGTTTTCGCGACGACGATCGATGGGATCGCCATCATCTCGCGGTACTTGTCCCAGGGCGCCAGCGCCACCACATGCACTTCACCCGTCTTCAGCTGGTTGATGCGCGTGTTGGTATTCGGCACGAACTTGAACAGCAGACGACGAATCTTCGGGAACTCGTCGCCCCGCCAATAGTGCGGCGCCCGCTCCAGCAGGATGTACTCGCCCGCCTTCCATTCGACGACGTGGTAGGGCCCGGTTCCCAGCGGGTTCCGGTTGTAGTCCTGCGCGCGATCGATGTCACGACCCTTCAGTACATGTTTCGGCAATGCACCGCGGATGAACTGGATGTCGTATGGCGCATAGATCTCCTTGTAGTGAACGATGGCGGTCAGCGGATCCGGGGTATCCACCGAGCTGATCCGATCGAAGCCGTCGGTACTCTCAGGGTTGTAGTCGGGTCCGTTGATGGCCTCGACCGTGAACTGCACATCTTCGGACGTGAATGGGACGCCGTCGTGCCATCTCACGTCGGGCCGAAGTTTCCACTCCACGTCCATCCCGCCATCAGACCGGAGCCGGACGCCGCCGTTCTGAAGCGTCGGCACCCCTGTGGCAAGCAGCGGTATCACCCGCATCTGCTCGTCGGTGGTGGTCAGTCCCTCGACCACGCAGGTCTGGATGTCCTCGAGAATGTGCGTGCTGAATCGATTGAGGGTGTCGGGCTCGCGGTCGTAGCCGACGATCAGGAGATCGTTCGATGGCCGGCCTGAGCTCCGCCTGCCGCACGCCGACATCGTCACCAGCGCGAGCGCGGCTATGGCGGGCGCCACCCGGCGCAGAACCGCGCGCCTCACCAAATCCGCTCCAGCAGCGGCACCGGAATGGCGCCGAACGACAGCACACGATCGTGAAAACGCCGGAGGTTGAAGTTCGCGCCTTCCGCGCTGGCGCGCGAAGCGCGCAGTCGATGCAGGCCGTCGGTACCCAGAAAGTACATCAGCGCCGTGCCCGGGAACATCGAGTTCTTGCACACCTCGCCGCGCGCGGCCTCGGGCGGCATGCCGACCCGATCGCGATACAACGCGGCGGCCTCTTCGAACGACAGCGATCCCTCGTGCAGACCGAGATCGACCACGGCGCGCGCAGCCAGCCGCGCCCGCGTGTGCTGCTGCGACAACGATTCGTCCGGCGTCAGGAACCCGACTTCGTCCATCAGGTCGGTCGCGTAGCACGCCCAGCCCTCAGCCATCGTGCCGCCGAGGAACATGCCGATCCGGCTCGCGCAGTCGACCGCCGCGACCCGGCCGATCTCGGATTCGCCGGCATAGGCGTAGTAGTTCTGAACGTGGTGGCCGATCGCACCGTGATGGACGACATGATTCAGTTTGATCACGCTGTCGTTGGCGGCGCGGAGGCGTCGCGTCTGCTCCTCGACAGGCAGACTCGCGTCAACCGGTGTTACGACGTAGTCGTGCACCGGCAGCCGATCGAACGGCGCCGGCGAGCGATAGAACAGGTAGTACAGCAGCGGCGCCGCGTCCCGCGTCTGCTCGGGGATTGGCACGTAACGAATCGGCGCGTCGGGCCAGGTGACGAGGTCCGCCTCGACGGACCGTTTCCGGCAGGCCTCCCACGTCCGCTGGAACCTCCGCAGGTAATCGTCTACATCCGGATGCGCGGCGACCAACCGAGCCTGGACTTCCGGCCAACCCCCTGGTGCGATCGCCCGTGCCCGCCGATCGAGAACTGCGAGGCTCTCGTCGAGCGTGTCGCGAACCACTCGGCCCAACTCGCGGCGATCGATCGAGGACCAATGCCCTTTCGTGATCAGCAGGTCGAGAAACTCAGGCCCGGCCGAATATCGAGCGTCTGGCGCAACCCGAACATCTCGTTCCAGCCAGCGCCGGAAGGCGACGAGCCCGGCGCCGGCGCGCTCCGCAGCAGCTGCCACTCGCGCATCGGCGATCGATTCCAGCGCAAGCCATCGCTTCAGTCCCTCGCCAACCACCCGCTCGGCGCCGTCGCACTCCTTCAGCGTCTTGAGCCGCCATTCGTCCGGTACGCCGTCCGAGATCGCCCGCCGGGCACCCTCGAGAAACACCGGCATGCCCTGGAGACGACTGACGAGGCTTTCGAGGCGCACCGACGCCGGCGCGAATGGACGGGTGATCAGCCCGATGATGCCGAACGCAGCCTCTCCAATGGCGAGCGACGGGTTGCCTCGTTGGAAATGGCGGCCCTCGATTTCGGCGAGCTGGATGTCGAGGAACGACACTGCCAGCGCCCGATCGCGGGCGCGCACATCGCGCAGGTCGATTGCCGCGGCCGCGGGCGTTGCCAGCGAGTCGCGGTGGCCGCGTATGGCATCGGTGGCGGCGGCAAGACCATCCGGCGACCAGTCAGGCCATTGATGATCGAAGTCGTGGACACCCGTGAAGGTTGCGTTCACCGGCCGCAGACGGTAATAGCTGTCGAAGAACGGGCCGAGCGGCATCATCGGGACAGCGGCAGCGTCATCCAGCGCCGCTCGCGGAACGACAATTCGACGGCGTTGATGACTTCCTGCACCCAGGCACCGTCGCCGAAGTCGCCTTCGTTCGCAGCGCCGCCGTCGACGATTTCGGTGATGAAACTGCTGACCAGGTTGGCGTAGAACAGCGTCCGCCACGACTCCCTCGGGCTGCCGCCAGGCGGATAGCAATGTGGGGGAATCTCCAATTGGCGAAATTCGACCTGATCCGGCTTCGCGGCACGTAGCGTCTCCGCCACGCCTTCTTCCTCGACCATCCGACAGATCAACGCGCCTTTGCTCCCGTAGACCCGCGCTTCGATCCCCGGGTAGTTGCCGATCGTCACGAAGCTTGTCTGAATCGAGCACAAGGCGCCATTGGTGAACTCACCGAGAAAAATGTCGCCGTCGTCGATGTTCATCCGCATCATCCGGTTGGTCGCGCGCACCATCCGATCGGGGATGAAGTTCCTCATCGTCCCGACCACCTGCGCGAGGTCGGCGCCGACGAACAAATGAGCGAGGTCGATGATCGGCGCGCCGTAGCCTTCGAGTGACGACACTTGCACCATGGACTGGTCGGCATCGGGATCGACCTGACGCAGGGGATTCATCGGGTCGAGCCACTGCGAGTTCTGCTCGTAGCCGTTGAAGATGAAGGGCGTGCCGACAAAGCCTTCGGCGACGAGCTGGCGCATATAACGCATCGCCGGGCTGTACCTGAACGTCAGCCCGACCTTGGTCTTCAGACCCTTGCTTCGCGCCAGATCGCGGGCGCGAAGCGTATCGCGGAAGTCGTACGCCACCGGCTTTTCGCACAGGACGTGCTTTCCCGCTTCGAGCGCGGCCCAGGCGAGCTCGAAGTGCGTATGGCTCGGAGTGCAGACGTCGATCAAGTCGATGTCGTCGCGGCCGATCAGCTCTCTCGCATCAGCCGTCGCCGTCGGGACGCCACACTCCCGCGCCGCGTCTCTGGCGCGATCGATCTCGGTATCGGCAATGGCGACGACGCGGCAGCGTGGATCTCGAAGGTAGCCAGGCAGATGCGCGCCGCGGGCCCACGCACCCGCGCCAAGCACGCCGACCCGGACGATGTTGTCAGATGGCACGGCCATAGCGTGCCACCATCCCCGGCGGACTGACAAGCCGCCGGCAGCGGCTGGCACAAATACCCGCCGCGCCTATCTACTTTTCGATCCCCATTTCCATAGCAATTGCAGCACCGACTGTAATAGGCTCTCGCCGCCTGGCATCAGCCACGCACCCACCGGATCGGTTCGGCGTCGCCTGACCTGCAGCACAAGGAGCGTTTATGGCAGTGAAGAAAAAGCGCGGCACGTCCAAATCGCGATCGAGCAAGACCGTCGGTTCACCGCGGAGCCGGACGCTTTCGGCGCAGCGCGCCGCACCGCTCCCGCCCAAGCGCACCTGCGGAACGATGGCGAGCCATGAGTACCTGCTCGAGACGGTTCCCGGATTCCGGGATCGCCTGTTCAAGCTCGAACAGGCAACGGCCGCATACCGCGCCACTGGTCTGAAGATTGCCACCCTCCCAGTCGCCACTATCCGCGTCATCGTCAACGTCGTCTACAGCGATCCGTCGCAGAACATCAGCAATGCGCAGATCAAGACCCAGATCGCTGCACTCAACAAGGACTATCGCGCCAAGAATCCCGATCGCAGCAAGGCGCCGTCGGTATTCGCCGGGCTGATCAGCGACTCGAAGATTCAGTTCGTGCTCGACAGTGTGACCCGAACCCAGACGACGAAGTCGTCATTCAGTGACGACAACGGGGTCAAGAAAGCAGCCACCGGCGGCAAGGCACCGACTGACTCGACCAAGTTCCTCAACGTGTGGGTGTGTGCGTTGGGCGGCGGTTTGCTTGGCTATGCCCAGTTTCCAGGCGGTCCGGTCGCGACCGATGGCGTGGTCATTCACTATCGCGCGTTCGGGACCAGCGGCACGGCCCAGGCGCCGTATGACAAGGGTCGCTCGGCGACCCACGAGATCGGTCACTATTTCAACCTGCGCCACATCTGGGGCGACACGCCCGATTGCAGCGGCACCGATTCCGTCGCCGACACGCCCAACGCCGCCGGGCCGAATTTCGGCAAGCCGCCGTTCCCCACCGTCACTTGCGGGAACGGTCCCAACGGAGACATGTTCATGAACTACATGGACTACACCGACGATGCGGCGATGTTCATGTTCACAACGCAGCAGGTCGCGCGCATGCGTGCGACACTCGACGGCCCCAGACGATCGCTCTGGTAAGCTCAGATTCCCAGCACCAAGTGGCAGGAGGATATTCGACGTGACCGACGCATCCGCCCGGCGCACACTCGTGACCAAGCGCTGGGTTCATGTGGATGGAGACGACACCGGAGACGGCGCCGTCTTTCGCGATGCCGAGGGTGAGATCCCTCTCTCGCGACGACCGAAGGAATACCTCGAGTTCAGCGACGATGGCACGGTGCGTCGGCTCGCGACGGGAGCCGACGACCGTGCCCACGAGATCGACCGGACCAGCTGGTCCGATCAAGGCGGCCACATCACATTTCAGTTCGATGCGCCTGACGCGAACGGCAGGCGCACCTACCACGTCGTCGATCACTCCGCGGATCGACTCGTCGTCACACGTCAGTAAACGTCAGCGGCGGTCGTCGCGGTGATCACCGTCATCGTGGTGATCGCCGTCATGGTCGTCCCCATCCGCCTTATGGAATCGCTGCGGCACGTAGAACGGCAAATCGACGTCCGAGAACGCGAACACGAACCACTGATTCGGATTGTCGCCGGTGCCGACCGGTGGCGCGAGCGTCGCGAGGAAATCGTTGTCGTTGCCCAGGAACAAGGTGTGCTTCGTCACCGACTGCTTGGTCGTGGCATCGACATACGTGACATCGGGGCCGAACGTGATGCCTTCGAGCTTGGCCGGAATCTGGGTCGGGTCGAAACCGCCATCGGTCGTCAACGCGTTCACCACGTCCAGAAACAGCGTTTTCGTCAGCGCAAACGGGGCGATGTTGGCGATCGGCGCGCTGGCGGTGCCCGTGAACCCGGTGATGTTGCTGACGTCGTGCCCGAACTGGATGTCAACGATATACAGCTTCTTGAAGCCGGCCTTCGAACCCACCGTGTCGGCGCGGCCCTTGCTGTCGCGCTCGTCCACGAGGAACTCGTGGTCGTTGATGGCGAGGATGTCGCTGATGGTCGTCTTGGTGGCGGTATCGAGTTGGTAGGCGTATTCCTTCGTCGCGCCGGTTCGGATGTCGATGGCGATGATCCGGGTGACGCCACCCTTGACGTCGCCGCCATCCTGCAGGAGCGGACTCTACATCGCGCCGACCAGCGTTTTGCCGTCCGGCGTGATCGCGAGACCTTCCATACCCTTGTTGGTGACACGGCCGGCCGTGTTGCCGCTGATCTCGAGGGCGCCCATCGCGTTCAGGTTCGTGATCGCGAACTTCGCCGGCAACGTGAACGCCTTCGTCCGCTCGCCGCTGAGGCGGTCGAACTCGTACACGTAAGGACCGTATTCGTCAGAGATGTACACGTGACGACGATCGTTCGAGACGCGAATGCTTTCCGTGTCAAACCGGGCATCGCGAGGATTGGTCGAAGAGTGCGTCGGATCGAAGTTGTCCGACCGTCCCGTGAAGTAGAAGGTGTGGTCAACCGCGTTCAGCGCCGGCGCTCCATTGGGGGTCACGCCGCAGCCAGCGCCGTAGACGAGGGGCGTTCGGCTCGACAGCAGTGTGGTACCGGTGAGCATCGGGGTCAGCGTCAACGGTAATTTGGAACCAGAGTCGCTCGGCGACAGGCTCAAATGCATCGTGTGGAAACGATTGATGTACGAGACCGTGTCGTCGACGCACGGGTTGTACGGGACTGCGTTCGGTCCGCGGTCGGGCAGCGCCAGAAACCAGTCGCCGCCAAGGTAGGCCAGACCCGAGCCGATTCCGCCGAACCGATTGCCCGGCACCCCGTTTTCGAGCAGCCCAGAAGTCTGGGTTGCAAAGTCTTCGTAAAGTCCAGTGATGCTGCCGGTCGCGACCAGCACCGGCTCTGCCGCATAGCCGGCCTGCACGCCACACAAAGAGACGGCCAGCGCGGCCGCTCCCACCTGTCGGAAATTCATGTCGGTCCCTCCGTTGTTGTGCTGGCAACTGTGCCCGACACAAGCAACAGCGGTGTAACATCGTGGGATCGCGCCGGTTAAAGATCGGCGTCACGCGGCGCTTTTCTGGAAGATTTTTACCGTGAGGTCAGCGGTGGCGTTCGAACGAGGCGGGCCGGGAGGCAACGTTCGCCTCCCGCGCTGGGGTGAGTGGTTGTCCGCTCCGCAGAACGCGCAGCGAGGAAGTGCTGCCGCTTTCTAGAGCAAACGCTGCGCCAGGTTAATGCCGGACCTTCTTACGGCTGAGACGTCCGGGTCGCTGTACTCGGGCGGATGACGCCGACGTTCCCTTCGACCACGATCTTGGTGCCGAACGGTTCCGAGAGCTTCTGCAACCTGGCGAGGATCCGCTGCGCGATCGGCGGCGGCGCGGTCATCGGCGTGCCGCGGCGGGAGATCGGACCGTCCTGACGCGCCCAGATCGGATAGATCCTGACCTCCTGCAACTGCCCCTTGTCGAACTTGCTGAGCGCGATCGCACTCTCGTAGTTGATTGGCTCGACCACACCGCGCGCCTCGAGTCCCCGGACCACGGTTTCGGCCTGCGTGAGATCGCCGTTCGCGCTGACGTTGCAGTCGCAGCTCCAGTCCCATTCGCGGAAGAACTCGCCGAGGTCGTAGAAAATCGGCTTCCCTTTGTAGATTTCGATGCCGCGAAGAATGTGCGGACCGTGACCGACGAAGGTGTCGGCACCGTTGTCGATTGAGGCGTGCGCCAGTTCGACCAGGAAATCGGGCGGATGATCCTCGAACAGAAAAGACTGGAGGACGGAGTCGCCCTGATGCGCGTGAATCGTCGCAATCATGAAGTCGGAGTACTGCTTGCCGCTCTTGACGCTCTTGAGCGTGTCCTGCAGATCCCGCTGGTTCATCGAATAGGTCAACTCGCCCGGCCGGCTGCCGGCCTTGTAGATCGTCCCGAAGAACTCCACCGTGGTCGACGAGTCGCCGGTCGCGGGCCGGACCGCGTTGGTGTACTGGTCGCGGCGCTCGTAGACAGCGTCCTTGATCTTCTTCAACAGGGCCAGGTGTTCGCTGCTGACCGTAATCGCGCGCGTCAGGTTCAACGGGTTCAGGCCGGGCCTCCCTCCGGTGATGCCGACGCGATAGGTCGCGGCCAGGCGCGACTGGGCGCCGCCGGTTTCGCTGTACATGCCGACCAGCCCGATGCGTCCTTTCGGCGTGTCGGCGAAGCGCGGCGCCCGTGCTTCATCGAGATTCCGCCCCACGCCCCCATAGACCAGGCCGGCGTCGTCCATCAGGCGGACCGTTTCGAACAGCCCTTCCTCGCCGGCATCAACCAGATGATTCCCGGCGCGGTTCATCAGCGTGAAGCCCATCTTCCGGAGGTCGGCGGCGACTTCCTTGGTGCCGACCATGCTGCCGCCGAGCGGGCCCTTGAACGTCCGCTCGTCGCGAATCAGCGACTCGAAGTTGCCGAAGCCGACATCGGCGTCCTTGATGACCTTGATGGCGCTCTGCAGCCCGGGATCGGTCGATTGAGAGGCCGGCCTGATGATGATCACGTCACCGACGCTTGCGAGCGTAAATGGCTCGGTGATCTTCATCACCGCGTCCTGGGCCCAGTCGCGAGCTTTGGTGCGCTCGCCCTGCAGGCCGACCTGTCCGGTGAGGCGCATCGATCCGGCGTAGACAGCGAACAGCGCGGCGACGAATACCACACGAGCTCTCATGATCTCCTCCGTGTTACCGCGCTGCAGCAACCCTTCCGTCGGGCGACGCATTCTTCGTTCGCAGGGCGAGGTCTTCTTCGTGGGGCGACCCCTTCCAGAATCGCCTGGCTCAGAACTTCACAACATACCGACCGCGCGCGCCGCCTTTGAGCAGTGTCGCAAAGGCATCCGGCAGTTCACCCATCGTGATCTCGCGGGCCATCGTGCCGAGTGACGCGGGCTTCATGTCGGTTGCCAGCCGCTGCCAGACCTCGAGTCTCGTCTCCATCGGGCACATCACCGAGTCGATACCAAGGAGCTTGGCGCCCCGCAGGATGAATGGCAGCACGGTCGTATGTAGATCGGTCCCGCCGGTCAGACCCGAGCAGGCAATCGCGCCGTTATAGTTCATCGTCCTCGTCAACCAGGCGAGCGTCTCGCCGCCGACGCAGTCCACCGCGCCCGCCCACTGCGATTTCTCGAGCGGACGGGCGCCCATCTGCAAGGTCGTGCGAGACAGCACGTCGGCCGCGCCGAGCGAGCGAAGATAGTCGTGCTCAGCGTCCTTGCCGGTCAGCGCGGTGACGCGATAGCCTCGCGCCGCGAGTAACTGGACCGCCATGCTGCCGACGCCGCCGGTGGCGCCGGTCACGATCACGGAGCCTGCACTGGCCTCCAGGCCGTTGCGCTCCAGCGCCGCAACCGACAGCGCCGCGGTGAAACCGGCAGTGCCAATCGCCATGACGTCGGCGAGCGAGAGTCCGGCCGGCACCTTCACCACCCACTCGGCGGGAACGCGCACGTAGTCGGCATATCCGCCGTCGTGCGCCACACCGAGGTCGTAGCCGGTGACGAGGACCGCCTCGCCTTCACTGAACCTCGCGTCGGTGCTCGACGCGACGATGCCGGAGACGTCGATGCCACCGACCAGCGGAAAGCGGCGCATGATCTTGCCGGCGCCGGTCGCCGCGAGCGCGTCCTTGTAGTTCACGCTCGAGAATGCGGTCTTGATGACCACCGTTCCCTGGCTGAGGTCGTCCACCGACAACGACACCAGCCGCCCGCTGATCTTGCCGTTCTCTTCGAACACGCGAAAGGCGTTGAACGAACCTTCGACCCGAGCGCTCATCGGCGAAATCTCCGCTTTCATCTGCTGCCAGGCAAGCCGCGCCTCTTCCACTGAACCTTCGTCTTCGATGGTCGTGATGTCGCCGGGATCGCGGTTGAGAATCACCGCCTTCAGCACGCGCCGCATGATCTTGCCGCTTCGCGTCTTCGGCAGGTTGGTCACGAAATTCAGCTCGCCGACGACCGCCACGGGTCCCAGTTCGTGCCGGATGGTCTCGAGCAGCGCCTGCTTCAGGCTCATTGACGGGGACTGCCCGTGTTTGAGCAGCACGAACGCCGAGATCACTTCGCCGCGCGTGTCGTCGGGACGCCCGACCACACCACACTCGGCGACCGCCGGATGGATGAGGCATGCGCTCTCGACCTCGATGGTGCCGATGCGGTGCCCGGCAATCTTGATGATCTCGTCCGCGCGGCCGCCGAACCAGACATAGCCGTCCTCGTCGATCGACGTCGAATCGCCGGTGTAGTAGCGCCCGGGGATCTTCTCCCAGTAATCGCGGCCGTAGCGATCCGGCTCGCCCCACAACGCAGCGGTGAGCCCGGGAAACGGGCGCGTGATCACCATGATCCCTTTTTCGCCGGCGGCGCATGGCGTGCCATCGAGGTTCACGACCTCGGCATCGATACCGGCCAGCGGAATGGTCGAGGAACCTGGTTTGATTGGCATCAAGCCGATGCCGTAAGGGTTGCCGAATACGGGACCGCTCGTTTCGGTCTGCCACATGTGGTCGATGACCGGCACGCGTCCGAGCAGAATCGTGTTCTGCAGCCAGTCCCATGCCGGCGCGTTCAGCACCTCACCGGCGCAGACGACCCGTTTGAGACGGGCGTGGTCGACCGAAAGCAGCGGCGCGTCACCGTAGCGCATCAGCGCTCGAATCGCCGTCGGCGACGTGAAGATGCCGGTGGCGCCGTACTCCTCGACCGCGATGCGCCAGTTTGCCTCGGCGTGCGGATAGTCGAGAGCGCCCTCGAACGCGATCGTCGTGCAGCCCGCGAGGAGTGGGCCGTACACCATGTAGCTGTGTCCGACGATCCAGCCGATGTCAGAGGTCGCCCACCACACATCGGCCGGCTCGAGTCCGAAGACCCAGCGGCCCATCGCGTGCACGTGGACCTGATAGCCCCCGTGACTGTGAATCGCCAGCTTCGGCTTCGCGGTCGTGCCGGAGGTCGCCAGAATGAACGCCGGCTCGTTCGCCTCCATTGGCACCCAGTCGCCGCTCTGGCCATCGGCCAATGCTAGAAACGACGGCCACGACAGGCGTCTCTCGCCGGCCGGCTGCCGCTCGCGCGCCAGGGTCACGATCCGCTCGACGCTCTGGCCACCGGCGGCCACCGCTTCGTTCACAATCGGAGTCAGCGGGGTGTTGCTGCCCTTGCGGTAGGTGAGATCGGCCGCGAAGACGAATCGGGATCCGCTCGCCTCGATGCGATCGGCCAATGCCTTGGCGCCGAATCCCGCAAACACGACCGAGTGCATCGCGCCGATGCGGACGATCGCCAGCATCAGCGCGATCGACTCCGGGGACGGCGGCATGTAAATCGTGATCCGGTCGCCTTTGCGCACGCCGAGGCCGCGAAGGGCCGCCGAGATCGTCGTCACCCGCTCCAGTAGCTGTGTGTAGGTCAGCACGCTGCGGTCGCCGCGCTCGTTGAAATAGATCAGGGCGGCGCGATCGCCGGCTCCAGCCTGCACGTGACGATCGACCGCGTTGTACGCGAGGTTGGTCTCGCCGCCGATGAACCAGCGGAACGTCGGCGGATTCCATTCGAACACGCGATCCCAGGGCCGGAACCATGGCAGTTCGGCCGCGGCACGTGCCCAGAAGCCTTCAGGATCGCGTCGCCCGTCCTCGATCCAGCGCCTGACGGCCGGGTCCGCGAGCGGGCTGACACAGGGAACAGCACCCGACACGCGCTAGCGGTCTCCCCGTGGCGCTGTGGGCTGCACTTCCGGCGCACGCTGCAGTTCCTTCAGATCGAGCGTGTTCACGCCGTCGATGATCTTGGCGTACGCCCGCGTGATCGCTTCGAGGCCCGTCCAGGGCACGGTGTCGGCTGATTCGTGATCCGAGTGGAAGAACACGTTGTAATCCGATCCCTGGACGCCGGGGAGATACGGCCAGAGGCGGCTCATTTCACCGCCCGGCGCCGCGCGCTCAGGCTCTGCGTAGGTCACGACCCCGAATTCGCGAAAGGCCTTGACGGCGACGTCCTGAAGTTTCGGCCGCTGCGGACCGCCGGCGTACCACAACAGCCCGGTGTGGATGTTGGCGTTCCGAATCGCTTCTCCGAGCAGATAGGTCTGCATCGTCGCGGTGTGTTCGCAGTTGATGAAGAGTGCGGTCTTCGCGAACACCTCGTCGCGGTGATCGAGGAGCCAGGTCCCGCTCATGTTCGCGCTGTTGTGATGACCGCTCGATCCCAGAAACACGATCGTGCGCCGGCGATTCGCTTTCGGAACCTTGGCGAAGTACTCGGCCAGGCCCAGCATCGTGGCGACGCCGGACGCGTTGTCCGTGCCGGCCTCGAACCACCCGTCCCGATGCGCGAGCACGTAGACCGTTTCGTCGGTCGAGCCGGGCAGCGTGCCCCACACCGTGCCGGTCTTCCGTCCGGGCGTCATCGTCACGTCGAGCTTGACGCGCAGACGCGTCGGCTGCTTCCCCAGCAAATCGCGGACGGCGTAGCCGTCCTCCATTCCGAGTGAAAAGGTCGGAACGGTGGTTCCGGTCGGATAGAGCTGCGTCCGGATGTTGCCCGGCAGCGCGATGGCGATGATGATCGCCGCGGCCCCCTTGTCCTGCGCGCGCCGGACCGCGCCCTCGGCGGTGGCGGTGTGACGCCACGAACCCGGCAGCGGCATGCTGAAGAGCACGACCGCCTTCCCTTTCACGTCGCGGCCGATATAGTCCGCTTCGCTGCCGGTGCCGACGTAGACCGCCTCCAGATCGAGACCGTCACCGGTCGTACCAGGCGTTCCGTAAGCCGGCTGCGCCGCGTCCAGACGGATGGTCTTGCCGCCGCCGGCTGCCGTGATCTCCCACGATTGTGGCATCCACTGCGGTGCGAGATCGAAGGGTTGGTCGTGCACGTCTGACAGCCCGATGGCCTTGAATTTCTCGAGCAGCCAACCGCGATCCTCCTCGTCGGCCGACGAGCCGATGATCCGTCCCCAGAACTGCGGGTGCCCCTGATCGCGGTAACGGCGCGAGATCGCGGTCTGATCCGAGACGTATTGATGGAGATGCTTGCCGTCGATCGCGCCGTAGGCCTTGTCGTCCTGCGGGAGCGGCCAGCGGAGAAATGCGTCCTCGAGCTTGTAGAGAGCCGGCGCTGGTCCCTGGGCTCGGACGGGCGCGGCCGGTGCGGCAGTCGCACCCTGGGCGGAAAGCTGCGCCTCGCCGCGACCCCGAAGAGACACCGCGAACAGGCACACAAGGCCGACGATTCCGACAATTGCCGCAGTTCTCTTTTGCATCGTCCCCACTCTTCGTGCCTGACCGGTGGCGTGCCGGACGATACCAAATGCGACCTGGCACAGCAAGGCGCCGTTACAGAGGTTTTGCTTGTACTGAACGGCGATTTAGGGTGAACTCTGGCCTGGAACTGCCGATAGGTTCCTTAGGAGGCCGGGCCATGATGTATCCCGTCTCGCGCGTCGATCGACACGAGCCGCTGAACGTGCTCGTCGTGGTGGTAGCGTTGGTGATGGCCGCGGCCTTCGTCCGCTTCGTCATGTGACGGAGCGTTACACCAATGTGACGCGCGCCACGTAAACTCGACCGTCCCCCGGATGCCTCACGTGACGCGCACTTCCACCACCACCGCTCCAGACCTGCGAACCCCGGCGCTCTACATCAACCGCGAATTGAGCTGGCTGGAATTCAACCAGCGCGTCCTCGATCAGGCAACCGCCGACTACCATCCGCTGCTCGAACGCGTAAAGTTCCTCGCCATCACCGCGTCCAATCTCGACGAATTCTTTATGGTTCGCGTCGCGAACCTGCTGAAGAAACAACGCGCCGGCGCCGAGGACCTGTCGGTGGACGGGCTGACGACGTCGGAACAGTTGAAGGCCGTCCGTCTACGCGCCGCGGCGCTGATGCGCGATCAGGCAGCCTGCTGGGAGACACTGCTGCGCCCGGCACTGGCCGAACAGGGTATCCGCTTCCTCGAGGTGCACGACTACACTGACGACACGCGCCGCTTCCTCGCGACCTACTTCCGCACCGAAATCTTCCCGCTCCTGACGCCGCTCGCATTCGACCCCGGCCACCCGTTCCCGTTCATCTCCAACCGCAGCTCCAACTTCGCCGTCGTGGTCCGCGATCGCCGCCGCACGAAGTTCGCCCGCGTCAAGATGCCTGACGTGCTGCCGCGCTTCGTGCCGATCCGCCACGCTCCCGGAGACCCGTCGTTCACGTTTGCGTTCCTCGAGGACGTGATGCGGCTGTTCATGGGCGAGTTGTTCCCGGGCGTGGAGATTGTCAGCACCAACCTGTTCCGGATCATCCGCGACAGCGACATGGAGCTGCGCGAAGACGCCGACGACCTGCTCGAGTCAGTGGACCGCAGCCTCAAGGAGCAGCGTTACGGCCTTCCGGCGTTGCTGCACGTCGAGGCCGCGATGCCGCGCCGGGTCGTCACGACGCTGGTCGAAAACTTCGAAGTCCATGACGACGTGGTGATGCGAAGCAGCGCGCGCCTGGGCTTTTCCGACTGGATGGCGCTCTGCCGACTGCCACTCCCGGCGCTGAAGGATCCGCCGCTGGTGCCGCGCACGCTTTGGAGTTCGACGCCGCATCAGGAACTGATGTTCGACGACATCCGCGAACAGGACTACCTCGTCCACCACCCGTTCGACTCGTTCACCGCGGTCGAAACCTTCCTCAAGCACGCGGCCAGCGATCCGCACGTGGTCGCGATCAAGATGACGCTCTACCGCATCGGCGCAAACTCGCCGCTCGTCGATCTCCTGATCGAGGCCGCCGAGGGCGGCAAGCAGGTCGCCGTGCTGGTGGAGCTGAAAGCGCGGTTCGACGAACGCAACAACATCAAGTGGGCGACACGGCTCGAATCCGCCGGCGTCCACGTCGTCTACGGCGTCGAGAATCTGAAGACCCACTGCAAGCTGTGCCTGGTCGTACGCCGCGAGGCCGACGATGTCCGGCGCTATGCGCACATCGGAACCGGCAACTACAACCGCGTCACCTCGCAGGTCTACACCGACCTGGGCCTGTTCACGTCAGACCCCGACATCATCGACGACATCGCGGAGGTCTTCAACTTCCTGACCGGGTACTCCCAACGAAAGGAGTACAAGCGGTTGCTGGTGGCGCCTGTGAGTCTGCGCGCCGGATTCGTGGCGCTGATCGATCGCGAGATCGCGCACGCGCAGGCCGGCCGTCCCGCCCGCATCGTCATCAAGAACAACGCCGTCACCGATCCCGCGATCGTGCGCGCGCTCTATCGCGCCTCGCAGGCGGGGGTGACGGTTGACATGATCATCCGCGGCGTCTGCTGCCTTCGCACCGACGTCCCCGGCGTCAGCGAAACCATCCGCGTCCGATCCGTCGTCGGGCGGTTCCTGGAGCACTCGCGCGTGTACCTGTTCGCCAACGGCGGCGACGAGGAAATCTATCTTGGCAGCGCCGATCTGATGGAGCGCAACCTGGACCGGCGTGTCGAGGTCCTGTGCCCCGTGCGCTCTCCCGATCTCGCGTCACACATCAGGGACGTGGTGCTCGACGCCTATCTGCGCGACACGGACCGCGCCACCGTCCTCAGCGGCGATCAGTACGTGGCGGCGCCGCGCGACCACGCGGAACCTCGCGTCAACGCCCAGCAGCTACTGCTCGCCTGGTACACCGCCGCGCCCCGTCTCGGCGATGAGAATTCCGAGCTGCACGACTGAGGTTTGCAGGAGTGCGGCCGCGATCCTACGCGACGCTTCAACTGATCTTGCCCGCCGGCGCGTGCGCCTGGACCGCCGGCTGCACGCGCACCGGCGATGGAGTCGTCACCGGCCCCTCGGCGGAGCGCGACCCACGGCAGTGCGCGTAGGTCCAGGTGAATTCAGCGCCGAGCAGAAAAATCTGAGCGGAGTAAAACACCCAGACGAGCAGGACGACGATCGAGCCGGCAGCGCCGAACGACGACGCGACGCCGGCGGTCCCAAGATACAGTCCGATCGCGTACTTGCCGGCGGTGAACAGCAGCGCGGTCACCGCAGAACCCAGCCACACGTCCTGCCACCCGACGGACACCGTAGGCAGGATCCGGTACATCAGAGCGAACAGGATTGTGACGAAGCCGAAGCTCACCAGCTGATTCACAATCTGTAGCGTCGCCGCCCAGCCGGAGAACATCGGTCCCCACCAGTTTCCGAGCGCCGTCAAACCCGCGCTCACGACCAGCGACACCAGCAGCAGGAAGCCGATCGACACAATCAGGCCGAAGGACAACAGCCGTGTGCGAATCAAGCCGAGAATGCCGTTCGGCCGGCGCGTTTCGGGCACTCGCCAGATGCGATCGAGGTCGCTTTGCAGCTCGGCGAAGATTGATGTAGCGCCGATGACGAGCGTGATGCCCCCGACGATCGACGCGACGACGCTTCGGCCTGGATGATGGGCACTCTTGAGCAGATCGGCAATGGCGCTGGCGCCCTCACTCCCCAGCAGGCTACTGAGCTGCCTCTGGATCTGGCCCAGAGCCGCATCGGCGCCGAATACGATGCCCGCGATCGAGATCACCAGCAGGAGAAACGGCGCCAGTGAGAAGAGCGTGTAGTACGCAAGGGCGGCTCCCATGCTGGGCGCAAAATCGTCAATCCACGCCTCCACCGCCGACTCCACCAGACTGACCAGGCTGTAAGATTGACTCACGGCAGGCTTAGTGCAAGGCCAGTTCCGAGCTGAAATCGCCGGCGTGCCGATACTGCATAGCTGGCACCTGCCGCCGCTCCTATCCTGATGAGCCGTACACATGCGGTTCCACTTTCTGCGGAGTCACTGATATGAAGAGATGGTCGCCATTGACAGCGTTCGCAGCAATTATCGCGGCGATGTGGCTGCTCTGTTCCCCTGTGACAGAGGCACAGACCAAGGCGCCCGAGAGGCCGATGCCCTCCCCGCAAATGTCGTTGCCGGCTCCGATCCGGTTGAACGCCTTCGGCGTCAACATGAGCAACATCGGCACGGGCGCGACCGGCATGATCGACATCCGGATCAACCGCTGGTCCACCGCCGCGGAGCGCGAGAAAATCATCACGACGATGGTGGACGAGGGGCAGGACAAGCTTGTGAGTCTGCTTCAGGATTTGCCGTCGAAAGGCCGACTCAGCTTTCCGGGGCATCTGGGACCTGACCCCAACAACATGCGGCTCGGCTGGGACCTCCGGTATGCGTGGACCACTCCCACTCCGGAAGGCGGTCACCGCATCGTCGTTGCCCTCGATCGGTATATGTCGTTCTGGGAAATCCGTAATCAGCCGCGAACGGTCGACTACCCGTTCACGCTCATCCAGATTCAGATGAACAAGGATGGCAAGGGCGAAGGCAGGATGGCGTACGCCACCAAGATCACCTTCGACAAGAAGAAGAAGAACATCGAACTCGAAAACTACTCGACTGAGCCGGTGCGGCTGAACGAAGTCACCTACGTGAAGTAGGGCTTCGCCCGCGCCGACCTCGTCGGCGCGGGTTCCTAAAACTGATACGCGATCGAATAGATGAGGCCGATGGTGCGAATGTTGAGATCCGTCGTCACCGTCTGGCCGCTCAGCAGGTTGCGGAGCTTCTGATTGTTCGCGGTGCCGCCCGTGTCGTTGACTCCCACCGAGAACAGGAACTTCTTGATCGACCCGCTGACGCCCAGCGTCCACGAGAGCAGATCCGACCGGGTGAAGATCTGATCGGCGTCACCGACCGGTGAGTTATTCTCGGCGACGCTGCCGTGCAGCAGCAGCGTCCGGCCCTTGAACAGCAGCAGTTGTCCGCCTGCGCCGACATTGGTCACGCCAACTGACTGTGTCTTGAAACCGGGGAACGGCTGGGCCACGACAGAAGGTGGTCCGTTATTTCCACTGTCGCCGTAGACGACGATGGGGTTAGCGGTCGAGGCCATCGCGTAGGCCGCAATCGGCGTGTACCCGCTCACGTCCACTTCGAACTGCGCCCGATCGCCGACATATGCCACTCCCGCCTGAAATTCCCACGGCAGGTCGTACGCGAGCGCTGCATTCGCGTCGAAGACGGAGGCACCTTGCGAGCTCGGGCCTGAGTCGAGCAAGCCATCCTGCGTGATCGTCGCGCTCTTCCACATCGTCAGGCCCGGCGTCCGGATCGTCCCGCCGAGGCGCCAGTGCGGCGCGAGATCGTACTGAACACCGCCCTGGGCACGGACATCAACCGTATCGCCAAGCAGCCGCGACGTCACGAGCAACGAATTCAGACCGGTCGGGCCGGCGACGCGATCGCTGACGCTCTGAACCAGTCGCAGGTCCATCAACATGAACGACAGTCCGCCGCCCACTCGCAGTTTCCCGCCGCCGTAATAACCGGCGGACAAAGCGAACTCACGTTGCACAAAACTGGAATCGCCGGAATAAGCAAACCGCTCGACCGCCAAGCCGGTCGGTGTGATGATCTGCGAATCGGTCTCCTGAACCCACGAATTCGTCGTCAGCAGTGCGGCACCGAGCGTCAGCTTTTTTGCCTTGATGGTGAACCCGACGAAGTTCGGCAGCTGCTCGAAAGACGCGCTCTGGTTCGGCAACGCGTTGAGGGTCACGGAGGTGTACTGGTAGACCCCGGCGCTCCCGCTGATCTGCGCGCCATCCTCGCGGGTCAAACCTGCCGGGTTGAACCACGCGGCCGAGGGATCGCTTACGCGGGCCGCGACCGACGACCCTTCGAGACCACCGAACGGGCCCACCGGGACCGAGGCGTAGTTGTTGAGCACAAGGCTCGGCGGCGGCGTGACGACCTGCTCCTGAGCTGCGGCAGGGCCCGCGCCCGCGAGTACGGCGAGTACGAAAAGGCCTGGAGTTTTCATCGATCCGAGCGCCGGCGGGAAGGTTTTGCCGCTCAGCTGTCCAACATGATGTGAGGAACAATGCGAGCGCGACTATGCAGATTCGGCAGTCCGCTTGACCCAAGCTCGGGATTAATGTCTGGCGTGCGCCTTGCTCCTAAGGATCGCATGAGCGGTTGTCCACCGAGGCATTTTTAGAAAGGCATGGCGGGACAGACACGCCACGCACGCCCACTCGCCCGCGTCGAACGGTCGCATCGGAAGGGTCCGAACCGTCCCGAACACCTTCCACCGTACCAGCTCATGGTCGAGCATATGGGTGAAGGTGTACTGACGCTCTCTGGCGACGGCACGATCCTCTATGCCAACGCCCGTTTTGCGGAGATGCTGGAGCGCAGCACCATCGACCTGATCGACCGTTCACTGGCATCCTTCGTCGCGAGCGACGACCGGGCCTTGGTGCAGTCGCTGCTCGATGCGCAGTCCTGGCGGGAAGAGTGTCGGCTGGTTACCCAGCGTGGAACCGAGGTTCCCGTGCAGTTGTCATCCACCGCGCTTACGGTGGAGGGTGGCCGGACCATGGCCGTGGTGGTCAGCGAGCTGACACCGGAGCGCCTCAACAAGGCGATCTACGAAGCCAACCTGCTCAAGGACGAGTTTCTCGCCACGCTGTCCCACGAACTGCGAACGCCGCTGAACATTATCCTCGGCTGGACGCGCATGCTGCTCACCGGCCAACTCTCTCCCGACGCGACGCAGCACGCGCTCGAACTGGTCGAGAAGAACGCGCGAACCCAATCGCGGCTGGTGAGCGACCTGGTTGACATGTCGCGGGTCGCCACCGGGACGCTGCGCGTCGAGCTTCAGGTGTTGCCGATTGTCCCCGCACTCGAAGCCGCAATCGACAGCGTGCGTCTGCCGGCGGAGGCAAAGGAGATCGCCATCGACCGTGCGTGGCTGGTGGAGAACGCCAGCGTGCTCGCGGACCCCGTCCGGCTGCAACAGATCCTGTGGAACCTGCTCTCGAACGCCGTCAAGTTCACGCCGGTCGGTGGACACGTCGGAGTGAGCGCCATGCCGGTGGCCGACGCGGTCAAAATCGAGATTGCCGACTCGGGCATCGGTATCGATCACCACTTCGTGTCGTACGTCTTCGATCGCTTCCGTCAAGCGGAGGCAGGTCCGACGCGCGGCTATGGCGGCCTGGGTCTGGGCCTGGCGATCGTCCGCGATCTGGTCCGCCTTCACCACGGCGTCGTCGCCGCAAATAGCGCCGGCCTTGGCCGCGGCGCGACGTTCTCCGTCACGCTGCCGTCGGCGGGAACTCTTGCCCCGCGAACGTCAGGACCGCCCACGCCGCAATAGACAGCCGTCGGCGATCGAGGGTCAGCCGCTATTGCGCAGTGCCGTGGCGACCGCGTTGATCGACATCTGGATCCCGTCGCGGACGCGCGCGTCGGTCTCGCCCGACCGATGACGCTTCAGCAACTCGACCTGCAGCAGGTTCAGCGGCTCGATATACGGCAGGCGCAGGCGGATCGAGGCGTCGAGCGCCGGATTCTTCTCGAGCAGGCGCGTCTGTCCGGTCACCCGTAGCAGCGCATCATGGGTGCCGCTCCAGGCGTCACGGATGCGGCCGAAAATCCGCTCGCCGAGCGCGCGATCCTCGACCAGCGTCGCGTAGCGGCCCGCGATCGCCATGTCCGATTTGGCCAGCACCATCTCGAGGTTGTCGAGCGTCGCCTGGAAGAACGGCCACACCGCCACCATTTCGCGCAGCAACGACTGGTCCGGAAACAGTTCGAGTGCGTGGCCGACACCGTACCAACCGGGGAGCATGACACGCGCCTGGGCCCAGCTGAAGACCCACGGGATGGCGCGCAAATCCTCGATTCGATCGGACGAGGTGCGCGAGGCTGGACGCGATCCGATCTTGAGGTCGGTGATCTCGGCGAGCGGTGTCATCTGTCGGAAGACCGTCTTGAAGCCTTCTGTCTCGTAGACCAGCGCGCGATAACTTCGAAACGCCTCCTTCGACAACGTGTCCATCGCCGAGGCGTAGCGGCCTGCATCAGTGGGTGAAGCGGCCACGTGCTCGAGTGACGCAAGCAGCGTCGCTGACGTCATCGCTTCGAGGCTGGCGGCCGCGCTGTCGCGGGTGCCGTACTTGGCGGCGATCACCTCGCCCTGTTCGGTGATGCGAATGCGGCCCTGGACGGTACCGTCCGGCTGCGCACGAATCCCGGCAAACGACGAACCGCCGCCGCGCCCGACCGATCCGCCGCGGCCGTGAAAGATCTGCATCGTGACGTTCGCGTCCGCGAACACCGCGGCAAGCGACCGCGTCGCCTGATCGACACTCCACACCGACGTCAGGTAGCCGCCGTCCTTGTTCGAGTCGGAATAGCCGACCATCACCTCCTGGTAACCGCGCGTCCGCGCCGCCTCGCGCACCTCGTCGAGCGCAAGCCAGTCGCGCATCACCAGATGCGCATGCGCCAGATCGTCGATCGTTTCGAATAGTGGCACCGCCATGATCGACACCGCGGCGGCTTGGCGGGGACGATACAGTCCGCCCTCCTTGAGCAGCAGGTTGACCTCGAGCAGATCCGAAATGCTCCGCGTTTTCGAGACGATGTAGCTGGTGATTGCTGCCCGGCCGTACAGCGCGTGCGCTGCAGCGGCGGCGTGAACAATCGCGAGTTCGGCGATGGTGTCCGGCTCGTAGTCGGCAAACGGACTGGCCAGCAACCGCTCGCTTGCGAGCTCGCCCCGCAGCACCGCGACGCGGGACGCCTCGTCGAGGGACAGGTAGTCGCCAGCCACACCGGCCACCCGCAAGAGGTCGGCCACGACGCGTTCGTGCACGTCGGCGTTTTGCCGAAGATCCAGGGTCGCCAGATGGAAGCCGCAGGTCTCGACAGCGCGGATCAGCCGGCCGAGCGCACCGCCGGTGCCGAGCAGACCCGAACCGGGATCGCCGAGCGAGTGTGCGATCGCGACGAGGTCAGCCCGAAGCTCCTGCGCCGCCGCGTACGGTGCAGCGGCGACTGATGGTGGTCGAGGCGCCGTCTGGCCGGTCACCACGGCATAGGTCGCCGCCAGCCGCGCGTAAATGCCGGTAATCGCGCGACGATAGGGCTCGTCGCGCCTGGCCGCGTAGCTGTCGCCGCTCTCTTCCGCCAGCCGCGCCACCGCATCCGTTGTCGTCGCCAGCTCAGTCGAAATCGACAGTTCGGCACCGAGCCCGTGCAGTTGTTCAAGATAGCTCGCGAGCACGGCTTGAGACGCGCGCTTGAGAGCGAGACGCAACGAATCGGCATCGACGTTCGGATTGCCATCGCGGTCGCCGCCAATCCAGCTCCCCAGGCGCAGGAAACTGCGGGGGCGATGGGAGAGCAGGCGTTCCCAGCGTGCGTAGAGTGCGGGAACGACCGGCAGGATCGCATCGCGCAGGTAGGCCAAGGCGATGTCAACTTCGTCCGCGACGTACAGCCGCTCGCGGCGAAGCGGCCGCGTCTGCCACAGCAGCGCAATCTGCCGGAGAATCGCCTGCTCGATTAATTCGCCGTCAGGCGTCTCGGTCCGTCCCCGGTCGCGCAGCCGCATCAGCGCCGCGATCCGGGCGCGGTGATCGATCATGCTCTTGCGCATCACCTCGGTCGGGTGCGCCGTGAGGACCGGCACGATCAAGGCGCGATCGAGAAGAAACGACGCGCGATCGATGCCGACACCGGCCGCGGCCAACCGCTTCAATGCGTCCGCGACGTTGTCGGCGGAGTGGTGCGCCGCGCCTTGACGATCTTCGGCCAGATTCGCCAGCATCGAGAACAGCATGAAGCCGCGGACGAATGCGAGCGTGTCGTCGAGGCTGAGGGCGTCGAGGCCCCGATCGACCGTCGTCGCGCCGGCGACACCGCGATAGCGATCGACCGAGGTCGCGCGGATGTACTCGATGCGTTGGAACAGCCGGTCCCCGCCGTACGCGCGGATGACGTCACCGAGTAGCTTGCCCAGGTAACGGATGTCCGCGTTCTGCGTGATCGCGGTCGGCGGCGACACGGCTCAGCTCCTGACGTCTATTTGATTGCGACTTTCGTACGACCGGACAACGCAGCCAGCTGCCAGGCGACGGTCACGACGGCCCTTCGTCGTGCGGATGACATGTCCGGCATCATATTCTGCTCCGCAACATTTCCCGTTCAAAACATCGCCAGCGGAGGTTCTCGTCCGGATCGCTCCCCGCGCACGCCGCCAGCCGGGCCGCAAAAGCCACCGGTCCGCTCGTGTAAGTGGTCACATAGCTGCGGTACTGGTTGATGTACTTGACGGTGGCCTCGGCGTGCGGCACCAACGCCTCGTCTTCGAGGAGTTGAACCGCACGGACGAACTCGAGCCGGCCATCGAGATAGCGGCGCGCGACGTCGGCCTGGACCATCTGCAGTTCGGTCGCCAGCCGCTCCACCGCGATGTGCTGCGCGACAGCGTCCACCTGCAGACCGGCCAGCGGAAACAGCCGCTCCCGCTCGACCCGTTCGCGCTCCGCGCTTGAAAACGCGACCTGCGCTGCGAGCATCGCCGACGCCTCGGACACGAGACCGTCCGGCGAAAACATCAACTGCACCAGCCGTTCCTGGTGGGCAGGCTCGGCACTATTCGCTCTGAGCATGCTGCGCGTGTGATGACCCGGATAGGTCTCGTGGCACGCCACCTCCAGCGCCTGATCGACGGTGAAACTGAAGTCGGAATTCACCTGGAGGCGGCTCCGGCCAGCTCCCAGATAGCGGGAGAACGCGCTCCAGGGTTTGTCGTGAACAAAATCGAGCGCCACCTGTTCTCCAGGCGGCAGCGTGAGATGACCCACGGTGTGGAGGCGGCACTCCTCCACCGCTGCCTGCATGACCGCCGGAAGTTGCGCCGGCGGCACGACGAAGCGCGCGGCGAACTCGGCGTACCGATCCGCGAGCCGCCCGTTCAATCCGACGATGGCGGCAATCCGGGCACGAAGGGCGGCCATGTGCCTCTGATCGATTGGTTGTGGCGCGAGCCCGAAGAATGCCAGGCTTTCCTCGTCGTAGGGCAGGGTTCGTCCCATCAACAGGCCGGCACGAACGTCAATCGCCTTCAGATCGGCGACGAGATCGCGGGAGCGCTCGGGATCAGGAGACGCGTCGGCTGCGATTGTCGAGGACAGCTGCGCGGCCTCAGTCCTGATCCCGGCAAGCGACGGCGGCGTGCGACGCACATCGGCCACAGCGTCAGCCGGACCGACGTAGTAATCGAGTGAGTCAGGGTCGCGCTCGGCGAGCGCCACCGCGAGCCGCACGTAACTTCGGGCGTGGGCACCCTGGGCCGATGGACCGCTGTCCCTGCAACCAATCGCGGCTGATGCGAGCGCGAACACCGCAATCGCCAGGCGATGGCAATCAGCGGGGAAACGGAACATCGATGAAGTAAGGGTTTCCGCGGGCGGTGTAGGCGATGCGGACGGTGGCGGACGGATCCTCGACGGCGCGTCCCTGTCCCGTCCAGCTTTCGCCGCTGTCGTCGATATGTAAGGCGACGATTTCGGCAGGCCCGGACTTGCGTGTAACGGTCACGGTCATGCCAGACGCAGTCGCTGCCGGCAGCTCGGAGCGGACGGCGTCGCTGAAAAATACTCGATACGACCCGTCACGATGCATCACGACCTCGAAATGGAGATCGCCATTCATGAGGACCAGGCCGCCGAACTTTGGATTGTGATCGCCGTGCGGAATCGTGCTGGTTGCACCCGCTGCGGCGCCGGATGTCGTGGCTGCCGCGGTCGCGGCCCTGGCTTCCTGTGCGGCGGCTACCGAGCTGGAACCGGGAGTCCGGCTTTCGCATCCTGCGGCGAGGACCGCGAACGCGGCAATCCCGGCAACTGCGCTGCGCATCACTCGTACCGCAGGGCGTCGATCGGGTCGAGCCTCGACGCACGACGCGCCGGATAAAAGCCGAAGAAGACTCCGACCGCGGCCGCAATACCGAACGCCAGCGCGACCGCCCCTGGCGAGACCGCCGCGGGCCACTCGAGCACACGGGTCACGACCGCGGCCGCGATGAAGCCGAGCACGATGCCAGCCAGACCGCCGCAGCAACTCAGCGCCACCGCCTCGACCAGGAACTGCAGCATCACGTCGCGTTTGCGCGCTCCGACAGCGCGCCGCAACCCGATTTCGCGGGTGCGCTCGCTGACCGAGACCAGCATCACGTTCATGATCCCGATGCCGCCGACCACCAGCGAGATCGCGGCGATGGCGGCAAGCAGCGCGGTCATCGTCGTGCCGGCCCGCTGCAGCGTGCCGCTCATCTCCTCGAGGTTCACCTGATCCACCTTCGGCATGTTCGCGAGCACGAAGGCGGCAACCGAGGTGTAAAGGCCCTTGGTCAGCGCTTCGGCCGCCTGGGTCTTAACCGTGAAATCATCCGGCACTCCGAAGCTGGTCCCAGGCGCCTGATTGCCGAGCAGCCCGCCCTTGCGCAGCCTGGCGAGCGCCGCATCGCCGTCGAGATGGTGGCGTTCCCGCAGGAGCGGCCTGATCTCCTCCGCGACGCGGGTGGCGTCGCCAGCCTGCGCGGCCGCCACCATCACGGTGTGGATGTTCTCGATGGCCAGGATCTTCTGCAGCGATGTAATCGGCACGAAGACCATGTCCATCTGGTCATCGTCACCGCCCGACACGACAGCGACGACCTTGAATGCGACGTCGCGGATCTGCAGATCTTGCCCGACCGGGTTGACGTCTGGTCCGAACAGCTTGTCGCGCGCGCCGGCGCCAAGGACTGCGACGGGGCCCGCGGCGCTCACATCAGCGGCCTGAAAGAACTTTCCGCGAACGGTCCGCCAGCCATACAACTGCAGATACGAGGTCTCGGTGCCAAGCACCTGCAGGTACTCGCGCGTGGATCCGTTGGCCACGAATCCTCGGAGCTTGACCACGGGCGACACGTACTTGACGCCGTTCATCGCACCCAGTGCTGCCGCGTCGGCCAGCGTCAAGGTCGAGGCCGATCCAAGGCCGGTCGCGATCTTCGACTCTTCCCCGCCGCGGGTGAAGTTACCGGCGTCCACACGGATCAGGTTGGTACCGGCCGACCTGACGTCGTCGGCGACCGTCTCCTGCGCGCCGGTGCCCAGCGCGACCATCGTGATGACCGCGGCGACACCGATCGTCATACCCAGGGTGGTGAGCGCAGTCCGCAGCTTGTGACGTCCGAGCGCGCGCAGCGCGGTTCGCAGGGTCTGGGGCATCACTCGTAACGAAGCGAATCGATGGGATCGAGGCGCGACGCCTGCCGGGCCGGGTAGTAGCCGAAGAAGACGCCGACAATCGCGGCGACCGCGAACGACAACGCCACCGACGCCGGTGAAATCGACGTGGACCAGCGCAGCATCTGGGCGATCATGCCGGAGGCGACGGCGCCGAGCACGATTCCGGCGATGCCGCCGATCACACTGAGCGCGATCGCCTCGGCAAGGAACTGCAGCAGGACGTCCCCCGCGCGCGCGCCGACCGCGCGACGGATGCCGATTTCCCGCGTTCGCTCAGTCACCGACAACAGCATGATGTTCATGATGCCGATGCCGCCGACCACGAGCGAGACGGCAGCAATGCTGCCGAGCAGCGCGGTCATCGTCTTGGTCGCCCGGTCGAGCGTGCGGCCGAGTTGCTCGAGCGTCACTTTCTCCAGGCCACCGACATTGCCGACGACGGCGCGCGCCACCTCCGGCCGCAGGCCACCTCGGGCCAGCGACTGCCGTGCCTGCGTATTGACCGTGAAATCGTCCGCCATCTTGGCGCCGATGCCGTGTCGCTGCCGCAGCAACTCGGTGACGTCCTTCGACACCCGCGAGACCTCGCCGGTAGACGCCGCCGTCACCGTGATGTCGGTGAGTTTCGAGAGGTTCAACAGTTGATGGATGGTCGTGAACGGGACGTAGATCGCGTCGAACTGATCGTCACCCGCGGACGGCGCCACCATCCAGCTGCCGCTGGACACGACGCCGACGACCTCGAACGGTTGCTTGAAAAGCAGAACCTGCTGACCGACCGGGTTGCGGTCGCCGAACAGCTTCTCCGCGGCAAAGGCTCCGAGCACGACCACCGGTGCGAGCCTCGCTTGTTCCCGCGCCGTGAAGAAGCGACCAGCGGTGAACGTCCACGACCGCCGGATGTTCGGGAGCTCGACGTCGCCGCCGTGCAGGCGGGTAAACCAGCGCTTATCGCCCGCAACCGCATGAACATTCTCGTGAATGCCTTCCGACACGAACTGCACGCCTTTGACGCCGCGGATCGCGGCGGCGTCGGCCGGCGTCAGCGTCGCCGCGGCGCCCAGGCCCGCTTCCGAGTCGCCCAGCCGCTGCCTCGACGTCGGATGATCGTGCTTTTCCATCGGGTCGTCTTCGGGATGGAAAGCCGCCAGGACAACGTCCGGGTGTCGTCGGCGCGGAGTAAACGCCGCCACGTCGCCGGGCGAAGCAAGCTTCGCCCCTACGTCGCCGGAAGGAGCGGGATTGGCCCCAACATCGGTTCGGGCCTGATGATCAACGACGCCGCCGCCATCGTCTTCCGTCTTCGGCTTGTAGTTGCCGGCGGTGATGACGATGAGGTTCATGCCCGCAGCGCGGACCTGCTGCTCGATGGCGGTCTCGGCGCCGGAGCCGAGCGCAATCATCGTCAGCACGGTCGCGACGCCGATCGTCATGCCGATTGTGGTCAGCGCCGTCTGCAGTTTGTTGCGCGACAGCGCGCGCAGCGCGATTCTGAGGCTCGATCCGATCGACATGTCTCACCCCGCCGGCAGCATGGCCAGCTCGCCCATCGCCAGGCGCTGGCGGTCGTTGGCGGCATCGGACAGCACCTGGCCGTCCTTGAATGCAATAATCCGCGACCCGTACTCGGCGACCTGCTGCTCGTGGGTGATCAGCACGATGGTGATACCGCGATCGTCCTTGAGCCGCTGGAAAATGTCCATCACCTCGACACTCGTCCGACTGTCGAGGTTGCCGGTCGGTTCGTCTGCGAACAGGATCGACGGATTGTTCAACAGCGCCCGCGCGATCGCGACGCGCTGCTGCTGTCCACCGGACAGCTGATTCGGATGGTGCTCGGCCCGATCCGCGAGCCCGACTGCATCGAGCGCCGCGAGCGCGCGCTTGCGCCGTTCGCCCGCCGGGACTTTGCCGGCGACGTACAGCAGCGGCAGCTCGACGTTTTCCACCGCCGATGTCCGGGATAACAGGTTGAAGCCCTGGAACACGAACCCGATCTGGCGGTTGCGAATCGCGGAAAGCTCGTCGTCGTTCAGCTGCGAGACGTCTCGTCCCTCGAGCCAGTATTGACCCGAGGTTGGCCGATCGAGACAACCGAGAATGTGCATGAACGTCGACTTGCCGGATCCGGACGGCCCGATGACCGCCACGAATTCGCCCGGCTCGACGTCGAGGGTGACGCCGCGCAGCGCGCGCACGGCGACGTCACCGACCTGGTATGTCTTGACGAGATCGCGGACCCGAAGCAGCGGCATCAGTTGGTCGCTTTAGCCGTCGGCAGCTGATTCTTTCCCGCGAAGTTGTAGATGATCGTCGCCGCGACCTTCTCTGCGCCGGCGATGCCATAGACCTTACCGGCGCCCTCGATCACGTAGTACTCGTTCGCGGCGTGCGCATTGCCGCCGTGGCCGGCGCCGCCCATGCCGATCGGCATCGACACCGGCGCGATTTTCTGTCCGGCTTCCTGATTCGTGAACAGGTAGGCGGGCCAGTAGCCGCCGAGAATCGACGCATAGTGCGCCGGCTCGCCGTGCGGAATGTTGAACTGGGTGTAGGCGTCGGTCATCGCGCGGGCAATGTCGGTGTCGTAGGACATCTTCGACCACGGCACGTCGCCGATCACCTTCATCTCCACGTCCTTGTAGCCGTTGCGATCGAGCTGCTCGCGGATGCGCTTGGTCATCTCGATGCCGTTCATCTTCGGCACGTAGCGCATGTTGTGCTTCGACGTGATCTTGTTCGGCAGAATCGCGCCGGCGCCTCCCGCGTACATGTTGCCGCCCCAGATGCCATCCAGGTTGAACGACAGGCCGTAGCGCGCCATTTGCGTCATCTTGAACGGGTCGTCTGAGATGAACCGCGCGACACCCAGGTTCTCGGCCGCGACCTTCAGATCCACCTTTTCGGCGCTCTTCTTCATCGCCGCGGTTTCCTCGGGCGACATCGGCTCCATGCCGTCGGCGAATCCCTTGATCAGCGGAGTATTGCCGTCGGGAGACACCAATGACGCCAGCATCTTGATGTGGCGCCATGCCGGGCTGTCGACCGCGCGTTTGTTCGCGCCGTGAATGTCGGACTGTACGGGCCCACGGCCCCAGGCCTTGCCGCTGGTCGTCAGCTCGATGTAGACGCAGCCTTCCGACCCGCCGCCGACGCCGGCACCGCCGCTCGGCGACTGGCCGCCGCCTTCGCCGATCAGCGCGTCAGCACCGGCGATGAGATCCGGGTGATCCTTGACGAATTTGCGCAGGCCGATATCCATCCGCTCCTCGTCGCCTTCGGCGATGAAGATCAGGTTGACCGGCATCGTGCCCGTCACCGCCTTGATCGACATCAGCGCGTTCCAGTAGGCCAGTTCCGGCCCCTTGGAGTTGGTGGCGCCGCGGCCAATCAGCACCTTCTTATACGGCGCCTGTTCGACCAGCCGCGCTTCGAACGGCGGTTCCTTCCACGCGTCCGGCTGCGTGACCGGCATGGTGTCGTACTGCCAGTAGATCGCAATCGTCCGCGGTGCGCCGTAGTCGCACTTGGCGTACACCACCGGGTTGCCTGGCGCGCCCCATTCGGTCATGCCGACATCGAAGACCCTGGCCGTCTGGCAGCCGAGCTGCTCGTAGAAGCCCTTCACCATTTCGGCGGTCTCGGGAATACCTTCGCCGCTGTTGGAGATGCTCGGCTGGCGGATCCACTTCTGGAGATTCTCCACGTGTTCATCGACATGCTCGTCGATGTAGGAATAGACCTTCTTGAGCTCTTCGGACGACACCTTGGTGAGGTCCGGCTGGATTTCGGTATCGCCTGCAGGCCGAATCCCGAGCTTGGGTTTCGCTTGCGCTTTCGGCGGCGCGGCCTGCGCCTTGGCCGAGGGCGACGAGCAACCGGCAGCGATGCCGATCGCGGCAGCGGCAAACACGAGCAGTGAACAGTTCTTCATCGTCATGGCAACCTGCTGGGGAAGAGAGTGACGCGTGTGAGGGTATTAATACTCCTGACGCGCGTCAGCGGTGTCACCGTCTGTAAACGTGCTCTACCAATCGAACTTGACGCCGATTCGCGCGAGGCGCGGACCGATAATCGTCGATGGTGTCAGATACGTCGCGCCCGAACTCCAGTTGATGTTGGTCGCGGCGTTGCTGTTGGTCAGATTGTAGCCGTCAATGAACCCTGACAGCGTCTGACTTTTCCCCAGCTTTATGGCTTTTTCCACCCGGACGTCGAGAATCGTGACGTTGTCCTGGCGATGGGTGTCGATCGGCTCGACCAGGATGCGCGCCGTGCCGTAGTTGATGCCGTTCGCCGCCGCGGCGCTGATGGTGCGCCCGTACGGCTGACCGGACTGATTGCGCAGCGACGGCGTGATGCGAATGCCGTATTTCGCCTCGTAGGTGCCGTTGACCTTGATCGCCCAGGTCGTGAAGTTATAGCGTCCGTTGTCCGTGTTGATGAGATCGTTAGGCGTCGCCACGTCTTGCAGCGCGCGCAGGCTATTGCCAGAGTAGCTGGCCGAGTTGTCCTGGTTCCAGCGGTAGGAGAATGAGCCGCTCAACGACCAGCGACCGGTCGCCCGTTTGCTCGCGCTGAATTCGAGCGTGTAGAAGTCGTCTTTGCCGCTCGTGTTCTGCAGTTCGTTCAGCACCGGCGACGCCAGCGCCGCGGCGCTCAGGTTATAGCCCGCGATCGACGCACCATCGTCCGCCGTCTTGAGCACGCCGTCAGGACCCGGGTCGAGAATCGTCGTCGGCACGGTGAACGCCGAGAACGGCCGGTTGGCATTATTCAACTGCACCAGGCCGGAGATGCGGCGCCAGACGAAGCCGGCGTGGATGCCGACGTTCGGCACGAGTTCGTGCTCGACCCACGCCGCTGCTTCACGCGTCAGCGTGTCGTTCAGTCCGGCGGGATCGAGAATCGCGCTGCCGACGCCGCCGCGCGATGCTGTCAACTGGCCCTGTTCGCCAGCATCCCAGACGCCATTGCCGTTCTTGTCCGCCCAGTTGTAACGGTTGTACCAGTCGACCGGATTGTTGTTGATGTTCTCGGCAATCACCGCCGTTCCCGGATTCCAGTAGTACTGTGCGTAGTTGCCCTTGAGCACGGTCTTGCCGGTGCCAAGCAGGTCGTAGGTGAAGCCGAGCCGGGGCGCCGGCAGATTCCACGTCAGCAGGTTGTCGATAGCGGCGAAGTTGACCTGCGTCGTGTTAAATGGGCCGACCGGCGGACCCGCCTGTGCCGGCAGATACGAGCGGTAGCGATCGAATCGCAGACCAAGACTGAGCGTCAGCTTGTTGCTGGCCCGCCAGGTATCGGTGATGTACAGGCCGAAGGTGCGCAGCCCGTCGAGCGAATCGACCGGCGATTGGAACAGCAGGACCTCGCTCGGCGCACCGTTACGCAACACCTGCAGCACGTCGCCTGGCACGTTGCCGACGCCCCCGTCACCGCGTTTGTATTCCGTGGCCTCGTCGAACACTTCTCCGCCCATCTTGAAGTTGTGCGATCCGGCCCACCCGTCCTTGAACACGCTCAGCGTGCCGAAGACCTGATTCCGTCGCCGGTTGGTCCACCATCCGTCCTGATTGCCGCCGCTGACGACGTTGGTGCTGAGGTCTTGAAAAGCTGGCGCGTTGCTGTAGCGCGTGTAGGGCCAGTCGTAGCCGAACTGCCCGCCGTGTACTTCGAAGAACACGTGGTCGGACACGATACTGTCCCATTCCGCCTTGTAGGTATGACCCCAGTACTTCTGCAGCAGGGTGGAGTCGGCGCTGTTGTGAATCGCGCTGGTCGCCGCGATGAGGTAGGTGTCTAGCCGATTCGGCTGATATTTCCGGCCCCACATGCCGTAGCCGATGAGTTTATTGTTCTTGTTCAGCGCGTAAGTGACTTTCGCGGACGCATTACGTAAGCCCGTTTCGAACGGCTTGACGGGAAAGTTCGGCAGCAGTGTCTGGATGTCCTGATTGCGCAGCGAACCGTACCACCACACCGTGTCGCGCTTCAGGAAGCCGCCGACATCGCCGTTGAGGTCGTGGTAGCTGTGCATCTTGTTGAGATCAGTTGCCGGCAGGCTGGCGCTGCCCTTCAGGCCGAGCGCGATTTGCGCCGCGTCGATGTTGGTCGACTGCACGTTCGCACTCTCGTAATCGGCG